>NZ_APNG01000012.1:147500-151480 GCF_040361255.1 Salinisphaera sp. T5B8 | reverse complement strand
AGTTCGTGATCCGCAATCCCAACGCAACGACCACCTGCGGTTGCGGCAACTCCTTCGCTGTTTAAACCAAAGCGCGCCTTGCCCCTCGTGAGGGGCAATTCGCCGCAGGCGAATGGGGTGCACAAAGATGCGAACGTTTTGCGCTAGCAAAACCCGCGCGCAGCGCGGCGCAGTTCGTGATCCGCAATCCCAATGCGACGACCACCTGCGGCTGGGTAAGGCTTTCGCTGTTTGAGCGACCCGCTGCAGGAAACGATTTCGTCGCGGACGAATCAGCGCTGCACGACAAGACGGCAGATTTTGCTATGCAAACGCCCGTATGGCGCGGGGCGGCTGACGACAGAAGAGACGCGCGTGCTTGCTGTCAGTTATCCAGCAGGGCGGCCTGGTAGATGCCGCCGAGGGCGACCGGCGCGGCCGCGCCGGTCACGCCGGGCACGTTGCCGCTCAAGCCATTGACGGTGCGCATGGCCAGCCACGCGAAGGCCACGGCTTCGACCCAGTCGGCGTCGACATCGTAGCGGTCGGTAACGGCCAGTTCGCGTGGCGCGAGCAATTGAGCGAGGCGGCGATAGAGTTCGCTGTTGTGTGCGCCGCCGCCACAGATGAGCACTTCTTCGTCGCCGGGGCCGTATTCGTCGATGGCCTGGGCGACGCTACGCGCGGTGAATTCGCAGAGCGTGGCCTGAACGTCGGCCGGAATGGGTCGCCTGGCCAGGCTGTCGATCTGGGCGCGCAACCAGTCGAGGTTGAAATATTCGCGACCGGTGCTCTTGGGTGCGGGGCGGGCGAAATAGCGGTCGGCCATCATGTGTGCGAGCAGCGTATCGTTGACGCGGCCACTGGCGGCCCAGCGCCCGTCGGCATCGTAATGCCGTTTGAGATGGGCAGCGGTCCAGGCATCCATGAGCGCATTGCCCGGGCCGGTATCCAGGCCGGTGACCGCATGCGGGTCGTCGACCGACTGGCTGGGCAGCACCGTGACATTGGCGATGCCGCCAATATTGACGACTACGCGGTGGCGCTGGGCATTGGCGAACACGCTGCGATGAAAGGCGGGCACGAGCGGCGCGCCCTGGCCGCCGATGGCGATATCGCTGTTGCGAAAATCCCCGACGACGCGACAGCCGGTACGCGCCGCGATACGGCTGGGCGAGCCGAGCTGGAGGCTGAAGGGGTAGCGGGCGTCGGGCTCGTGGCGCACGGTCTGGCCGTGGCTGCCGATTGCGTCGATCTGGTCGGCGCCGACCTGCGCTTTGTCCATCACGGCAATCGCCGCCCGCGCGAACCATTCGCCCACGCGCTGATCCAGTTCGCCGAATTTAGATAACGACACGCCGGCGACCTGTTGCGACAGATGAAGCAGGTCGTCGCGCAGTCCGGCTTCGGGTGGCTCCGCATGCGTCGCCAGGATCTGCGGCCGATTGCCGGCGGCATCGAAGCGCACGACCGCGGCATCCGCGGCGTCTACGCTCGTGCCTGACATCAGGCCGATATAGTAGCGGGCGTCGTTCATATCAGCGCGTCGCGATGGGATGGCGGATGGCTGCTGCAGGCATCGCAGCGTCGGCTGCGTGCGCTGGCAGGCGGAGTCTGCATCCTGCCAGACACGACCGGGCTTTGCTGTCAGTTGGCCGAGTTCGGCTCGTTGTTACCGCTCGTACCGGCGCTTGCGATCTCGGTTTCGGTGAGCGTGTCCAGCTGCGTGAGCAGTGGCGCCGAGTGTTTGCGAAAATCGGCCATGTACTCGCCAGGCAGGGGCAGCGCCTTGGGCAGATCGACGCGTTCCGGGTCCTTGGGATTGCCGTCGACGCGGAATTCATAGTGCAGGTGCGGGCCGGTGGCCAGGCCGCTCATGCCGACATAGCCGATGACGTCGCCCTGCTTCACCTTGCTGCCGACACCGAAGCCGCTGGCGAAGCGCGACATGTGGCCATAGCGGGTGGAAAGATGCGAGTCGTGGCGCACGATGATCATGTTGCCGTAGCCGCCGCGTCGACCACGGAAGACGATACGGCCATTGCCGGTGGCCTTGATCGGCGTGCCGCTGGGTGCGGCGTAGTCGGTGCCCTCGTGGCGACGAATGCGATTGAGAATGGGGTGGTTGCGCGACAGATTGAAACCCGAGCTGATACGGGTGTAATCCACCGGGGTACGAATAAAGGCTTTCTTCATCGCGCGCCCGTCGGGGGAGTAATAGACCGTGCCCTGGTCATCGCCGGCTTCGGCATAACGCACGGCGCGTACGTCGCGGCCACGGTTGATGAACGAGGCCGCCAGGATATCGCCGTTGGCGATCTTGTCGCCGTCCTTGTAAAGCTCGTCGTAGACGACCACGAAACGGTCACCGGGCCGGGTGTCGAAGGCGAAATCGATATCCCAGCCGAAGATTTCGACCAGCTTCATGATCTGGCGGTCCGACAGGCCGGCCTCCAGCGCATCGACATAAAAGCTGGTGTCGATGATGCCGCTGGCGAAGGCATTGCGATGCTCGACATCGGCCAGCGCCATTTCGCCGCGAAAGCCGTTGCCCTGCGGGCGAACCTGCAAGGTGTGCAGCGGATCGACAGGGAAATCCAGCGCGAGTACGTGGCCATCGGCATCGGCCTTGACCCGCATCGTGTCGCCGGCCCGCAGCCCGCGGGTAAAGCGCTTGCCGTGCTCCTTCATATGCGCGATCGCCAGCGAGTCGGCATACGACAATTCGTTGCGGCTGAACGCGATCGAGAGCGTGTCGCCCTTGCGGATGGTCACATCGTGCCAGCGCGGGCCGCTGTCCCGCGGCGTGGCGATGGCGGCATTGTCATGTTGTTGTGCTTTATCTTGTACGACACCCGTGTCGACAATATCCGCCAGGCCAGTTGTGGCGTCGATATCGCCGGTGTCGGTTGCTGCGCGATCGGGGTCGATTGGCGCGACCGGCACCTCAAGGGCATTGGCATCATCGTCGCTGAGCGCGAGGTCGTCCTGCGACAGTCCGCTTGCATTGTCGGAACGCAGCGCCTGCGATACCTGCGTGCGGCCCGGGCCGATCGATGCATCGACATCGGCTGCGGCCATGTCGTTGTCGCCGTTGTCTCGCGTCTCGACGCCTTGCGGCTCGCGGTCGTCAACGAGCAGGGTCTGCGGGCTGGCCGTCAGCCAGGCGGCACCACCGATAAGTGGCACGACGAGAATCAGGGCCAGGCGGCGAAGGCGCGAGCTCGGCGGTTGGGGCTGTTCGTGCAGCCACAGGTAGTCCGTATCGATCTTGCCCATATAAATGACGCCGAGCCGTGCTGGGAAAGTGGGGATTTGCCGCGGGCACCCCTCTTTACTGCCCGCAGTTATCCGGATAGAAAAGCATAAAGCTGGATGCTTGCCAAGTCCGAAACCGCTAGACTGAGCGGCCGAACCAGTGTAGATCGCGCCAGGGAGTCGTTCGTCGATGCAGGATATATGGGCCGAAATTTGTCGGGGTTGTGACGAGATCATTCCCGAGGAGGCGTTTCGTACACGCCTCGAGCAGGCGACACAGGCGGGGGAGCGTCTCGTGATCAAAGCCGGCTTCGACCCGACCGCGCCGGATCTGCATCTGGGGCATACCGTGCTGCTCAACAAGATGCGTACGTTCCAGGATTTGGGCCACGATGTGGTGTTTCTGATCGGCGACTTCACCGGCCGTATCGGTGATCCCACCGGCAAGAACGTCACCCGCAAGCCGCTCGATGAAGCGCAGGTCGCCGAGAATGCGGCAACCTACGAAGCCCAGATATACAAGGTGCTCGATGCCGAGCGCACCCGTGTGGTGCTCAACTCGACGTGGCTGAACCAGCTCACGAGTGCCGACATGATCAAGCTCGCCGCGACACATACAGTGGCACGCATGCTTGAGCGCGATGACTTCAACAAGCGCTACAAGGCAAACGAGTCGATCGCCATTCATGAGTTTCTCTATCCACTGATCCAGGGCTACGACTCCGTAGCGCTCGAAGCGGATG
>NZ_APNG01000012.1:0-142500 GCF_040361255.1 Salinisphaera sp. T5B8 | reverse complement strand
GGATGTATAGGGTGTGACGCCTGCCCGGTGCCGGAAGGTTAATTGATGGGGTTAGTCTTCGGACGAAGCTCTTGATCGAAGCCCCGGTAAACGGCGGCCGTAACTATAACGGTCCTAAGGTAGCGAAATTCCTTGTCAGGTAAGTTCTGACCTGCACGAATGGCGTAACGATGGCCACACTGTCTCCACCCGAGACTCAGTGAAATCGAAATTGCTGTGAAGATGCAGTGTTCCTGCGGCAAGACGGAAAGACCCCGTGCACCTTTACTACAGCTTTACACTGGATTTTGAACATTTTTGTGTAGGATAGGCGGGAGGCTTTGAAGCGTCGGCGCTAGCCGGCGTGGAGCCACCCTTGAAATACCGCCCTGAAATGTTTGAGGTTCTAACCTAGGCCCATAATCTGGGCCAGGGACAGTGTATGGTGGGTAGTTTGACTGGGGCGGTCTCCTCCCAAAGAGTAACGGAGGAGTGCAAAGGTACCCTCAGCGCGGTCGGAAATCGCGCAACGAGTGCAAAGGCAAAAGGGTGCTTGACTGTGAGACCGACGGGTCGAGCAGGTACGAAAGTAGGTCTTAGTGATCCGGTGGTTCTGTATGGAAGGGCCATCGCTCAACGGATAAAAGGTACGCCGGGGATAACAGGCTGATTCCTCCCAAGAGTCCACATCGACGGAGGAGTTTGGCACCTCGATGTCGGCTCATCACATCCTGGGGCTGAAGCAGGTCCCAAGGGTATGGCTGTTCGCCATTTAAAGTGGTACGCGAGCTGGGTTTAGAACGTCGTGAGACAGTTCGGTCCCTATCTGCCGTAGGCGTTCGAGATTTGAGAGGATCTGTCCTTAGTACGAGAGGACCGGGATGGACGCACCTCTGGTGTTCCGGTTGTCACGCCAGTGGCATTGCCGGGTAGCTACGTGCGGAAGGGATAAGCGCTGAAAGCATCTAAGCGCGAAGCCCACCTCAAGATGAGATCTCGCTAGCCCCTTGAGGGCTCTTAAGGGTCGTCCAAGACGAGGACGTTGATAGGCCAGATGTGTAAGCACGGCAACGTGTTCAGCTTACTGGTACTAATTGCCCGTGAGGCTTGGTCATATAACGCTCAAGCGCTTTTACGTGCCTATACAAACGCAGTGTTCGATTGCATATAGATTGTTTTCCAGTTTGCCTGGCGGCCATAGCGAGTGGGAACCACCCGATCCCATTCCGAACTCGGAAGTGAAACCACTCAGCGCCGATGGTAGTGCGGGGTCTCCCCGTGCGAGAGTAGGTCACCGCCAGGCTCTTAATTAAAAAGCCCCGAGCATGCGCTCGGGGCTTTTTTTATGCCCGTTAAAAATTCACGCGGCATGGTCCCTGACCCCGGCCGAAAGCAATATGCTGCGGCGTTCGAAAGCCGGTTCGAGCGCGTGCGATTTTTGTGGTAGGCGTTGTTGTAGCAAGCAAACCAGGCGAGGTGGCTGTAATCCGACGTACGCCGACAGCACGCGTGTTTCGTTAGCAATCGAATCAGTTGGCGAGGCGGGCACAGTCAGACGAGGTGCTGGTCGCCAACGTCGGTTAGGCAGGGCAAAGGTGTTTCGTTCGGCCATCCCCGGATAGCGATGCGCAGTGATGGCTATGGCCCGCACCGTACAATAGCGTAGTGGCCGGCAAACCGGCCCGCGGGGATGGCTGGTGCGTTCTACGCGTTACCCGGCGGTACGCCGCGCGCGCAGGCTGTACAAGCGAAAGCCGCGAGCGAGACGCGCCAAAGACCGAGTATCGCCTCGATAAGCGACTATGGTTGTGCGCGATATGATTGTATAATGCAATGATGCAACGACTGGGCTGGCTGCTGGCGCCGAGCGCCGAAAACCTGTCGTTCGCGATCCGTTGTTGTATTTCGGTTGCGCTGTCGCTTTATCTTGCGTTCTGGCTGCAACTGGATAATGCCTACTGGGCATTCATCAACGTCGCGATCCTCATTCAGCCGCTACCGGGTTTTCTGGTGGTGCGGGCGTTTTCGCGTCTGCTTGGCACGTTTATCGCCGGGGTGGTGTCGGTGACGCTGATCGCGTTGTTCGCGCAGAGCTATACCCTGTTTTGTATCAGCCTCGTGCTGTGGGTCAGCTTGATGGTCTTCTGCGCGAGCCTTTTCCGCAACAACATGTCCTACGGCTTCGTGCTGGCGGGCTATGTGACGATGATTGTCGGCGTACGCGCGATGAGCGATCCATCGACAGTATTCTCGGTCGCGGTGGCGCGCACGGCAGAAACGGCGCTGGCGGCGGTGGTGGCCGCGTTCGTGAGTGTGCTGCTGGCCCCGGGGATTACCGCCCGCAAGTATCGCGCAGCCCGTATCGACGCGCTCAAGGCGATGGGTGCACAGATGCGCCGCATCGAGCGTAATCCCGACGCGGATCAAGCCGGGCATGGCGATGCGGGCGATCCGAATACGCCACACCCGGAACTGCATGCGCTCGTGAACAAAACGCTCGCGCTGGAGCAGACGCGCCAGTACGCACGTTACGACGAGCCGGCTTTTGCCGAGTACGACCGATTGGCGCGCCGACTCGATTACGAGTTGCTCTCGCTGGTGAGTGCGATGGCGTCGCTGCAGGTCTATCTGGGCAAGTTCGGCGATCGTATCGACCGCGCGCCGCTACGCCGGCTCGACGAGGCTGCAGCACTGCTGGAGAAGGATCCGAACGACACGTCGGCCATCAAACTCGCGTTCAGCAAGGCCTACAACGCCGTCCTCACCAACGCACGCGCCGATCGCGCAAACGATCGCCGGCGCTCGTTGGTGGACTGGGTGATCATCACCCGTGCGCTGGATTTGGCCAACCGCATGCGTGCTGCCGTCATCAAACACGGCCTATTGCTGTCGGAGAAGAAGAATGCACGCGCGGCCCCGCGGCGCAACGAATTCCAGACCGCCGTTTCGCTACGCGAATCGTTGCGTACGACCGCGCGCGCGGCCACGGCGATCGCGATCGGCGCGGCGATCTGGGCGACCCACGATGCGCAGGCATTAAGCGGCATGATGGTATTGCTGGCGGTACTTACCACGCTGTTCGCCCTGGGCGACGACCCGGCCGGCGGTGCCCGTGGCTTCGGTATCGGCGGGGTGTGTGCCGGCGTCGCGGCATTCATCGCCAATTTTATATTGCTGCCCGCGGTCAACGGCTTCGTCATGCTGATGGTCGTGATCATGCCGTTCGTGTTCGTGGCCAGTCTGGCCATGGCCACACCGCAATGGGCCTTGATCGGGCGTATCAGCCTGGTGCAGTTTGCGTTGCTGGTGAATCCTGCCAACGGCGCACGCCAGGATTTCGTACGCTTTGCCGAGGCATTCATCGGCGCGGAACTGGCCGTCATTCTGGCGCTTGCCGCATTTGCGATCATCCTGCCAGTCACGCCGCGCGATTTATTGCGTGAACGTCTGGCCGGCATGTTCGGGGAGCTGGCCAAGGGCTTTACCGGCTCGCGCGAGCGCTTCGAAACCCGGGTTTACGACCGACTGTTGCGTTTGCCGGTGGCCGCCGATAAAGGCCGTACCCATGTGAGTGCGCGTCAGGCCGCTTTCTCTGCCGTGAATATGGGTATCGAGGCGCGTTCGTTACGCGTTTTGAGCCTACGGGCCGGGTTTAGCGAGCCCGTGCAGTCCAGTGTGCACGAGGAACTGGCCGAGCTGGAACAGATGTTCGCCCACGGTTATCCGCCCGTCGCCGATGTCTTTGCGATGCAGACCCGTACCAATACCCTGGCCCGGCAAATGCTCGACGAAGCGCTGACGTTCACACCGCGCCTGCGCTTGCGCCATGGTGTACGGGCCGCGGTAGCCGCCGAGCTGGTGGCAGCGGCGCTGGCCGATTACGGTCTGGCCAGAGAAAACTCCGATGCCGGCTCCGTTCGTCTGGGGGAGGCCCATCGTGTTGTCTGAACAGATTTCCTTCGGCGGTATCTACCTGCCGCTGTTCCTCGCCTTCCTGGCTGCCACGGGGCTGATCTATCTGCTGTTACAGCCGTTATTGTTGCGTAGCCGCGCGCATCGGCTGTTCTGGCATCCGGCGCTGGCCGGGGCGGCATTGTTCGTGATTTTGCTGGCCAGCCTCATGCTGGTATTCGGCCCGTGAGCAGCGCCAACCCGCAGCCAGCGACGCTGTATCACCACGGTTATCCAAGGTTGTTCTGAATGGCCGATTCCAAACGTTTTCTCGCTGTGACATTGCGCGTGGTGTCGACCCTCATCGTCGTTGCCGTGGCAGTCGTGCTTGGCTGGTTTGCCTGGCAGCACTATGTGTATGCGCCCTGGACGCGGGATGCGCGCGTGCAGGCCGACGTGGTGAATATCGCGCCCGAGGTCTCGGGCACGGTCGCGCGCGTAGCGGTCACCGACGACAGCTATGTCCACAAGGGGGATCTGTTGTTCGCCATCGAACCGGTGCGCTTCGAGAACACGGTTGCCGAAGCCAAGGCTGCCCTCGAACAGGCACGGGCCCAAGAGAGTTTCGCGCGGCGCAACGCTCACCGGCTGGAGCGGTTGCCGCGCGGTGGTGTGTCCACTCAGGATTTGCAACAGGCACAGTCGCAGGCCGCATCGGCGGCGGCATCGGTGAGCCAGGCAAAAGCCCGGCTGGCGCAGGCGCGCCAGGATCTCGAATGGGCAACCGTACGGTCGCCGGTCGACGGCTATGTGACCCATCTGTTGCTCGACGAAGGCGATTACGCCAGCCAGGGCCAATCGATGATGACGCTCGTCGACGCCGAAACCTTTCGCGTGACCGCCTATTTCGAAGAAACCAAACTCGCCCATATCGATATCGGCGATCCGGTGGATATCGACCTCATGTCCAGCGAACAGCCGCTGCACGGCCGGGTCGCCAGCATCGGGCGGGGCATTGCCGTGGCCAACAACGCGCCGGGCGAGCGCAACCTGCCCAATGTCGACCCGGTATTCCAGTGGGTACGCCTGGCCCAGCGCGTGCCGGTGACCATTCGTTTCGATAGTCGGCCGGATACGCGCGTGCTCACGGTTGGTCTGTCGGCGACCGTGCATGTGCGCCCGGAACAGGCGGGCGACGAGCAGGCCGAATCGTCGCAGGCAGGCGAGGCGACGCCATCTTCGCAAAGCGCGCTGGAAACCACCCGTGCCGAAGGGCTGGCCCGGCCGGTGGAAACGCCGGTCACGCGCGGTGCGGGTGGCTAGGCGCGGTAGTCGCGACGTCGTTGAGCCGATCGACACGGCGCAGGGCCGGGAACAGCGCCATCCAGGCCGCGACCACCACCAGCGTGCCCACGCCGCCGAACACCACCGCCCCGACGGTGCCGAACAGCGCCGCCGTTACGCCGGACTCGAATTCGCCGAGTTCGTTGGAAGCACCGATAAACAGCATGTTCACCGCGTTCACCCGTCCGCGCATGGCATCGGGCGTGGCCAGCTGAATGAGCGACGAGCGCACGAACACGCTAATCATGTCGGCCGCGCCCATGACCAGCAGGGCGATAAACGACAGCACGAAACTCGTCGACAGACCGAACACGATGGTGGCCACGCCAAAGACCGCGACCGCCGCGAACATGAGCGCGCCGGCGCGGCGTTCGAGTGCATTGCGGCCCAGATAGATGCCCATCGAAAAGGCACCGATCGCGACCGCGCTACGCAGCACGCCCAGCCCGGCCGGGCCGACATGCAGAATCTCGTGGGCATAGACAGGCAGCAGGGCGGTCGCCCCGCCCAGTAACACCGCGAACAGATCCAGCGAAATTGCACCCAGAATGATCGGGCGCGTGCGCACATACACGATTCCTGCCGTAAATCGCGCGAATGCACTCGCGCGGCTGGTATCGGCACGGGCGGGCAAATGTTGGCGAATCGCCGCGATCGCCACCGCGGCGGCCGCGAACAGGCCTGCGCACAGCCCATAGGCAAAGGCGGGCCCGGCCAGATAGACGGCCCCGCCGAGGGCCGGGCCGCCGATGACCGCCACCTGGAATGCCGATGAATTCCAGGCGATGGCTTTCGGCAGACGCTGCTCGCCGACCACCTGTGGCAGCAGCGACTGCATGCCCGGCCCGGCAAACGCGCGCGCCATGCCGAACAGCACCAGCACGCCAAAAAAGCCGATGGGCGACTCGGTGGCCGAGAGCGTGAGCGCCAGAAACAGCAGCGCCGCGATCGCCTGAACGAGCCAGCTGGTGGCCAGGATCAGCCGCCGCGGCAGCCGATCGGCGGCATCGCCTGCGGGCAGCACCAGCAGCGCCATGGGCAGAAACTGGGCCAGGCCCACCCAGCCGAGGGTGAGCGGATCGCGTGTCATCGCATAGAGTTGCCAGCCCACCACCACGGACTGGATCTGGGTCGCCAGTGTGGCGGTCACGCGCCCGCTCAACAGCAACATGAAGGCGCGTTCGCGCAGTACGCTGTCGGTGCTCAGGGTGAATAGTCCGGCCATGGTCGGCTGTATGCTACACCGATGGCGGAGCGCGTGGTTCAGTCGCCCGGCGGCGTATAGTGAATCGCCAGAATCTCTAGCTCGCGCGCGCCCTGCGGCAGCGCGATTTCCACGATATCGCCCAGCCGTTTACCGATCAGCGCGCGGGCCACCGGCGAATTCAGGCTGATGGCGCCCGTGGCCGCATCGGTTTCATCGGCGCCTACGATTCGATAACGATGCTCGCTGTCGTCGGCGTCGATCACGTCGATCCAGGCACCGAAGAACACCTTGTCCGGGTCGTCGGGAATGGTATCGACCACGGTCAGTTCGTCGATGCGCTTGCCCAGATAACGCACCCGCCGATCGATTTCACGCAGCTCTTTCTTGCGATAGATGTATTCGGCGTTCTCGGAACGGTCGCCTTCGGCGGCCGCTGCTGACAGTTCGCGGGTCACGTGCGGGCGTTTTTCGCGCCAGAGATAATCCAGTTCGTCGGCCAGCTTCTGCCAGCCGGCACGGGTGATGTAGTCGCGTTTTTTCGTAGCGGTCATGGCGCTATTTTACGCCAGGCCAAACGCACACGAAGCCACGTATTGGCACGCGACCGCGGGCGCTGCGGCGCGGGAAGATCGTTACGCCGGTACGGCCGGACTACTCAGACCCGGCCTTCGCTTGTGCCCCCGCCACGTGGATGCCCATGCCGTCACGCCCGACGACCACGGGCCCGTCGTAATCACCCCGTACTGCGTCGATCCAGCTCTGCTCGGTTACGGAGGGATCGTCGGCCGGCACCAAATGGCTGAGTACCAGCTTCTTGACGTGCGCGGCCTGCGCGGCCCGGCCGACCTGGGCGCCGGTCACATGATGCGACAGAATGGCTTTGGCCAGCGTGTCGCCGTTGCCAATACGTTGGGACAAGGCCTGTACGGCATCGGCGTTGACCATTTCGCTGACCATGATGTCCGCGTTCCGGGCGAATGCCGCGAAGCCGTCCGGGAAAGCATGTAAATCGCCGGTGAACACGATCGTCTTGCCGGCCACCTGAAAACGATAGGCGAACGCCTCGCCATCGCCGAACGGCGGATGCGGTACACGCAGTGCCGACACCTTCATGGTGGCGTCGACGACCGGCCCGGCATCGATCTCGTGCACGCTCACGAGTTTACGCGGATCGGGGCGGCCCTCGTCGGCGACGCGCTTGTCGATATCGACCGCGAACATCTTCCAAACCTGATCGGTCATCGTCTGCATGCCCGCCGGGCCATAGACATCGACCGGCTGTTTCAAACCGGTGGCCCAGGCATTCATGATCAGGGCCGGGTAGTCGAGCACGTGGTCGCTGTGTAGATGGGTGATGAAGATCGAGCGCAGATGTTTAAGACTGTGCCCGGCTTCGGCCAGACGCAGGCTGGCACCGTAGCCGGCATCGATCATCACGATTTCATCGTCGACAATCAGCGCGCTCGACTGCGAAATACGCTTGGGCGTGAGCAGCGCCGGCCCGCCTTTCGTACCCAGCAACAAGAGTTCGACGTCCGTGCCGGCCGCGTTCTGTGCGAACACGTTGACCGGCAGCAAACCGACAAGGCTCAGCAGCGCCACCGCCCACAGGCGATGCAAAAACCGCTCACGCATTGCTTGAAACACCATGACATCTCCTTGGGCGCTGGGCCTTTTTATTGTGCTGGGCGAAACGCCCGTGGGGCGTCGCGTCATTGTCTAGTCGTGCGAAGCGGTGGGCGCGAGCAGGATCGGCTCGAAGAATGCCGCCAGTTCGTCGGTCGCGCCCAGCGGCAGCACGTGCGCCACGTACTGGTCGGGGCGCACGATGACCAGCGCGCCTTGTGCAGGGTCGATCCCGCGCAGGTCGAAAATATCCGCGTTCGGGTCGAGGGCGAACACATTTTCGTAGTCGATCAGGTCGAACGGCCCGGTACGCGGCATGAATGCCTTGGGCACCGCGTTGATATCGACCTCGGCATGGCCCTGCGGGTAAATGACTTTTACATCGAAAAGATGGTTGGGACCGCGGTTTTTCGGCGTGCAGGCGCGTACCGGGGACGTGGGCGCTTCGACCAGCCATTGCGCCCACTGCGATAGCGCCGAGTTGGACTCGGCCGCTGCGCGGTCGGCGAATAAATAAAGCCGCCAGCGCCCGTCCGCGCGGGCCTGGTGGCCCAGCTGCAACGGATTGGCATCGCATACCCGCACCACGGGCGCGGACTTGAAGCGTTTGCCGATCGGAAAACCCGGGGCCAGAGACTGGTGCGACGGCTCGCCGGTGATCATCGAGGGTTTGTATTCGGTCATGAAGCCGGCCGGGAATTCCGCGGTCTTCACATAGAAATCCTCGAGCTGGCCCGGGTCGTCGAAATCCTCTTCGCGGGTGGCCATGAGCGTCGACCATTCGCGATCGAAATCGATCAGATTCTGGGCGATCTCCTGGCGCTCGGCCGAATAGGTATTGAGCAGTGTCGCCGGGCTGCGGCCATCCAGCACGTAACCGAGTTTCCAGCCCAGATTGAAGCCGTCCTGCATCGAGACATTCATGCCCTGGCCGGCCTTGGCGCTGTGGGTATGACAGGCGTCGCCGGTAATCAGCACGTTCGGTGTGCGCGTGTGTGGATCGTCGCAATCGTCGAACTTGTCGGTCAGCCGGTGGCCGACTTCATAGACGCTATAGCGGGCGATGCTGCGTACCTCGATCGTGTAGGGGTGCAGGATTTCGTTGGCCTTGGCCACCGTTTGTTCCAGCGAGGTCTGGCGGATGCTGCGGCTGGCGTCGTCGGTTGCCACTTCGCCCAGATCCACATACATACGAAACAGATGCCCGCCTTCGCGCGGGATATGCAGGATGTTGCCGCCGGCCTTGGACTGGATGATGCATTTCTTGCGGATATCCGGGAAATCGCTCACTGCCAGGGCATCGACCACGCCCCAGGCATGGGCCGCCTGCTGGCCGTGCATTTCGCGCCCGATCGCCTTGCGTACCTGGCTGTGCGCACCATCACAGCCCACCAGATACTTCACCCGGACCGTGCGCAGCTCGCCTTCGCGGGCGGCGTCGGTATGGCGCAGCTGCACGCGCAACGGATATGCGTCGTCATCCGCATATTCCAGGCCGACGAATTCGATGCCGTAATCCGGGCTGATCCGGGCCGGCGATTTCTCCATGAATTCGACGAAATAATCCTGCACGCGGGCCTGGTTCACGATCAGATGCGGAAATTCGCTAATGCCCTGCGGATCGTCCACCGGCACCGAGGCGCGGGCGATATGGGCCGGGTTGTCGGCATCCGGACGCCATACCGCCATTTCCGTGATGCGATAGGCCTCCTCGGTAATCGCGCCGGCGAAACCGAAGGCCTGAAAGGTTTCCACGCTGCGCGCCTGAATGCCGTCGGCCTGGCCCACTTCGAGCCGGTGCGGGCGGGCCTCGATCAGTCGCGTATTGACGTCGGGAAACTGGGATAGCTGGGCGGCGGTCACCACACCGGCCGGCCCGGCGCCCACGATGAGTACATCGATCGTATCGGGCAGATCGGGGGCGCGATCGATGCCGTATCCGGCGGCGGGCTCGAGCTTCGGGTCGCCCGAGACATAACCATGATGATGAAACTGCATGAACATATCTCCTCGTAACGGTCGTCGGCTCTGCCTGTGGTTTTTTTTCGATGGCAGACCAGCGATGGCTCGGGCCGTCTCGTGCGGTCCATGTGCACGGCTTGTTTTAGGTTTCGTCGTAGTCGGCGCGCAGCTGGCGCGCGGCGTTGACCAGCAGGCCCACATCGCTGCCCACGGCCACGAAGGTCGCGCCGAGTGCCAGACAGCGACTGGAAAAATCCCGGTTCGACGACAACATCCCGGCCGGTTTGCCGGCGGCCACGATGCGGGCGATGGCGTCTTCCACGCTCGCGCGCACCTCGGGATGGGTCGGGTCGCCCCGGTGGCCCATATCCGCGGCCAGATCGGCCGGGCCGATGAACACGCCATCGACCCCGTCAACAGCGAGGATGTCGTCGAGCGCGGCCAGCCCGGCACGGGATTCGATCTGCAGCAACAGACAGATCTGGGCATCGGCCGCGTCCAGATAATCGCGATGGGTGTTATAGGCCGAGGCACGCGCCAGGGCCGCGCCGATCCCGCGTTTGCCGGCAGGCGGGTACTGCACCGAAGCGACCACCTGGCGGGCCTGTTCGGCCGATTCGATCATCGGCACCAGCAGACTCGTCGCACCGATATCCAGCACCTGCTTGATACCGGCCCGGTCGTCGTCCTTGACCCGAACCACGGGCTGCGAGCGCGTATCGCCGATCGCGCGCAGCTGGGCGAGCATGTCGCGCAGGCCGTTCGGGCCGTGCTCGCCGTCGATGACCAGCCAGTCGAACCCGGTATGCGAGCAGATCTCGGCTACGCTGGGATCACCGCTGGCCACCCACAGGCCGATCTGGGCCTCGCCGCGGCGCAGGCGTTGCTTGAATTGATTGACAGGCAGTTGGGACATGGCGCGCACCTAGGCGAAGTCGATACCTACACGCCCGAAGCGGCCGAAATCGGCATCGATACGGGTGCCGCTCGGGCATTCGATGGGGCTGATGAAAGAGCCGGAGAGCACGACGTCGCCGGCGTTCATGCGCTGGCCGTAGGTATGCATACGGCGCGCGAGCCAGACTAGACCGGTGACCGGATCGTCGAGTACGCCGGCGCCCAGGCCCGTGGCCACGGTTTCGTCGTTGTGCTTGACGATCGCGCCCACCCAGCGCAGATCGAAGGCATCCGGCGCGTGCCGTGCCTCGCCGAGCACGATGCCGGCATTCGCGGCGTTGTCCGCCACCGTATCCACGATACGGCGGCGCTGGCCGCTTTCCGGGTCGGCACGCAGAATCCGGGTATCCAGAATTTCGAGCGCCGGCACCACATAATCGGTCGCGGCCAGCACGTCGGCACGGCTGACCTCGCCTTCCAGCGGGGCCTTGAGCACGAAGGCGATCTCGGCTTCCACACGCGGTTCGATATAGCGGGTGTTTGGCACGCGCGCGCCGCTTTCGAACAGCATGTCGTCGTAGAGCACACCGCTGTCGGGCGTGTCGATACCGAGGGCGTCCTGCATGACCTTCGAGGTCAGCCCGATCTTCCAGCCCAGAATCCGCCGGCCGGCATCTCGCTTGGGCTGCATCTGCGCAGCCTGGATCGCATAGGCGTCGTCGAGCGTCATGGCCGGATGCGCGATCGACAACAGGCCGATCTGGCGCCGCTCGGCCTCGGCGGCGAGCAGCGCCTGGGCGGCGGCTTCGATCTGCGAGGTATCGAGGGTCATAGCTCGTCTTCCACGCGGTTGGAGAGGATGCCCACGCCCTCGGCTTCGACTTCCACCACATCACCGGGCTTGAGCCAGACCGGCGGATCCAGGCGGGCGCCCGCGCCGGTGGGCGTGCCGGTGATGATCACGTCGCCCGGCTTGAGCGTGGTGAAGGTCGAGATATAGGAAATCAGGTATTTGAAGCCGAACATCATGCGCGCGGTGCGATCGTGCTGGCGCACCTCGCCATTCACGCGCGTGGTCAATTCGATATCCGCAATCTGGCGTTCGTGCTCGAACGGCACCAGCCACGGCCCGATTGCGCCGGTGCGATCGAAATTCTTGCCTTGCGTGACGTTGAATTTGGCATGGCGCACCCAGTCGCGAATCGTGCCCTCGTTGGCCAGGGTGATCGCGGCGACATGATCGAGTGCGGCGTCTTCGGGGATACGCCGGCCTTCGCGGCCGATGACCAGTACCAGCTCGCCCTCGTAGTCGAGCTTTTCGGATTCCGGCGGACGCACGATCGCCTGGTCGTGGCCGACGAAGCTTTCCGGAAAACGAATGAAGATCGACGGATAGGGCGGTAGGTCCTGGCCGTCCTTGTACTCGGCGTTGCGGTCGGGGTAGTTCACACCCACGCAGATGATCTTGCCGGGGCGGGCGATCGGGATATCGAAAACGACCTCGTCGAGGCCGAAATCGGGGCTTTCACCGGTCGCCGACTCTGCCAGTTCGTCCAGGGCGCCGTCGGCGAGCACGGCATCGAGCGTGGGCCAGCGCGTGCCATGGCGTGCGCCCAGATCGACGATGCCGCCATCGACGACCGCGCCATAGCTGCGCTGGCCGTGACGAACGAAACTCGAAATCCGGGGGCGTTGTACGTCGGTCATGAGATCTTCCATCGGGATGAGGGGGCAACGCGGCCGGCGGCTTCGCGGCGGCCGTCCATCGAGTGCGAACCGGTCTAGGGCGTATCCAAACGGGGGATGGGCCGGTCGTCGGTCGCCAGGGCGATGTTCTTGGTTTCCATATAGAAATCGAAGGAATAATCGCCGCCGTCGCGGCCGATGCCCGAGTCCTTCATGCCGCCGAACGGGGCCGGCAAATGGCGCACGTTCTGCGAGTTCACCCAGATCATGCCGGCGTCCATCTGCTCGGTGAAGCGCAGGGCACGGGTCATGTCGCGGGTCCAGACATAGCCGGCCAGGCCGTAGTCGACACCGTTGGCCAGTTCGAGTGCTTCGGCTTCGTCGGCAAACGGAATCGCGGTCAATACCGGGCCGAAGATCTCTTCCTGGGCAATGCGCATGGAACCGCGAGCGTTGGTGAACAGCGTCGGTTTCACGTAGCAGCCGGCGGCCAGATCGCCGTCGGTGGCTTTTTCGCCGCCGGTGGCAATGGTCGCGCCTTCTTCCTGCGCAATCTCGAAATACGACCGTACCTTTTCTTCGTGCGAGGGGTGGATCAGCGGGCCGATCACGGTCGCCGGGTCCAGCGGATGGCCCACCTTGATGTTCGCGGCGCGCTCGGCGAGCTTGGCCACGAATGCGTCGTGGATCGACTGCTCGACGAGCACGCGGCTCGACGAGGTGCAACGTTCGCCGTTGAGCGAATAGATCATGAACAGTGCGGCATCGGCCGCGCGATCCAGATCGGCATCGGCAAACACCACCACCGGGTTTTTGCCGCCCAGCTCGAAGTGCACGCGTTTGAGCGTGGCCGCGCCCTGGCCGAGGATCATCTGTCCGGTCCGGCTTTCGCCCACGAAGCCGATCGCCTTGATCGCCGGGTGTTCGGTCAGCGCCTTGCCGGCGTCTTCGCCGAACCCGTTGACCGTATTCCATACGCCTTTCGGCAGGCCTGCTTCTTCGGCGATTTCCACCAGCAGGCGCGCGGTCAGCGGTGAGAACTCGGCCGGTTTGTGCACGATGGTGCAGCCGGCAGCCAGTGCCGGGGCGATCTTCCAGGTCGAGAGCATGAACGGTGTATTCCACGGCGTGATCAGGCCCACCGGGCCGATCGGTGTACGCGTGGTGATATTGATCTGGCCCGGGGCTTTCAGCGACTGGCCGTCGCGTGCGCCGGGTGCGCGGTCGGCAAAAAAGCGAAAGTTCGCCGCGCCGCGCAGGGCCGCTTTGGACATGAAGCGAAATGCCTGGCCGGTATCCATGCATTCCACCAGGGCGATTTCCTCGGCCCGGGCTTCGATGGCATCGGCCACCTTGTGCAGAATTTTCTTGCGCTCGGCGCCGTCCATATCCCGCCATGCGCCGAACGCAGCCTTAGCGGCCTGGGCGGCGCGGTCGATATCCTCGGCGCCGCCATGGGCGACATCGGCGAGTTTGGCTTGATCGACCGGCGAAATCGTTTCGAAGGTCTTGCCGCTTGCAGCGGGCACGGCCTGGCCGTCGATCTGGTTGAGCACGCCGTGGTCACGAAAACGCGCGAGATAGGATTGGGCTTTATCGAGATTGTCTTGGAATGAGGCCATGACAGCTCCGGGCTAGGACTGGCCGCGCAGGCGCGGGTGAATGGCGTTCTTCTTCCAGCTCAGTTCGCGCGAAATTTCGCGAATCTCGAGCGATAGACAGAAGTGCGGGGCCTCGAACAGCGTGGCCAGCTCGCTCTGAAGACAGGCGAACAGCGCTTCGCCGATCTGCTTGCGATCGTTTTCGCTACGGCCTTCGCCAATACGAAGCGAGGCATCGAGGAACGCGTTTTCGGGTAGTTCGTCGGCCACGGCGTAGTGGTCGCAGCGCAGGGTGCGTACGCGAATGGCGCCGGGCTCGAAAAACCCGGTATCCAGCAGGGTGGCGTTGAGCCGGCTGCACAGGCCGTTCAGGTCTACCTGCTCGGCCAGATTGGCCGAATACTCCATGCACAGATGCGGCATGTGGGGTTCTCCTCTTGTCTTGTTGTTTTATTTATCATGTTAAATAAAACCGCAGGCGTCAACCGTGCCAAGGTGCCGATCGCGCGACCGGGTTTTATTCCATATCGACGAGTTCGTTGAGCATGTCGATGAGCGTGGCCACGCGCTCGCGGCCGAATTTTTCTTCGAGCTCGCGGTAGATTGCCACGCTCTCGGGCGTGATCTCGGCCACCGTTCGATAGCCCTGATCGGTCAGGCGTAGCTGTACCCGGCGGGCATCGTCGGCACAGCGTTCGCGTACCAGCGCGCCCTGTTTTTCCAGCGTCTTGATGATGCGCGACAGGCTGGAGGCGAAGATACAGGCCCGCCCGGAAATCTCGGTTGCGTCGAGCACGCCTTCCTCGGCGAGCACGCGCATGACCCGCCATTGCTGTTCGGAAATGCCGTGCGCGTTGAGCATGGGCCGAAACCGCGCCATCACCGACTCGCGTGCGCGCAGCAGGGTCATCGGCAGGGCATGCCGGGTCTCCAGCGGATGGCGTTTGTAATGGCGTTGTCGTGCAGGGTTGCTTGTCTGGCTCATCGGGCCGGCTTCTCGAAGACGTTGGGTTGGATACACCGGCGACGAACCGTGGCGCCAGGCGGGCGCGCGCTGAGTTGCGGCCAGCGCACGCCGCACGCGGGTTCGGTAAGGGCCGGGGCATCGAGCGTCTTTTTATTGTGCATCAAGCCGCTCGTGGCGGCCTACTTCGTCGCCCGTGGCCTGGCGTGAAGCTGCTGCCCGTAGCGCGGCTACAACTGGTGGCCGAGTTTGTATTCGCTGTCGTCGTCGCGCTCGTTTCGACGGGTATAGGAAAAGCCGTCCGCACCGATGGTGACCGCCATTTCCGAGTCGTCGCTGCGGGCGACGACCGGCTGCGCATTGCCGTCGAGATCGAGCACGCGTGAGGCCTCGGTATACCAGGAGGGCACCACGGCATGGCCCCACCAGTCGCGGCGCTGGTTGTCATGTACGTCCCAGGTGACGACCGGGTTGTCGGGGTCGCCGGTGTAATAGTCCTGGGTATAGATCTCGATGCGATGCCCGTCCGGGTCACGCAGGTAGAGATAGAAGGCGTTGGATACGCCATGACGGCCGGGCCCACGCTCGATACAGTCGGACAGGCGCAGCGCGCCGAGCTTGTCGCAGATATACAGAATGTTGTGTTTTTCGTGGGTCGCGAAGGCGATGTGGTGCATGCGCGGGCCTTCGCCGCCGGTCATGGCGGTATCGTGCACGGTGGATTTGCGCCGCATCCAGGCCGCGTAAACGGTCTGGTTTTCGTCCTGAATGTCTTCGGTGACACGAAAACCCAGGTCCTGCATGAAACGGGTTGCCCGCGGCACGTCGGGGGTGACCTGATTGAAGTGGTCGAGCCGCACCAGCGCGCCGGCGTTGTGCAGGTCGTAGCGCCAGGCCAGGCGTTCGACGTGTTCCACGTCGTAGAAGAATTCGCAGGGAAAGCCCAGCGGGTCCTCGACGCGGACCGAATCGCCCACGCCCTGAACAAAGCCTTCCTTGCGCCGTTCGACGCGACAGCCCAGCTCGGTATAGAAGGCGACCGCCTTGTCGAGTTCGGCCGGCGAGCGCACGCGATAGGCAAACACCGCCACCGCCGGCACCAGCCCGGCGCGCAGCACCACGTTGTGATGGATGAATTCCTCGGTGGTACGCAAATAGATGGCGTCGTCGCTTTCGGTGGTGACCACCAGATTGAGCACGTCGACATAGAAGGCGCGCGAGGCCGCCAGATCCGAAACCACGATCTCCATATAGGCACAGCGCAGGATATCCGGCGGCGGGGCGCTGGGCGTGGGCACCGGGTTGTCGGTGGGCACGAACGCCTCGGCGGATACATAGAAACCGGAAGACGTCAGGGTCTTTTCGCTCATCGGGACTCTCCTCGTCGCCATGCCGTTCGCGGCCGCCCGCGTCCGGTGCTTGTTGTCGCTTTGTTTGTTCTCGCGATCCCGGATCCCGTGCGCTACGGGCCAGGCCTGTTATGGATCGGATCGCCAGACCGCCGTGTAAGGCAGGCTGGCGGCACCGACCCCGGACACCTGAATCAGGGTTCGACTTATTTTGTTTAGCATGTTAAGTAATAGGGCAGGTGTCAAGCGAGTTCGGCCTGGATCGAGGGGTCGATACGGCATGGTTCAGACCGTAGTGGCCTGGCAGAAAAGGTGAATCGGAGGAGGGCGGCACGTCGTTGCCCTTTCGCTCGGTATGGGGCAGGCGAGAACACTCAACTGATACATGCGCGCACGTTTGAAGCGATGCAAAGAATTGAAATCAATGGAATTGATCAATGTCAAAAGTAATTCAACTGCATGATTTATAGTAATAAATAAAGATTTAACCGCTGCCATTGTGTGTAGCATGCGTCTAGTTTTTATAAATGTGATACTTGTTTCGGAATATAGTATTTGATGTAGTATCGCTTTAAAGAGATGCGGCGGCAGTATTCGAAACGGCAGAGAAAAGCCGGGCCGGCGCCATGGGGCGCAATGTGCGATGCCCCGCGATAACGATTAGAGCCCGCGCGATGACAAGGCGGGTCAAAGCCGGCCCAGCCGGTGCGAGAGGAAGAGGAGAAAACCAGTGAAAACGACCGGATGCCCGGGGCGTGCACCTGCGCTTTGCGGCGCCTGCACAGAACTCGTGAACGCCGCCCCTGTATTCGATACGCGCGGCCATGCGCGCCGACAGCAGGTGCGCCGTGTTCGCTGAGTTCATGCAGTATCTGTTCTCGGGGCTGACCGCGGGCTCGACCTATGCGCTCGTCGCCCTGGGTTTTACGATCATTTATAACGCCAGCCATATCATCAACTTCGCCCAGGGCGAGTTCCTGATGATCGGCGGGTTGGGCTCGGTCATGCTCATGCAGTACGGGCTGCCCATGCCGCTGGCGATCGTCTGCGCGATCGGGCTGGCCGTACTGGCCGCGATACTCATCGAAAAGCTCGCGATCGAACGGGCCGCGACCAACGATATCGTGCCTCTGATCATCATCACGATCGGCGCGTCGCTGTTTCTACGCGGCGGCGCTCAGTTCTTCTGGGGCAAGTCGATTCATGCGCTGCCGGCGTTCACCGGCAATACGCCCATCAATATCGGTGGTGCGACGATACTGCCGCAGAGCCTGTGGGTGCTGGCCATCGGCGCGGTCGTGGTCTGTGCCCTGGCGTGGTTTTTCAAACGCACGCTCACCGGCAAGGCGATGCTGGCGGTTTCGCACAATCCCAATGCGGCACGGCTGGTGGGGATCAACCCGCGTTTCATTCTGATGCTGTCGTTCGCACTGGCGGGCGCGCTGGGCGCGGTGGCCGGTGCGGTGGCTGCGCCGATCACGCTCACCGCCTACGATATCGGCGTGATGCTGGGGCTGAAAGGCTTCGTGGCCGCGGTGCTGGGCGGGCTGGGCAGCCCGCTGGGTGCTGTGGTCGGCGGCCTGTTGCTGGGTATCATGGAAGCATTCACGGCCGGCTATATTTCGTCCGAATACAAGGACGCTGTGCCGTTCGTGATCGTGCTGCTGGTGCTGTTTCTGTTGCCCAGCGGTCTGTTCGGCTCGCGTGCGACGGAGCGGGTCTGATGGGCATGCTCAAACGTATTCCGCGCCCGGGGCTGATCGGCCTGGCGCTGGTATTGGCTGCTGCGCCGCTGCTGTTCTCCAACCCCTATCAGTACGATGTGGCCATTCATGTACTCATCAATGCGATGGTCGCGGTCGGCCTGAATCTGCTGATGGGCTATGCCGGCCAGATCAGTCTCGGCCATGCCGGCTTCTTTGGCCTGGGCGCCTATGTCACCGCGGTACTGAGTGCGAACTACGGCTGGCCGGTCTATCTGTCCATGCCGGCCGCACTCGTCGTTGTCGCGGTGCTGGCTTTCGTAGTCGCGCGTCCGATTCTGCGTCTGTCCGGCCATTATCTGGCCATGGCCACGCTGGGCCTGGGTATTCTCATTTCCATCGTGCTGCGTACCGAAGCCGGGATCACCGGCGGGCCGGACGGCATGATGGCGCCGCCGCTGTCGATTGGTGGCACCGACCTCTACGACGAACGCTACTGGTATGCGCTGATCGCGGTCCTGCTGGTACTCACCGTATGGCTTGCGCTCAACCTCATCGATTCGCCGGTGGGCCGGGCGCTGCGTGCGGTCCACGGCTCGGAAGTCGCCGCCGAGGTGGTGGGCGTGCATACGCTGGGCTACAAGGTGATGATCTTCGTGGTTTCGGCTGTGCTGGCCGCACTCGCCGGCGTGCTCACCGCCCATTATTCGGGTTTCGTGACGCCGGATCTGGCCAATTTCATCTACTCGATCGAGTTCGTGACCATGGTCGTGCTGGGCGGCATGGCCTCGACCTACGGCGCGCTCGTGGGCGCACTCATTCTGACATTGCTGCCCCAGTTTCTGACCGGGGTGGACGATCTCGAAGTCATGATCCTGGGCGCGATCCTCATGGTCGTGGTCATCTTCATGCCCACCGGGCTGGTTCCCACGCTGGCGCGGCTGGTGCCGGGAGGTCGGCGATGAGCGCGATCCTCGAATGCCGGGCGCTGACCAAGTCCTTCGGCGGCGTCGATGCGGTGGCCGATCTGTCGTTTACGGTGGCCCGCGGCGATGTCCATTCCATCATCGGCCCCAACGGCGCCGGCAAGACGACGCTGATCAACCTGCTGACCGGCATCTATACGCCCACGGACGGCCACATTCTGCTCGCCGAACGCGACACGCGCGGGTTGGCGCCCTACGAGCTCGCAAAGCGCGGGCTCGGGCGTACGTTTCAGAACCTGCAGATCTGCATGAACATGACCGCGATCGAAAACGTGATGGTGGGTCGGCATTTGCGGCTCAATCGCGGTTTCGTGTCTGCGCTGCTGCGTCTGAAGTCGGTGCGTGCAGGCGATCGGGACTGTCGTGAACGCGCGGTCGAACTGATGCGGTTCACCGGGCTGGCGAATCAGCTCGACGCCCATCCGGTCGAGATGTCCTACGGCGCGCTCAAGCGCCTGGAAATCGCGCGGGCATTGGCGGCCGAGCCCGAGCTGCTGTTTCTCGACGAGCCGGCCGCCGGGCTCAACGCCAACGAAACCCATGCCATCGGCGAGCTCATACGCGAGGTGGCCGCGAGCGGGGTCACCGTGGTGCTGGTCGAGCACGACATGAAGCTGGTCATGGATGTCTCCGACGACGTGCTGGTGCTCAACTATGGTCGCAAGCTGGCCCAGGGTACCCCCCAGCAAGTCCAGAACGACCCCGAAGTCATTGCTGCTTATCTGGGGGGCGCATGAGTCACGGCCAACCGCTACTGCATATTCGCGGCCTGCATACCCGTTACGGCGCGGTCACGGCGCTGCGCGATATTGATCTCGACGTGCGCGAGGGCGAGCTGGTCGCCCTGGTGGGCGCCAATGGTGCCGGCAAGACCACCTTGTTGAACACGCTCTCCGGTATTCAGCCGCACAGCCAGGGCGAGATTCATTTCGACGGCGCCGATATCGGCCGGCTCAAGGCGCAGAAGCGCGTCGCCCGCGGCATTACCCAGGTGCCCGAGGGACGTCAGGTCTTCGGGCCCATGTCGGTCGCCGACAACCTGGCCCTGGGCGCCTATGTGCGCGGGCGCGGCGCGGCGGTGAATCGCGATATCGACTGGGTCTACGAGCTGTTTCCGATTCTGGCGGAAAAACGCCGTCAGGCCGCCGGCATGCTCTCGGGCGGCCAGCAACAGATGCTGGCGATCGGGCGTGCGCTCATGGCACGGCCCCGACTGTTGCTGCTCGACGAGCCGAGCATGGGGCTGGCGCCGCTGCTCATCGAAGAGATCTTCGAGATCGTGCGCAATCTCAATAAAGACGGCATCACCATCCTGCTGGTCGAACAGAACGCGGCCGGCGCGCTGGCGATCGCCGACCGCGGTTTCGTGCTGGAAACCGGTGAAATCACGGTCAGCGGCAGCGGCCAGGAACTGGCCGATCACCCCGAGGTGAAACGCGCCTATCTGGGCATCCGCGATACGCCACAGGCAGGCGAAACACACAACGAATGACAACAACGCGTCGGCCACGGTCGACGGGCACACGGTGGGAGAAACCAAGGAGACGTTATGCGAATCAAGACACTCGGGTCAGCGCTGCTGCTCGCACTGGCATCTATCGGCACGACCGCGTTCGCGGCCCCCGACGGCAAGCCGATCAAGATCGGCACTTTTCTATCGGTCACCGGGCCGGCGTCCTTTCTGGGCGATCCGGAACTCAAGACGCTCGAACACTGGGTCGACAAGATCAACGACGAGGGCGGCGTGCTCGGGCGCCCGCTGGAACTGGTGCATTACGACACCTCCGGTAATGCCGGCAAGGCGCGCACTTTCGTCAAGCGCCTGATCAATTCCGACCAGGTCGATGTGATCGTCGGCGGCAGTACCACCGGCACGACCATGGCCGCGGTGCCGCTGGTCGAGCGTTCGGGCGTGGCGCTGATCTCGCTGGCCGGCGGAATCCAGATCATCGATCCGGTCAAGAAATGGGTGTTCAAGACGCCGCATACCGATCGCATGGCCGCGCGCAAGATCCTCAAGGACATGAAGGAACGCGGTTTCACCAAGATCGGCCTGATCTCGGGCTCGGGCGGCTTTGGCCAGTCGGGACGCACGCAGACGCTGGAAGCCGCGCCCGAATTCGATATCGAGATCGTGGCGGATGAAACCTACAACAACAGCGACACCGACATGACCGCCCAGCTGACCAATATCGCCAACACCCAGGGCGTGCAGGCGGTGCTCAACTTCGGCTTCGGCCAGGGCCCGGCGATCGTGACCCGCAACTACAAGCAGCTCGGCCTCGACCTGCCGTTCTATCAGTCCCACGGCGTGGCTTCGGAGAAATACATCGAGCTGGCCGGCGATGCGGCTGAAGGCGTACGCCTGCCCGCCGGTGCGTTGCTGGTCGCCTCGAAGCTGGACGACGACGACCCGCAGAAGAAGGTTGCACTGGCCTACAAGCAGGAATACGAAGACACGTTCAACGAATCCATCTCCCAGTTCGGCGGTCATGCCTATGACGGGCTGATGATTGCCGTTAACGCCATCAAGGCGGCCGGCAGTGCTGATCGTGCTGCGATTCGCGACGAGATCGAAGCCACCGAGGGCTTCGTCGGCGTGGGCGGTGTGTTCAATATGAGCCCGGACGATCATATGGGGCTGGATCTGTCGGCATTCCGGATGCTCGAGATTCACGACGGCACCTGGACGCTGATCGACTGATCGGCGCCGAGCGGCACGGCGAGTCGTACGGGGCGACTGTACGACTCGCATGCCCTAGAATCGCGATGATAGGTGCCCGCGCTGTGCCGCGGGCATTTTTTTGTCGGTTTGTTTCGTGCCTGCGGGCACGTCCTCATACGACGTTCATTCGGAGAAGTCATTGGCGCGATCCCGGCCTGTCGATACGTTGATCGAGCAATTCAGCGGCCGCCGCTCGTTGCGGGCCACGTCGCTGATCATCTCGGTTTATGGCGATGCCATCGCGCCGCGCGGCGGGACCGTGTGGCTGGGCAGTCTGATCCGCTTGCTCGAGCCGCTGGGGTTGAATGAGCGCCTGGTGCGTACCTCGGTGTATCGCTTGTCCAAGGAGGGCTGGCTGAGTTCCGAACAGATCGGCCGCCGCAGCTATTACAGCCTCACCCGCAGCGGCTGGCGCAGCTTCGAACGGGCCTACGAACGCGTCTACAGCGAACCGCGTGTGTCCTGGGATGGCGAGTGGACGCTCGTGCTCATGGCCCAGGTACCCCAGCGCAAGCGCGAAACGCTACGCAAGGAATTATCCACGCTGGGCTTCGGCGCGTTTTCCAGCGACATGCTCGCCCATCCATTGCCCCCGCGTGCCGCACTCACCTCCGTGCTTCAGGATCTCGACGTACAACGCCGCGTGGTGCTCATGCGGGCACGCAACGAGGGGCTGCCCACGTCCGCACCGCTCAACCGGCTGGTGCGTGAATGCTGGAATCTTGAAGCCCTGGGCGTTCAATACGCCGAATTCCTGGATCGCTTCCGGCCAGTGTGGCGGGCGATCGATAGCAATGGCGGGCTCGAGCCACAGGATGCGTTTCTGATCCGCACCCTGCTGATTCACGAAATCCGACGGCTGCTGCTGCGCGATCCGCAGTTGCCCGACGATGTATTACCCGGCGACTGGCCCGGGGCGGCAGCGCGGCTTTTGTGTCGCAATCTGTATAGGGCCACCTTCCGACAGGCCGAAACCTATCTGGCCGAAGTGCTGGAAACCGCCGATGGGCCGCTGCCGGAGCCGGCCGCCTATTTCTACGAGCGTTTCGGCGGCCTCTGACGCCGGTCGCGTGCGCGCTACCCGCGCTGCGCCGTTGACTCCCAATTCGATACAGGGCTGCAATTAACGCTGTTCGCGTGTATCACGCTGCGTCGCAGCATTGCCTGTGCAGGCATCGTATCCGCGTCAAGAAACGCCCGTGCCACTTTTTTCGGCCGAGCTTTTTCAGCGTCTTTAATGGAGTTTTACCCAGTTGATACAGGCGGTTGGCCCATTGCAGCGCTATTCAGGCGTGCACAATTCTTATTTGATACAAAAACAAACTTGCGGTAACTTGATCTGTATCAAAACGCCGCATCGATTTTTGCGGTGGCGCGTGCTCCCGGTGCGCGTAAAACGACAACATCGCCGACCGAGCGGCAGGAGTGCGAATCATGTATGCACAGAATGTAGATACCGGTAGTAAGCGGGTTCGCGGCGCGGACGAACTGTCGCCGGAAGAGGCCGCGTTTCAAGCGCGTATCGACGACAACATCAAGATCGAGCCCAAGGACTGGATGCCGGCCGCGTACCGCAAGACGCTGATCCGCCAGATCGGTCAGCATGCCCATTCCGAGATCGTGGGACAGCTCCCCGAGGGCAACTGGGTCACGCGTGCGCCGACGCTCGAGCGCAAGGCGATCCTGTTGGCCAAGGTGCAGGACGAAGCCGGCCATGGTCTGTATCTGTATTGCGCCGCCGAGACGCTGGGCATCAGTCGCGACGAGCTGATGAACAAGCTGCACTCGGGTGAAATGAAGTATTCATCGATCTTCAACTATCCGACCCTCACCTGGGCCGATATGGGTGCCGTGGGCTGGCTGGTGGACGGCGCCGCGATCATGAACCAGGTCCCCCTGCAGCGGACCTCTTTCGGGCCGTATGCGCGGGCCATGGTGCGGATCTGCAAGGAAGAGAGTTTTCATCAGCGTCAGGGCTACTCGATCATGATGTCGATGGTCTCCGGCACGCCCGCGCAGAAAGAGATGGCGCAGGACGCGTTGAACCGGTTCTGGTATCCGGCGCTGATGATGTTCGGGCCGTCGGACAAGGACAGCGTGCATTCCGACCAGTCCATGGCCTGGAAGATCAAGATGAACACCAACGACGAACTGCGCCAGCGCTTCGTCAACGAGACCGTTCCGCAGGCGCATTACCTCGGGCTGACCATTCCCGACGACGATCTCGCCTGGAACGAAGAAACCGGTAACTACGACTTCAGCCAGCCCGACTGGGAAGAGTTCAAGGCCGTACTCAAGGGCAACGGCCCCTGCAATCGCGAGCGTCTAGGGGCTCGGATCAAGGCGTGGGAAGGCGGTGAATGGTTCCGCGACGGCCTTGCGGCCTACGCCGAGAAAGCGGCCAAGCGCCGGGTCGCCGCCTAAGCGGTCGTCGGGCCGACAGGTCCCAAATTAACGCAGAACACGGGAGCTAACGATGGCGAACGAATGGCCGCTCTGGGAAATCTTCATCCGTGGGCAGCACGGGCTCAACCACCGTCATGTGGGTAGCCTGCATGCGCCCGACGCCGAGATGGCGATCAACAACGCCCGCGATGTCTATACCCGGCGCAAGGAAGGGGTGTCGATCTGGGTAGCGCGTTCTACCGAGATCACGGCCTCTACGCCGTCCGACAAGGGGCCGATGTTCGACCCGGCCGAGGACAAGATCTATCGGCATCCCACCTTCTACAACATTCCCGACGAAGTGGGGAATATGTAATGCCATCTTTGTCCGACATGAACACCGATGACGTCACGAAGCTGGCTGATATCGCCGCAGCCGAGCAGGTCCACGATGCGCACGTCACCAACGTCGAAACCCGGCCGGCGTTCTTCGAATGGCTCTGCCGCATGGGCGATACCACGCTGATCCTGGGCCAGCGGCTCTCCGAATGGTGTGGTCATGGTCCGGCGCTGGAAGAGGATATTGCGCTCACCAATACCGCACTCGACCTCATCGGCCATACCCAGCTCTGGCTGGGCCTGGCGGGCGAGGTCGAGAACGAGGGGCGGTCGGCCGATCAGCTGGCGTTTTTGCGCGATGCGTTCAAGTTCCGCAACGTGCTGCTCGTGGAGGTACCCAACGGCGATATGGGCGTGACCACCATGCGCCAGTTCCTGTTCGACGCATTCCACTACGAACTGCTGCAGCGGTTGACCGAATCGACCAGCCCGCGCGTCGCCGAGATCGCCGCCAAGGCGCTCAAGGAAGTTTCGTATCACGTTGAGCGTTCCACCGATCTGGTGGTGCGTCTGGGTGACGGCACCCCGGAAAGCCATGACCGTATGCAGCAGGCGTTGGACATATTGTGGTCGTACACGGGCGACATGTTCGTCAGCGACGGCGTTGACGCCACGATGGCGGAGGCGGGTATCGCCCCGTCGCCGGATACGCTGCGTGAGGCCTGGCTGGCCCGGGTCGAGGATGTGCTCGACGAAGCGACTTTGAAAGTCCCCGATAATGCGTTCGTGCATACCGGCGGCAAGACGGGCCGACATACCGAGCATCTGGGCTATATCCTGTCCGATATGCAGTTTCTGCAGCGCGCCTATCCGGGCGCCAGCTGGTAGCCGCCGGCGCGTTGCGGTATGAAACAGCAGCAGGCGCTAAACATCCGGCCGACAACCCAGCAAGTCTGGGAATGGCTCGCCGATGTGCCGGATCCGGAAATTCCGGTTGTCTCCGTGACCGAGCTCGGCATTGTCCGTGACGTGGGCTACCGGGATGACACGCTGGTGGTCACGGTGACGCCCACGTACTCCGGCTGCCCGGCAACCCTGGTCATCAACCAGATGATTGTCGAACAGCTGCGCTCGAAAGGCGTCGACGCCTTACGCGTCGAACGACGGCTGTCGCCGGCCTGGACGACCGACTGGATTAGCGATTCGGCACGCGACAAGCTGCGCGCATTCGGTATTGCCCCGCCGGTCGATGGCACCGCCGCGAGCGGTCAGCTGGCCAGTCGCGCGTCGCGTCTGGCCGGTGCGACAGGCCCGGCGATCGCCTGTCCGCGCTGCGAATCCAAGAACACCGAAAAGATCAGCCAGTTCGGTTCCACGCCCTGCAAGGCGTCGTATCGCTGCAAGGACTGTCTGGAGCCCTTCGACTATTTCAAGTGCCTCTGAGCGCCAGAGCCTAACGGAAGGTTTTGCATGCCACGCTTTCATCCTCTCGAAGTTGTCGACGTGCGCCGCGATACGCGCGACGCCGTCGTTGTCACGCTCAATCTGCCGGCGGACAACGCCGAGGCCTTCGATTTTACCCAGGGCCAGTATCTGACCTTCCGTCGTGATTTCGACGGCGAAGAACTGCGCCGGTCCTATTCGATCTGTGCCGGTACCGACGAGGGCGTGCTGAAAGTCGGCATCAAGCGGGTCGACGGCGGCGCGTTCTCGACCTGGGCCAACGAACAGCTCAGCCGCGGCGACGTCATCGAAGCGATGCCGCCGATGGGCAAGTTCCATACGCCGCTCGAACCGACCGCCGAGAAACACTATCTCGGTTTTGCGGGCGGCTCGGGCATCACGCCGCTGTTGTCGATCATCAAGACCGTGCTCGCGCGTGAACCCAAATCCGAGTTCACGCTGCTCTACGCCAACCGCCAGATGACATCGATCATGTTTCGCGAGGAGCTGGAAGACCTCAAGAACCTGCATCTCGGGCGCTTTTCGGTCATCCACGTGCTCACCAGCGAAGGCCAGGACATCGATCTGTTCTCGGGCCGGATCGACGCCGAGAAGATGGAGCAGCTTTTCAAGTACTGGATCGACGCGAGCTCGGTGGATACTGCGTTCATCTGTGGCCCGGAACCGATGATGCTCACGATCGCCGATTCGCTCAAGCAACATGGTCTGAGCGACGACCGAATCAAGTTCGAGTTATTTGCCTCGTCGCAGCCGGGCCGGGCCAAGAAACCAGCGGTTTCACGTCAGGACAAACGCGCCGGTGCGACCTGCCAGGTCTCGGTTACGCTCGACGGCACCACGCGTACGATCGAAATGCCCAATGACGGCACCGCGGTGCTGGATGCCGCGCTCGACAACGCCATGGACGCCCCGTATTCCTGCAAGGCCGGCGTATGTTCGACCTGTAGGGCGCGGGTGCTGGAAGGTGAAGTCGAGATGCTGAACAACCAGGCGCTCGAGGATTATGAGGTCAAGGCCGGCTATGTGTTGACCTGCCAGAGCGTGCCGATCACCGACACGGTGGTACTCAGCTATGACGAGTGAACCGTTCGATCAGACCATGCCGATCGAGGATTATCTGGCCCGCGGCGGCAAGCTGACCTCGCCGGACAACCCGCCGCCACGCTATCGCGGCGAACTGCTACGGCTGATGTCGTCCTTTGTGGACAGCGAGCTGGCCGGCTCTGCGGGGTTTGCCGATTCCATCAACTGGGCCCCCGGTATCAAGGAACGCATCGCAGCCAGCCGCATCGTGCTGGAAAAAGCCGACCACGCCGAACGCGTGCTCGACCTCATGAGCGATTTCGGTACCGACAAGGCGCTCTACAACAACGCCCACAACTGGTCGGCGCGCGCCAGCCGCGATGCCGATATCGACCCGGCGCGCCAGGGCGGCGACATGCGGCTGTCGGTCTTTCATTATCCGCTGGAAAACTGGACCGATGCGGTGGTGATGAACGTGCTCATGGGGCTGGCCACCGTGGTGCAGCTCGAAGAACTGCGCGAGTGCTCATACGCGCCGTTCGCCGAGGTCGTGCGCGCGGTGCTGCCGCGCGAGCAACGCCACATGGAGCTGGGCTTCGAGGGGCTCGATCGCATCGTTGCCAACGAACAGGGCCGACAACTGGCCAAAGCCTGCGTGGCGTACTGGTATCCACGGGTCGCCGAAACCTTTGGCAGCGCCCAGTCGGAGCGCTTTACACGGCTGGCCCGCATGGGGCTGCGACATACAACCAACGAAGAACTGCGCGCCGCCTGGCAGAACCGGGCGCGCACCGATTTGTCGCGTCTGCAGCTGGTCTGACAACCACGCGAAAGCAGTCCGCACTCGGCGCGGGGCTCGATATTAGGCGCGAACCCGCGCCGAAAATCAGCTCGATCGGCCGAGCCGAATATTCAGGGTGTCGAGACACCGATGACAAGAATCAGGAGCGTGTAATGCAATCCAGCAGCTATGTTCAGGGCCAGTGGGTCACCGGCGAAGGCGGCAAGACGGTATTGAATGCCGTCACCGGCGAACCGGTCGCTCGCGTATCCAGCGACGGCATCGATTTCGCCGGCATGCTCGACTATGCCCGCACACAGGTCGGCCCCCGGCTGCGGGCATTGACCTTTCATCAGCGTGCGCTGCAGCTCAAGGCGCTGGCGCAGACGCTGATGGCCGACAAGGAACGTTTCTACAAGCTCTCCACCGCCACCGGCGCGACCCGTACCGATTCCTGGGTCGATATCGACGGCGGCATCGGCACGTTGTTCACCTATGCCAGCAAGGGTCGGCGCGAGCTGCCCAACGCCACCTTCGCGCTGGATGGCAATCCCGAGCCCATGTCGCGCCACGGCAGCTTCATCGGCCAGCATATCCAGACCCCGCTGGAAGGTGTGGCCGTGCATATCAACGCCTTCAACTTTCCCTGTTGGGGCATGCTGGAAAAATTTGCGGCCAACTATCTTGCCGGCATGCCGGCGATCGTCAAACCCGCGACCCAGACCGCCTTCGTCACCGAAGAAATGGTGCGCGCCATCGTCGATTCGGGCCTGATCGAAGAGGGCGCGCTGCAGCTGATCAGCGGCGGCGTCGGCGATCTGCTCGACCACGTGACCTGCCAGGATGTGGTCACCTTCACCGGGTCGGCGAACACCGGCCGCAAGCTCAAGCAGCACCCGGCGATCGTCGAAAACGCCACCCGTTTTTCGATGGAGGCCGATTCGCTCAACTTCCTCGCGCTCGGCCCGGATGCCGAACCCGATACGCCCGAATTCAAGCTGGCCGTGAAAGAGGTCATGCGGGAGATGACGGTCAAGGCCGGGCAGAAATGTACCGCCATCCGGCGTGTGCTCGTGGCCCGCGATCACCAGCAGGCGTTCATCGATGCGCTGTCGGAAAAGCTCGACAAGGTCGTGGTCGGCAACCCCGAAGCCGAAGGCGTGACCATGGGGGCGCTGGCCAGCCGTGATCAGGTCGAGGAAGTGCGTGCGCGTATCGCCGATCTGCAACAGGGCGCGAAGATCGTCTACGGCGATCCGGCGCGCTGCGAGGTCGTGGATGCCGATGCCGACAAGGGCGCGTTCGTGGGCCCGGTGCTGTTGTCGACCGATACGCCGTTCGCGCACAGCGAAATTCATACGATCGAGGCTTTTGGCCCGGTCGCCACGATCATGCCCTACGAAACGACCGAAGAAGCGGTCGCACTGGCCCGGCTGGGCGGCGGCAGCCTGGTGGGCTCGATCGTAACCCACGATGCCGGCTTCGCCCGGGCCATGACGCTTGGCTGTGCGCCGTTTCACGGGCGTCTGCTGGTGCTCGATCGCGACTGTGCCAAGGAATCGACGGGTCACGGCTCGCCCATGCCCATGCTCGTACACGGCGGGCCGGGGCGTGCTGGCGGCGGCGAGGAGCTCGGCGGCATGCGTGCCGTGTTTCATTACATGCAGCGCAGTGCCTTGCAGGGCTCGCCCGACATGCTGGCCGACATCATCGACCACTGGCTGCCGGGCGGTAAACGCGAACAAACCGATCGCCACCCGTTCCAGAAGCATTTCGATGAACTCGAGATCGGCGACGCGATTCTCACCGACGCCCGCGAGATCACCCTCGACGATATCGAGCATTTCGCCAACTTCACCGGCGATACCTTCTACGCGCATATGGACGAGGATGCGGCCAAGGCCAATCCGTTCTTCGACGGGCGTGTGGCCCACGGCTACTACATCGTCTCGCTGGCCGCCGGCCTGTTCGTCGAACCCAATCCGGGCCCGGTGCTGGCCAACTACGGTGTCGACAACCTGCGCTTCATGACCCCGGCCTATCCGGGCGACGCGCTCAAGGTGGCACTCACCTGCAAGCAGAAGACCAAGCGCGAGAATACCGAATACGGCGAAGTGCGCTGGGACGCGACCGTGACCAACCAGAACGACGAAGTGGTGGCCCAGTACGACGTGCTGACCATGGTCGCGACCACTGACTGGACGCCGGAAGCCGAAGAAACGGCCGCCGCTTAAGGAGATTCTCATGGCAGACGATTCCATCATCCTGAGCATCGATTCCGGCATCGCCCGCATCACGCTCAACCGCCCGAACAAGCTCAACAGTTTCAACGTGGCCATGCACGAGGCCCTGGCCGAAGCACTCGACACCGTCGAGGCCGACGATTCGGTGCGGGTGCTGCTACTCACCGGCGCCGGCAAGGGCTTCTGTGCGGGGCAGGATCTCGGTGATCGCGCGGTATCGGCATCCGGCGAGGCCCCCGATCTGGCCTATTCGGTCGAAACCTATTACGCGCCGCTGGTGCGTCGCCTGCGCGCGTTGCCGCTGCCGGTGGTCTGCGGCGTCAACGGCGTGGCCGCAGGCGCCGGCGCGAATCTCGCGCTGGCCTGCGATCTGGTCATCGCCCGGCGCTCGGCCAAGTTCATCGAAAGCTTCTGCAAACTCGGCCTGATCCCGGATACCGGCGGCACGTATTTTCTGGCCCGGCGGATCGGCATGGCCCGGGCCATGGGCCTTGCCATGCTTGGCGAGCCGATCGACGCACCCACGGCCGCCGACTGGGGGCTGATCTGGCGCTGCGTGGACGACGACGCCTTCGATAGTGAGATCGACAAGCTCGTCGACCATTTGTCGAAAGCGCCGACCCGCGGCCTGGCCCGGACCAAGGAGCTGATGTACGCCGGCGTGAACAATAATCTCGATGCTCAGCTGGATGCCGAACGCGACGCGATGGGCGAGCTCGGTCGCAGTGCTGACTATGCCGAAGGCGTGGCTGCGTTCAGCGAAAAACGCACGCCCGAATTCAAAGGTCGCTGAATAACGAACACACCGGCGACGCTGAAACGAACATAAAAAAAGCAGCGCGCCGGATCGAACAGGCTCTTTCGGAAAGGAGACAACGCAATGCAATCCAGCCAGAACGGCGCGTCAGTCGCGCCCGTGGACACGGATGCCCAGGCACTGGCCGAACGCGTCGGCGAGGCGATGTTCGCCCGCGACGAAGCATCGCGCATGCTCGGCATGCACATCGACGCCATGGCCCCCGGCTATGCCCGGGTGTCCATGCCGGTGCGCGAGGACATGGTCAATGGCCACAAGACCTGCCACGGCGGGCTGATCTTTTCGCTGGCCGACAGCGCCTTTGCCTTTGCCTGCAACAGCGGCAATCGCAACACCGTGGGGGCTGCCTGCAACGTCGATTACCTGCGCCCGGCATTCGCGGGCGACGTGCTGGTCGCCGAGGGGGAGCAACGCTCGCGCTCCGGGCGTACCGGTGTCTACGACGTCACAGTGCGCAACCAGAACGATGAAATCGTTGTGCTCTTTCGTGGGCGTGCCCATCAGGTGCGCGGCGATGTGCTTGAGGTAATGGCGTCCTAGCCCTGTCGGTGCGCGAGCATCTGGCTTTCGCCTGCGATGGAGCACGCATAAGGCACGCGGCGGCATCGGTCGCGAGGCTTTCGTAAAACATTAACGCCGCCCCGGCGGCAACGAGATGGAGGAGATGAACATGGCCGCATTGATGGAACCCGAATCGCTGCTCGAACCGATCGAAACCGCCAGCCGCAACGAATTGCAGGCGTTGCAGCTCGAGCGACTGAAATGGTCGCTACAACACGCCTACGACAACGTACCCCGGTACAAGGCCAAGTTCGATGCCGCCGGCGTGCATCCGCGCGATCTGAAAACGCTCGCCGACTTGGCCAGGTTTCCGTTCACCACCAAGCAGGATCTGCGCGACGCCTATCCGTTTGACATGTTTGCCGTGCCGCGCGAGCAGGTATCGCGTATCCATGCCTCCAGCGGCACCACCGGCAAGCCGACGGTCGTGGGCTATACCGCCAACGATATCGAAACCTGGGCCAATCTGGTGGCGCGTTCGATTCGCGCCGCCGGTGGCAAGCCGGGCGATATCGTGCATGTCGCCTATGGCTATGGGCTTTTCACCGGCGGGCTCGGCGCGCACTACGGCGCCGAAAAACTCGGTTGTACCGTGATCCCGATGTCGGGTGGGCAGACCGAAAAGCAGGTCCAGCTGATCCGCGATTTCAAGCCACGCATCATCATGGTCACACCCTCGTACATGCTCAACATCATCGAGGAGTTCGAGCGCCAGGGGCTGGATCCACGCGACTCCTCGCTGGAGATCGGCATTTTCGGCGCCGAGCCCTGGACCAATGCCATGCGCGAAGAAATCGAGCGCCGCGCGGGTATCGACGCGGTGGATATCTACGGCCTATCGGAAGTGATGGGCCCGGGCGTGGCCAACGAATGCGTCGAAACCAAGGACGGGCCGGTGATCTGGGAGGATCATTTCTACCCCGAAATCATCGACCCGGATACCGGCGAGGTCATGCCCGACGGCGAGCCCGGCGAGCTGGTATTCACCTCGCTGACCAAGGAAGCCCTGCCGATCGTGCGCTATCGCACCCGCGATCTCACCCGGCTGCTGGCACCCACCGCGCGTTCCATGCGCCGTATCGACAAGATCACCGGTCGCTCCGACGACATGCTCATCATCCGCGGCGTGAACGTGTTTCCAACCCAGATCGAAGAGATCATCTGCAAGCAAAAAGGCCTGGCGCCGCACTATCTCATCGAGCTCACCCGCGAGGGCAATCTCGATCATGTCGCACTCACCGTCGAGCGTGGCCACGATTTCGACGACCATGCCACCGAGGACGAAACGCTGAGCAATCTGCAGCAACACATCAAGTCCTATATCGGCATCAGCACCAAGATCACGCTGTCGGCCGTGGGTACGCTGGAGCGTTCGCTGGGCAAGGCCAAGCATGTAATCGACCGCCGTCTGGGTCACCACGGTCATTCATAGCGCAACCGGCGGGCGTTGTGCGGCGCCCGCCCTGTGCATAAAAAAAGCCCCGCCGGAGCGGGGCTTTTTCGTGGGGCCGTTGTTTAGAACGTGGCCCAATCGGCGTCGTCTTCGACCAGGGCAGGCTCGGCCTTGCGCGGCTCGCGCTTGGGCGCCGGGCTGGCCGGCTTGGCGGCGGCGGGCTTGCTCGCCGGCGCGGCCGGCGTATGGGCCACATGCGACTGTACAGCCGGCGCACCCATCGCTGCGGTCGCGGCGATACGGAAGAACGCCATCTGCGTCTTCAGCGTATTGGCCTGCTCTTCGAGCGAACGGCTGGCGGCCGCCGATTCCTCGACCAGCGAGGCGTTCTGCTGGGTCATGCTATCCATCTGCGAAACGGCCAGGTTGACCTGATCGATACCGCTGGACTGTTCCTGGCTGGCGGCCGCGATTTCGGAGATCAGATCCGAGACCTTGTTCACGCTGTCCACGATCTCGTCGAGCGTACGACCCGACAGGCTGACCTGGGACGAGCCTTCCTTGACCTTGTTGGCGCTGTCCTCGACCAGTTCCTTGATGTCCTTGGCCGCGGTCGCGCTGCGGCTGGCCAGGTTGCGGACTTCCGCGGCCACCACGGCAAAGCCGCGGCCCTGTTCGCCGGCGCGGGCTGCCTCGACCGAGGCATTGAGCGCGAGCAGGTTGGTCTGGAAGGCGATGTCGTCGATCAGGCCGACAATCGAGGAAATCTTGCGGCTCGATTCCTCGATTTCCTGCATGGAGGCGACCGCCTGACTGACCACTTGGCCGCCATTTTCGGCCTGGCTGCGTACGCCGCGGGCCAGCTGATCGGCCTGCGCTGCGTTGTCGGCATTCTGTTTGACCGTGGAGGTCATCTGTTCCATGGAGGCAGCCGTTTCCTCGAGGTTGGCCGCCTGCTCCTGGGTCCGCGAGCTGAGTTCGTCGTTACCGGTCGCGATCTGGCCCGCACCGACGCTGACCGAATCCGAGCTGTCACGCACACGGGATACGATATCGGACAACCGATCCTGCATCGTGGACAACGCGACCAGCATGGCGCCGAATTCGTCGCGACGGTTGGTATGAATCGGCGTATCCAGATGACCGTCGGCGATGGCATGGACCACGCCCAGGGCCTGGTTCAGCGGCGAGGTGATCATGCGCGTCAGGATCACGACCAGCGCAATCGCCAGCACGAGCACACCGATTACGGCGGCAACGATGATCTGACGGCCGAAGTCGCTCGACGCCTGTGATGTGGCGAAGGCACCGTCAGCCTGGGCGACCTGTTGCTCTTCGATATCGCCCAGCGTGTCGCGCAGCGAATCGAACAGGGGGAGTGCCTGTTCGCGATACGTCGCGCGGGCTTGCTCGAATGCGTTGTTGTCTATTTCGCGGGTTAGCGTCTGAACTACCGACGGCAGTTTTGCAATTGTCGCGTCGGACTGGCTGGCCACGGCCCGCTCGGCATCCGTGCTGACCAGCGCGGGGTAGTAGGCGTTCCAGGCCTGCGTGATCTTTTCCATGCGATCTCGCGCCTCAGTTACGTAGGTATCTGCGGCGCGCGGATCGGCGCTGTCGATCACCGTGAGCATGTTCGCCTGCATACCGTTAAGCCTGATATGCGCCTGCGTGATATACGACAGCGCGCCCAGGTTTTCGTTGTATATCGAACGGGTGAAGTCGTTGCTGTTACCCAAGGCGTTGTAACTCAAAACACCCAGCGCAATGACAAGCAACAGAATGAGCGCGAAGCCGGCGCTCAATTTCGCTTTGACGCTTTTCAGTAGAGAAGACATAGGTTTTTCCTTCGAAAGAGCCCGGCTCAAGTCGTCCTCGGGCATTGAGGGGCTGTGCCGCGACGACAAGGTTTATCGGCAAAATTGACGTTATTTTTGGCGATCGACGGCGGCGCCGATTGCGCGTAGGGGTATATCGTCCGCACAGGCGCAGACCTTGAACAAGGGCAAGCAAATAAGCGTCAGACGCAACACGGGAGGACGCGAGGCATGTCGCCGTGCGCAACGAAATCAGGTATCTGCGCCTCGATGGGAAGCTACGGCGCAGCCGTTTCGAGGCGCTGCGCTCGACTCGGTCTGAGGTAGCGTTGGGCGTGGATTACGCTGTGCGAATCCAACCTGCGGTCTTGGCGAAACCGGTTGCCCGGTCCGGCCTTAGACGCAAGCCGACAGAGACTTAATTGGCCTGGTGGCGGCCGCGCCAGATACTAGGGGCGACACCAAAGCGATCCTTGAAGGCATGGCTGAAGCGGGCACTGTCGCCAAAGCCGTGGGCGAGCGCGATATCGGTAATCGACTGGCTGGACGTCGTATCCTGCGCCAGCGCGTCACGCGCGTGTTGTAGTCGGGTTTCGCTGATCAGGCGGGCAGGGGTCGTGCCCTGACGGGCGAGCAGGCCGTAGAGCGTGCGCCGCGACACGCACAATACGCTGGCCAGCCGATCGGGTGTGAGGTCGCTGCTGGCCAGATGGGTGGCGATATAGTGGCGGGCGCGCTGGATACGCTGGGCGTCGAGATCGGCTTCATCCGGCTCGGCGGCCCGCGCGAAGGTGGCGGCGAGCATCGCGCCCACGCCCTGCATGACATCGCTAATGCCCGGGTCATCGGCCTGGGGGCGCGAACGGGCGAGTCCGGTAATCGCGCCGAGCGCCGCCTGCATGGTCGGGATATCGTTGAGTTCGGTCGCACTGACCCGTTCCGCATAGCGCGGCAGGCGGCTGTCGACATCGTAGGGGATCAGCAGCACGGCCAGGCGGGCGCCGTCGCCGACGCGGATCCGGTAGGGCCGGGTGGTATCACACAGCGAAGCCCGACCCGGCACCAGACACACCGAGCGGCGGTCCTGGCTGAGTTCCATCGTGCCGGCGAGTTGCCACATCACTTTCAGGTAACCGGCGTTGGCCTGGCGGGCCAGTTGCGGCGTCCGGGCCACGTCCGAGGCGGCACTGCCGATATGGGTCAACGTGCACTCACCCAGTGCACAGCTGCTGGCCTGCGCCTGGAACGGGGATGTCGTACGGCTGGTCATCTGCAGTGGCGGAAAATGCAGGTTGACATAGTCCTGCCAGCCGCCGAGATCGGAAAAACGGCTCGCCTGCGGTCGGTATTGCGGATACGACATGTGATTCGACGGTCTCCAGCCCGTAGCGCCCGATTGTGTCGGGTCGAATAGTTGCAATGCGCATGCCAGTTCGTCGGGCGCCTGCAACGCTTTTATTCGTGTTTACCCCGTTGTTCGCGCACTGTCAAAGCGCGCACCGCGCAAGTGCGCTCGCTGCACACAGCGACAAGCCGATATGCACGCTGGCGCATGCGGGGTGGGCCGCCGGGGCGCAGGCTCGAACGCACCGATAACCGATCACCGCGGGTCATCGATCACGTTTGTCGCGAGCGTGGGCCCGTGCGTGTCTAACTGTTCGAGGAGCACGCGTGAATCAGGCATTCCAACACTTCATCGCCGGCCAGGCGGTCGACGCCTCCGATGGCGCGACCATGACCCTGCCCGACCCGGCGAGCGGGCAAACGCTGGCCACCTCGGCGGCAGGTACCGCCGACGACGCCACGCGGGCGATCGATGCCGCGCATGCGCAACTCAAGGGCGGCGAATGGTCGCAGATGAGCGGCGCGGCGCGCGGCTTGTGTCTGCATCGTCTGGCGGATCTGGTCGAACGCGATGCCGAGCAGCTCGCCGATATGGACGCGAATGCGATTGGCCGCCCGCCGGCCGAGCCGCGCATGCTCGATCTGCCCAATGCGATTGCCACCCTGCGGCATGCCGCGGGCTGGGCCGACAAGCTCGAAGGCCGCACCATTCCCACCGCCGGCTATATGGGCCAGCCCACTTTGTCCTACACCGAGCTGGTTCCGGTGGGCGTGGTCGCGGCCATCGTGCCCTGGAATACGCCGTTGATGATCACCTGCTGGAAACTCGGTGCGCTACTCGCCGCCGGTTGTACGACCGTGATCAAACCGGCCGAACAGACGCCGATGTCGGCGCTGCATCTGGCCCGGCTATGCCAGGAAGCCGGCATTCCCGACGGTGTGGTCAATGTGGTGACCGGCGACGGCGCAACGCTCGGGCCGGTGCTGTGTGAACATCCGAAGGTTGCCAAGATCACCTTCACGGGGAGCCCGGAAACGGGCGCGGCGATCCAGCGTCTGGCCGCGCCCCTGTTCAAGCATGTCGCGCTCGAGCTCGGCGGCAAGAGCCCGCAGATTGTATTCGACGATGCGGATCTTGAGGCGGCCGTGGGCGGCTGCGGCATGGGCCTGTTCTTCAACCAGGGCCAGGTCTGTGCCGCCGGTACCCGTATTCTCGTACATCAGGATATCGCCGAGACTTTCAGTGCCAGGCTCGCCGAACTCGCGCGCGGTATTCAAGTGGGCGATCCGGCCGATGCCGATACGCAGATGGGCGCGGTCGCCAGTCAGGGCCAGTACGACAAGATCAACGACTATATCCGCCGTGGCAGCGACGAAGGCGCGACGCTGCTGGCCGGCGGACCGTCCGAGCAAGAAAGCGGCGGCTGGTATGTGCGCCCGACGGTATTCGCCAACGCCCACAACGATATGAGCATCGCCCGCGACGAAATCTTCGGCCCGGTCGGCACGGTAATCCCCTTCGCCGACGAAGCCGAAGCCATCGCCATCGCCAATGACACCCGCTATGGCCTGGCGGCGACGGTATGGACGGCGAATGTCGCCCGTGCGCACCGCGTGGCCCGCCAGATCGAGGCCGGTGCGATCGGTATCAACGCCTGGGCGCCAATCGACCCGCAGCTGCCCTGGGGCGGCTTCAAGCAAAGTGGCATCGGCCGCGAATGCGGCCTGTCCGGCGTCCTGGCCTATACCGAAGAGCGGGTGACCACGGTCGTACTCTGACCGCAGGACGTGCCGGTTGTCTGGCTCGGCCAGCAGCCGGCACGTATCGAACCCGGCGCCGATGCTGTGCGCCGGCTATAAAAAATCAAAAACAAGCCGTCGTCGCCAATGGCCGACGTGCGATAAGACGAGGAGAGGGCGATGAAGAATCGGATAGGCGCGGCGGCGCGCCTGTGTGGCGCGTTGTGCGTGTTTGTCGGGGCCGGGGTGGCCGGTGCGGCGCCGGTGGATACGGCCCGGCTGAATAATGCAGCCGACGAGCCCGGCAACTGGATGACCCACGGCGGTACCTACCAGGAGCAGCGCTTCAGCCGACTCGACCAGATCGATCAGGACAACGTGGCCGACTTAGGGCTGGCGTGGTCGGTCCGGCTGGATATCGATCGCGGCGTGGAAGCCACGCCGATCGTCGTCGACGGCGTCATGTATACCACCAGCGCGTTCAGCATCGTTTATGCCTTCGACGCCAAAACCGGCGAGCTGTTGTGGGAATACGACCCCGAGGTCGCGAAAACAGCGGCCCGCGACGGCTGCTGCGGGCCGGTCAACCGTGGTGTCGCGGTCTACGAGGGCAAGGTGTTCGTCGGCGCCTTCGATGGCCGGTTGATCGCGCTCGATGCCGATAGCGGTGACGAAGTCTGGAGCGTGAACACGCTCATCGACACCGACCGCAGCCAGACCATCACCGGTGCGCCGCGCGTGGTCAAAGGCCGGGTGATCATCGGCAACGGCGGCGCAGAAATGGGCGTGCGTGGCTATATCACTGCCTACGACGCCGACACCGGCAAACAGGCCTGGCGCTTTTTCACCGTGCCGGGTGATCCGTCCAAGCCGGCCGAAAGCAAGGCCATGGCAATGGCGCGCAAGACCTGGTTTGGTGACAAGTACTGGAAACAGGGCGGCGGCGGGACCGTGTGGGACTCGATGGCCTACGACCCGAAGCTGGATCTGCTCTATATCGGGGTCGGCAACGCCAGCCTCTGGAACCGCCAGGCGCGCAGCGAAGGGAAGGGCGATAACCTGTTCGTGGCTTCCATCGTCGCGATTCGCCCCGAGACCGGCGAATACGTCTGGCACTATCAGCAGACGCCGGGCGACCAGTGGGATTTTACCTCGACGCAGACGATCACGCTCGCCGATCTTGAAATCGACGGCAAGACACGCCCGGTGCTCATGCAGGCACCCAAGAACGGTTTCTATTACGTGATCGACCGGACCAACGGCGAACTCATTTCGGCCGAGACATACGTGCCGGTGAATTGGGCCAAGCGTATCGACCTGAAGACCGGCCGCCCCGTGGTCGACATGGAAAAGGCCGACTGGACGAAGGGGCCGAAGCTGATGATGCCCGGCCCACTGGGCGGGCATAACTGGATGCCCATGTCGTACAACCCGCAAACCGGGCTGGCCTATATCCCGGCCCAGATTGCGCCGGCGTTGCTCGAACCCGACAACGAGGCGACCTGGCAGGGCCGCGGCACCCTGCAGCTGGGTACACAGCCGGTGGCCTTGCCCGAAGATGCCAAGGCCCGTGCTGAGATCGTGAATATGTATCGCGGCAAGCTGCTGGCCTGGGACCCGGTCGCCCAGCGCGAGGTCTGGAGCCATGATTATCCGACCATCTGGAACGGCGGCACCTTGTCGACGGCCGGCGGGCTGGTATTTCAGGGCACCGCCAATGGCGAAGTACGGGCCTACGCCGCCGATGACGGCGAGCTACTCTGGCGATCGCCCGCGAATACCGGCGTGATGGCCGGTCCGGTGACCTACAGGGTTGATGGCGAGCAGTACGTGACCTTCATGGCCGGTTGGGGCGGTGTTTTTCCGACCGCCTTCGGCGGGCTGGCGGCGAACACGCAGGTTGAGCCGCGGGCGCGGGTGCTGACCTACAAGCTCGGCGGCAAGGCGCGCCTGCCCGACGAGCCCAAGCGCGTGCAGGCCATTGAGGCCGATATACCGGCCAACGAGGCCGATGCGGATACGATTGCCCAGGGGCGGGACCTGTTCAATGTCCATTGCGGCGTGTGTCATGGCTTTAGCGCCTATAGCGGCGGGGTCGTGCCCAATCTGCGCAATATGTCGGCCGCCACGCACGACGATTTTCTGCGCATCGTCGCCGGTGGCACCCGTATCAAGCAGGGCATGCCATCGTTCGCCGATCGCTTGTCGCAACAGCAAATCGAAACGATCCATGCCTATCTGATCAAGCGCCAGCACGATCTGGCCGCCGAGGCGGAAGACGACGCCGCGCCACGATAAGCCGTGCACCCGGGTCATCGGTCACTGGTGCGCCGATGGCCCGGTGCTTTGCCGTGCGTGCCCGATCCGACCGGGGGGCGGGGGCGCCAAACGCGTTTGTGCATAGTTTCGGCGAACAAACCTTGATGCACGTCACGACAAGCCGAATTGCACCAACCGACATGCGCCCGGGGCGTCAGCGGCGCAGTCTTGAGATACCGCTGGTACAGGCGAGGGGGCAGTCGGGCGCACCAGCGCAGCTGCACTGAATTTGCGGTCGACGCGGCCGTGGGCCGGCCGTGCCGCTCGTATCGAACAGCTCAAGCGAGGAACGACTATGAACAAACGACTGTTGCGTGCCGGCGGTATTGCCGCGCTCGCCGCGCTGGTCTGGAGTGCCGGCGCCATGGCGCAGTTACCGCCCGATGAAATCGGTACCGTCACGCTCGACAAGCCGGGCCCGCATCGTGCCTACATCATCGATACCCAGTTCGATAATGCCACCACCGGCAAGGTGGTCGTGGTCGATCCGGAACAAAAGAAAATGCTGGGCATGATCCCGACCGGCTATCTCGCGCCGTCGGTGCTCTCGCATGACGATACCCGCCTGTATTCGGCCGATACCTTCTGGTCGCGCGGGGTGCGCGGTGAACGTACCGACGTGCTTACCGCCTGGGATACACAAACGCTGGAGCCGGTCTGGGAAGTCGAGATTCCCAAAAAGCGCGCCAATATCCTCATGGAACGCAACATGCTGACCATGAGCAACGACGATCGCTTCGTCTATATCTACAACTTCACCCCGTCGACCTCGGTCACGGTGGTCGATACCGAAAACCAGAGTGTAGCCAGCGAAATCGATATCGCCGGCTGTGTGCTCAACTACCCGATCGGCAAGCGCGCCTTCGGCTCGGTGTGTGGCGACGGCAGCTTCCAGCGCGTCAAGCTCGACGACAGCGGCCACGAAGTTTCGCGCGTGCGCACGCCGTTCTTCGACCCGAACGAAACCGCGATGAACGAACGCGCCGCCCGTGACGGCGATATGTACTACTTCACCACGCTCGACGGCGTGATCCAGCCGATCGACGTCTCCGGCGACAAGCCGGTGGCGGGTGAGCGCTGGTCGTTGTTCACCGATGCCCAGCGTGAAGCGGGCTGGGGCGTGGGCGGCTGGCAGCTGATGACGATCTCGCCGGCGCGCAACGAACTCTATGTACTGGTGCACGAGGATCATGGCGATCGCAACTGGGAAGACCCCAGCGACACCATCTGGGCCTTCGATCTGGACAGCCATGAAAAGGTCGGCGAGCTCAAGACCGAAAACTATGTCTGGAGCCTGAATGCGACCTCAGACGACGAACCGCTGTTGCTGGGCGTGAATATCGACGGCGGGCTCGATGTATTCGATCTGTCAAAGATGGAATACATGCACACGGTAGAGGGCATCAGCGCGATACCGGCGCTGGTGCTCAGCAGCCACTAAGGAGGCCGCGATGATTCATCCGATCGTTGCCGTGGCCTGTTCGCTGGTGCTGGCGGTCATCCTGCTGACCGGCGCCAGCCACAAGTTGCGTGCGCCGCATCGCTTTGCGCGCCAGATCGAGGACTATGCATTGCTCTCCGGTCATGCCGTGTCGCTGGCGGCCCGGGCGCTGCCGGTGCTTGAAGTGTTGATTGCGGTCGCGCTGCTGGTGCCGGCCCTGCGTGCCTGGGGCGCCGCCAGCGCGGCCCTGCTGCTGGCGTTGTATACGGCCGCGATCGCGATCAACCTCTGGCGCGGACGTCGCGAGATCGATTGCGGCTGCAGCGGGCCGGGTCTGGAGCGTCCGTTGTCGGGTGCCTTATTGGTACGCAATGCGGTGTTGATCGCAATGGCCGTACTCGCCGCCGTGCCCAGCACCACCGCCGTGCTGCATGGCTTCGGCCTGTTTCTGATCGGCGCCAGCGTGGCGGCCGTTCTCATCCTTTACACCGCGACCGAAGGGCTGCTGACCAACCAGCCGCGCCTGAAGTCGCTCTCCGGGAGATAGTCATGGATGTCGCTGTGTTGTCCCAGATTCTGCTGTGGATCGTGGTCGTGGCGCTTGCGTTCGTGGTGATGGCGCTGGTGCGCCAGGTGGGCGTGCTGCACTCGCGTATAGCACCGGCCGGCGCGCTCATGCTCGACAAGGGCGTGGCCGTGAACAGCCCCGCGCCGCAGGTCACTGCCACCGATCGCCACGAGCGCCCGGTGAATGTCGGCTACAAGGCCGACAAGGGCCAGCTGCTGTTTTTCATGTCGCCGACCTGTCCGATCTGCAAATCGCTGTTGCCGACGCTGCGTTCGCTGGCACGCAGCTATCGGCGCGATCTGGACGTGGTGTATGTCAGCGACGGCGATGCCGCTTCGCAACAGGCGCTGATCGCCGAGCACGGCCTGGAGGACGCCATCTATGTGGTCGGCCCGGAGATCGGCATGACCTACCAGATCGGCAAGCTGCCCTATGCGGTGCTCATCGATGCCGACGGCGTACTGCGCGCCAAGGGCCTGGTCAACAACCGCGAACATCTGGAAAGCCTGTTCGAAGCCCAGTCCATGGGCGTGGGCTCGCTCCAGGAATACATGCAGGGCCACAAGCGGGCCGCGCACTAACCACCGGGGGACACCATGAAATTTCTAGATCGTTTCTTCGAACGCTCGACCCGTCAGCTCGCGTATTCGACTTCGCGCCGCAACGCCCTGGTGCGTTTCGGCTCCTGGGTGGTGGTCGGCAGCGCGCTGCCGTTGATCCTGCCGGTGGATCGCAGCGCCGGTAACGCGCATGCGGCCGAACCGGGCACGCCTGGTGACCCCGGCGATCCGCAAAGCTGTGACTACTGGCGCTATTGCTCGATCGATGGCTTTCTGTGTACCTGTTGCGGCGGCACCATCAATGCCTGCCCGCCCGGCACGGATGTATCGGAAGTCACCTGGGTAGGCACCTGCCACAACCCCGCCGACGGGCGCGATTACATCATCGCCTATAACGATTGCTGCGGTAAGCAGGCCTGCGGCCAGTGTGCCTGTAACCGCAACGACAGCGAGCAGCCGCTCTATCGCCCCTTCAACAACAACGACATCAACTGGTGTCTGGGCGCCGAGCATCTGACCTACAACTGCACGATTGCGACCATTCGGGATGTGGCCAGCTAGCACGATGGGTACGCGTGCGCTTGTCGCGGCGGCGTTGTGTCTGCTGGGGGCAACCGCCACGGCACAGAGTCTGCCGGGGCCGGACAATCGGCCGGCCCCCGGCAACGAGGTGCCGGCGCTCACGCCGCGCGAAGCCGGCTATCGCCCGCAGGTGAACTATCAGCTCGAATGCTCGGGCTGTCACCACGTCGACGGCGAGGGCTCACGCGCCAACGATGTGCCGCGGATGAAGGATTTCGTTGGTCATTTTCTCGACGTGGAAGGCGGGCGTGCGTTTCTGGTGCAGGTGCCCGGCGTGTCGCTGTCGAGTTTCACCGACGCCCAGCTGGCGGACTTGCTCAACTGGATGCTCACCAGCGATATCGCCGGTGACAGCACGCCCGTCGACTTCGTGCCGTATACCGCCTCGGAGGTCGCCACTTTGCGGGCCGAGCCGCTCGAGCGTATCGATGTCAGGCGCAACGTGTTGCTCGAGCGCATGCGCGCCAAGCGCATTGCCATTCGCGACGGGCTGGGGGATCGGCCGTAGTCGAGCGAGTCGATCATGCAGCTCGCCAACGGCCGTCGTTGCCCGCACGTCCATCAATATCGGAATCGTCATAAACCGGGCGCACTGCGCCCACAAGCCAAGGGGGATTCATGAACACAACCAACAGCCGGCGCGCGGTGGCTATTGCACTGGCCGCCACCGCGGCTCTGGCATCGAGTCAGGCCGGCGCCCATACGCTCTACGATAACGGCGACACCGTGATCGACTTCGATTTCGAAGCCGCGGTCGGTGTATTCAACAGCTCGAAGTCCTATGCGCAGGTGCTGCGTACCGAAGACGACAGCCCGACCTGGCAGGAAGGCTATGCCAAATACGGCTTGAGCGCAGCCACCGGCCTCGACGGCGCGGGCAGCGTCTACGGCGCGTTCAACCTGTTGAGTTCCGCCACCCGTGGCGATGGCGATGCCGGTGGTTTTTCGACCGGCAAGGAAGAAGACACCCAGGTCGAGGACGCCTATATCGGCTGGGTGTCGGGCGATCTCGTGCCCTGGCTGGGCGAAGACGGTATCGACCTGTCGTTCGGGCGCCAGAGTTTCACGATCGGCGACGGTTTTCTCATCAATGGCGATTCGCTGAACTTCGGCGAAGGCTTCCAGCCGCTCGCCGATGCCGGTATCGCCCCGAACGGGCTCAGTCGCGGCGGCGCGTACTGGCTTGCGGCCCGTAAGGCCTTCGACAAGACCGCCATTCTGCGCCTGGGCGGCGACAGCGGGTTTCATCTGGACGGTTTCTGGCTGCATTCGGACAACAAGGCCCAGGCCGAAATGGAACTGGCGGGTGCCAATCTCGAATACCGGGACGCCACCTACGGCACCGTCGGCGTGACTTATCTCAAAGGTCTGGACGTCGACGAGGAATCGGCCGAATTCCTGGGCTATCAACATCGTGACGGCCAGAAAACACTGGCGTTTCGCGCCAACGGCAGTCTGGGCGTGGAAAACCTGTTCGTCTCGACCGAGTATGTCGATCAGGACAATGGCGACGACTACGCCGGCGGTGGCGACGATCACGCCTGGTACGGCGAAGCCGGCTGGACGTTTGCCGACATGCCCTGGTCGCCCAAACTGACCTACCGTTTTTCCAGCTTTTCGGGCGGCTTCGACCCGCTATTCTTCGGGTTCAACCGGGGTTATGGCACCTGGTTCCAGGGGGAAGTGGCGGCCAACTATGCCGGGCCGTTCAACAGCGATACCGACGTCCACCATGTGGGGCTGGCCCTGGCGCCCTCGGAAACGGTCGAACTGGGCGCGCTGTTCTTCCAGTTCGACAATGCCGGCGACGGCTTTCTCGACGGCAACGAAGTCGATCTCTATGCGCAGTGGATCGTCAACGAGCATCTCGTGATCAGCCCGTTGGTCGGCTTCTACACGCCGGACAACTCGGCGGCTGAAGGCGGCACGCAGATTGGCGATGACGACACCAACGTTTATTCGCAGGTGATCGCGATCGTGAATTTCTAAGGGCTACGGCCCCGGCGCATGCCGGGGCCGCCAGCGCACCGGCTTCAGTCGGTGCGATTGCCCATCGAGCCGGGCGGCGGCGGTACGTCGTCCGGCACGAAAAAGTCGGGCCAGAGTTCCTTGCTCGGATCGACCGCGTATTGCTCGAAGTCGTTGACGCCGTTTTCGTGCAGCAGCACATCGTCCATGCAGAAGCGGCCGGTGAAGTCGCGGCTGTTCTTGGTCAGGATGATATGCGCGGCGTCGGCCATGATCTCGGGGGTGCGGCAATGCGACTGCATTTCCTTGCCCCCGATCAGATCAATCGCTGCGGTGGCAATACCCGTACGCGGCCACAGCGCATTGAAGGCGATGCCGTCTTCGGCGAATTCCTCGGCCATGCCCAGCACGCACAGGCTCATGCCGTATTTCGCGATCGAATAGGCCACATGCGGGCCGAACCATTTCGGCTTCATGTCGAGCGGCGGCGAGAGCATGAGCACATGCGGATTCTCGGCCTTCTTGAGATGCGGAATACACTTCTGGCTGACCAGATAGCTGCCGCGGGCGTTGATCTGGTTCATCAGATCGTAGCGCTTCATCGGCGTTTCCAGCGTGCCGGTCAACGAAATGGCGCTGGCATTATTCACGCAGATATCGATACCGCCGAAACGCTCGGCAGTCTGCTCGACCGCCGCCTCGACCTGGTCCTCTTCGCGGATATCGCAGACGATCGGCAATGCCTTGCCGCCCGCCGCCTCGATTTGTTCGGCCGCGGTGTAGATCGTGCCCGGCAACTTTGGGTGCGGCGTATCGGTCTTGGCCGCGATGGCCACATTGGCCCCGTCGCGAGCGGCGCGAAGCGCGATGGCCAGGCCGATGCCGCGCGAGGCACCGGAAATGAAAAGCGTCTTGTTACTCAGATCAGCCATTTCGATCGTTCCTTCTACCGTGCGTTGTCGCTTTTGGGGAGTGCGAACCGCATCACGCGGTCGATCATCCAGGGCGTGAGCGAACCGGGGGACAGCCGCGACAGACGGGTCAGCATGCGATAAGACAAGCCGGGTACCACCTGCGAATGCTTGCCAAGGCCCTTGAGCGCGGCCTTGACTACATCTTCGGCGCTCATGATGGTCGCGCGCATGGGCGCGGGCCAGTTGGTCGGATCGACGTTGGCGTGATCGAAGAATTCGCTCTGGGTCAGGCCCGGACACAGCGAAACGACATCGACGCCGTCGCGGGCGAGTTCTTCGTGCAGCCCTTCGCCGAGGAACCGGTTCCAGGCCTTGGTGGCGCTGTAATTGGAAAACATCGGTGTCGGCATGATGCCGGCCACGGAGGCCAGCATGACGATACCGCCACGTCGATCGTCGCGCATACGCTGGCCGAAATGATGCGCCAGTATCAGCGGCGCACGGCAGTTGAGCGCGAGCATCTGCAGTTCGTCTTCGAGCGCATGATCGAGAAATTCGCCGGTCATGCCGGAGCCGGCGTTGTTGATCAGCAGCCCGACATGGCGCGTACCCAGGGCGTCGGTAATCGTGGTGAGAAAATCGTCGGCACACAGGTCAGCGCCGATGGCCAGCGTGCGTACCCCGTATTCCGATTCGAGCTCGGCGCCCAGGGCTTCCAGGCGCTCACGACGGCGCGCGACGAGCGCGACATTGACGCCCTTGGCCGCGATCTGGCGCGCGAACTCGGCGCCGATACCGGCGGACGCGCCGGTAATCAGGGCCCAGGGGCCGTATTTGTCGACAAAGGCCATGAAACAACTCCTGGCTTGCGGGGAATAACGACGAAGCGACCTACAGACCGTTCCAGTTCAATACCAATAGCCCGGTGTTGAGATACACCGCATAACTGACCCAGGCCAGATAGGGCACCAGTAAAAGTCCGGCGAGTCGGTCGATCCGCCAGAAGGCGGCGAGCGTTGCGGCTAGCACCAGCCATAGCGCGACGATGACGATCAGTGCCCAGAGCAGTGCGTGGGCGCCGAAGGCCACCGGCATCCAGAGTGCATTGAGCAGCAGCTGGAGCGCGAACAGCGCCAGCGCGCGACCGACGCCTGCCGCGCGCCAGACGCGCCATGCGGCCACGGCCATGCCGATATACAACAGCGTCCAGGCGATCGGAAACGCGATATCCGGCGGTGTGCCGGCCGGCTGGTTGAGCTGTTCGTACCAGAGCCCTGGCGGGAATACCGCGCCGGTCAGCGATACCAGTGCGACCGCGATACCGCATACCAGCGCCGCGCGCGTGGCATTGAACGACTCACGCATGGAAAACGCCCCGACGCGTGGGCACCCACCAGGTAAAGCCGAAGATCAGCGTGGCCATGATGGTTGTGCCCCAGCCAACCTTGCGCCCTTGGACGGCGATGAAGGCCAGCGGGAATTCGAGGATATGGATCATGAGCACGATCGCCCACAGCTGGGTAACCGGATGAGCAAAGCCGTACACGACATAGCAGTACAGGCCGAAGCCATGCAGTACCAGCAACACCAGATTGAGCAGCAGCCAGAAGCGGCGATTGTCGGCGATACGATCCATTGTCTAGACGCTGGTGGCGGCGCTGTCGGCGAGCATGGTCAGCAGCAGCTTCGGCATGGTTTCGGAGGTGCCCAGATAGGGCGCGATCTCGATATGCACGTCCGGATGCTGTGCCTGGGTCGTTGCGACTTCCTCGGGGATATCCTCGGCGACATGCCGGCCGGCTGACAGAAAATAGGGCAGTACGGTGATATGCGCCGCGCCGTCCGCGATCAGGCGTTCCAGGCCGTCCGGGATCGAGGGGTCGGCGAGTTCCAGAAAGGCGCATTCGATCGCAGCGAAACGCTCGCCGGATTCGGCGCGCACGCGCTCGGTGAGGGCGCGCACTTCGTCGTTCGAAGCCTGACGGCGACTGCCGTGGGCCACGACAAGCAGGGATTTTTTCATAGCCGCAATCCTACCAGAGCATGATGCGATGCAGGCGGCCGGACAGGTATCAATGCGGTTGGTAGACTATGTTGATCTACATCAACGCAGGTATCTCGCCATGCAGATGCCCTCCAACGAACCCGTCACCTTCCAGCGCGACTGCGAAGCGGTGCTCATTCCGGCCGGCGATACGGTCGAGATTCCGGTCGGCACCCACGGCAACATCACCCAGGCGCTGGGTGGCTCCTTCACGGTCTATATCGCCGGCAACCTGATTCGCATCGCCGGTGAGAACGCCGATGCGATCGGCCAGGAACCGCCCGAGCCGCTGCGCCTGCCCGAAGGGGCGGGCAACGACGATGTCGAAGCCATGGTATGGGACCAGATGCGGACCGTGTTCGACCCGGAGATCCCGATCAATCTGGTCGATCTCGGCCTGGTCTATCAGTGCGATTTCGATCATAGCGACCCGCAGGCGCGCATCGTGGATATCGACATGACCCTGACCGCGCCGGGCTGCGGTATGGGCGATATCCTCGTCGACGATGTGCGTAACAAGGTCAAGATGGTGCCCACCATCGCCCAGGTGCGTGTCGAGCTCGTATTCGACCCGCCGTGGACGATGGAAATGATGAGCGACGCCGCGAAGCTCCAGGTGGGCATGCTCTAGGGAATCTGTCGCACAACCTCTCGCGGATCGCGTTCGAGGCCGAACCCCGGGCGGGCTGTGGCCTTGCGCGCGCTTGATCGGCGTCAGTGTTCGCTACCGTGCAACTTGCGATTGGCTTGGGCACGCTACGCTCTCACTTGTCTGTCAATCGCGCGCAAAGCACACCGGCGCGACCGCGACAGGTGATGCAGAGATTCCCTAGCGTCGATATCGGTTTGCGCCGCCTCGCCTTGCCGGCGGGCGAGCGCGAACGTAGCCTTTGCTGCATCTTGCATCGACCAAGGAGCAGCCCGGGTGGCGGAGACGATTGAAAGCGGCGTGGGCGCCGAGCGCCGGCTACTGGGGCTGAGCTGGTCGCATTTTCTCAACGACGGTGCTGCGACCTTTTTGCCTGGCATCCTGCCGGCGTTGCTGATTCAGATGCAGCTGTCGGTCAGCCTGGCCGGCACCATCATGGCGGCGCTGCTGGTCGGTCAGGGCTTGCAGCCGCTGGTCGGCCTGCTCGGCGATCGCTTCGGCGGGCGCACGTTCGTCGTGCTGGGCCTGCTGGGTTCGTCGGTTGGCGGGGCGCTCATCGGTTTCGTGGATACGATGCCCTGGCTGATCGCCGTGCTGGTGCTCATCGGCATTTCCAATGCCCTGTTTCATCCGCAGGCGTTGGCTGGCGTACGCTTGCTGTCGCATCAGCGCCAGGGCAGTGCGATGTCGTTTTTTCTGGTCGGCGGCGAAATCGGGCGTGGTGTCTGGCCGGCACTGGCCAGCCTCGTGGTGGTACATATCGGCATGTCATATCTGTGGCTGCTGTCGATCCCGGCCCTGTTCACCCTGCCCCTGTTATGGCGCTGGGCGCCGAGCCTGCCCGCGCGTCAGGCCGATACCACTCCGATCGCCTGGCGCCGGCATGCGGGGCCCTTGAGTCGGCTGGTGTTGTTCTGCGCGTTGCGCGCGCTGATCATTTTCAGTGTGATTACGTTCGTGCCGGTGTTGTGGTCCCAGGCCGGCGGCGGGCTCACCGCGGGCGCGAGTTTCATCACCGTGCTCATGGTCGTCGGCGTGATCGGCAATCTCGGCGGCGGGCGACTGGCCGATTCGCAGCCCACGCGCCCGATACTCATCGGCTCGATGCTGGTGTCGAGCGTGCTGCTCCTCGCCTTTGTGGTGCTGCACGGGCTGTGGCTATGGCTGGTGCTGGCGGCGTTGGGGATCGCGCTGTTCTCGACCCTGCCGTTGACCATGCTCATTGCCCAGGACGTGTTACCGGAGAACCGCTCGTTCGGCTCCGGCCTGGCACTGGGGCTTGCCAACGCGATGGGCGCGTTGGCGATCATCGCTTTGGGGCCGGTGGCCGAGCATTTCGGCGCGGCCGCGCCGCTATGGCTGGCCGCAGTCGGTGGCCTGATCGCGGCGGTGCTGGCGTTCTGGCTGCCGGCGCATCGCGCGCCGACGCTAGGGAATACGTCCTAGAAATGCACCAGACCGAGCACGCCGATGAGAATCAGATAGCCGGCGACGATGTAGTTGAGCAGGCGCGGCACCACGAGAATGGCAATGCCGGCGGCCAGCGAGACGATCGGTACGAGGCTGGCATCGGAAATGGTGATGGTCATCGAACAGCGGCGGTGAGGAATTTGTCGTGAGAATGCGGCAAGGCGCAGCCGAGCGCAATCAGCTGCTGCCCGCGGTGCGCCCGATCAGCCGGTCGAGCTCGCGCCGTTGCAACGTCAGCGCTTCACGGGTCGCGGTTTCCAGATCGCGGGTGTTGCGCATGGCCGAAAATCCTTCGGCCAGCAGGCCATAGGTCTGGCCCATGCCCAGCGCCTTGGCTGGCGAGCTGGCCAGCTTGAACGCCCAATAGGCGGCGCGGTTGTCGGCAAAGCCGCCGAGCAGATCCACGAGCTCGCCGACCCAGCCGATCTGCTGTTCGCGTACGTCGAATCGGCCAACCTCGCGAAAGGCGGCGACATAGCCCTTGCGGGTGATGGGCTGATCGGGCGTGCGCGTTTCCAGCTGCTCGGCCATGTCGGCATCCAGGGTATCGGCGGTATGCTGCAGACGCACCGCGATCACCAGCGGTCGATGGTCGTCGATGATGCGACCGATACGGTTCGCGATCTTGCCCGGGTCGGCGGTCAGCTCCGACCAATCCGCTTCGAGATAGAAGCTGCGGGTAAGAAAATGCAGCAGATCTTCGCCGTCGTAGCGCTCGGCCAGGGGGCGATGCAGGGCCGCGGTGTTGCGGGCCTGCCATTCGCGTAGCGCGGCCAGGCGGGCGTCGAACGCCGGCTCACTACGCTCGGCAAGCGCGGCGCGGGCCTGGCGTAGTTCGATGAGTGCCTGTTCGAGATTCGAGCTCATGGCGTAACCGGGGCCGGTCGGGATATACGTGCGAAGGCGTCGGCTGCAAGACTGCCCAGATAGAGCGTATCGCCGTGTTCTTCGACGCTGGTGATTGGGGCGAAGGCATTCGCTGCATCGTCGCGCAGGTCGGTGACCACCGTACCATCGGCTTTGATCCCCAGCAGGCTGGCCACGTGCTTGGGCGCCGGCTGGAGCGCCTCGGGCAGATGGAAGACGATTTTTCGCAGCCAGGGCTTGTCGGCGGCGAAATCCAGCAGCTGGTTGCGCGGGGCGAACAGCGCGACCCACAGCGTATCGCTGTCGGCGCCGTGCGAGATCCCGTCGGGAAAGCCCGGCAGCCGGTCGATGAAAATATCGCTCTGACCCGCCTTGTCGCCGGTCAGCCAGTAGCGCAATACACGATAGCTGCCGGTTTCGGTGACCAGTACATGGGATTGATCGCCGCTGACAGCTACACCGTTGGCGAACTGTAGTCCGCCGAGTAACACGGTGACGCTGGCGGTGTCCGGGTCGTATTCCAGCAGCCGGCCGTGGCCGCCGTGTTCGAGAATATCGGTGCGATAGGCCGCCTGGTCGTACTTGCTCGACGCGTCGGTAAAATAGATGCGTCCGTTGGCGGCGACATCCACATCGTCGGTGAATTTGAATGGCACACCGTCGGCGCCGCTGGCCAGGATCTTGATATCGCCGTCGCTGTTGATCGCCAGCAGGCCCTTGTCGGCATCGGCCACGATCAGCGTCTGGCCCGGGCGGCTCGTGTCTGCGGCGGGGATACCGTTCTGGGCTGCGTTATCAGGCGGCGCCACCGGGCCATCCGAGAACGCCAGGCCGAGCGGGCGGCCATTGGTCGTGGCGAATACCTCGCCGTTGCGCCCGTTGCTGTCGAAACGCCGGATCGTACCGTCCTCGTAGCCGGCATACAGCCGCCCCTGATCGTCGATCGCGACATCTTCGGGGCCCACGGCCACACCCTGGGCCAGACGTTCGGCCTGGGCCAGCGGCGCGCTTTGCACCGGCGCGTTGCCGGTCACCGCAGGCGCCGGATTCCACGGCTGGGGCGTGAAATCGCTGGGCCAGAACAGCGCATAGGCGATGAACGCCAGCAGCGCGATCAGCAACAGGGTGAACAGTTTTTTCATGTCGTTCCTTGGCCCGCTAAACGCAGTCGGGCGGTGAATCCGCCTACAATGATCGCAAATATCAGTGCCGCTCGTTTACCTGTCCTCAGCAAACGACACGCGCGGGGCGACGTCTGGCACGCGCAAAAGACGCCAGCGCGGCCGTGGCGGCATAAATCTTAAAGGTTGCCTAATGAACGACACCGTTTCGCCCGCCCTGCTTGCCAAGCGCCGTGCCAGCCTCAGCCGGATCGACCGACTCGCGTGGTGGCTCGACGATGCCTTCGAAATTCCGGTTATCCGTAAACGCGTGGGCATCGACGGCATTGCCGGCCTCGTGCCCTTTGCTGGCGATCTGGTCGGTGCGGGGCTGTCGAGCCTGCTGGTGATCGAAGCCTTGCGTCTGGGTGCGCCCAAAAGCGTATGGATGCGTATGGGGGCCAACGCGGGCGTGGATTTCCTCGTCGGCCTGGTGCCGGTGGTCGGCGATATTTTCGATATTGCCTGGAAGGCCAATCGTCGTAACGAGCGTGTGTTACGACGCTGGCTGGAAAAAACCACCCAAACCGAAAAAAAAACCGCTCGCTGGGGCGGCGCGTTAGGCGTTAGTCTGGGGCTGGCCGCTGCATTCATCGTCACCGTCGTGCTCTGGCGCGCGCTATTCGGGTAAGCTCATGAGTCATAAAATTGATGTCGGCGATCGTGCCCCCGCTATCCAGCGCCGTGCCCACGACGGGCGCGAGATCGACACCGAGGCGTCGCTCGGAGAGCGGCCGCTCGTGGTCTATTTCTATCCGCGCGACGGTACGCCCGTGTGTACCCGCCAGGCCTGTGGCTTTCGCGATCAACTCGAGGCCTTCAACGCCATGGATGCCGAGGTCATCGGTATCAGCGCCGATGACGATGCCAGCCATCGGGACTTCGCAGAGAAACACGCGCTCGATTTTGCGTTAATTGCCGATGAGGACGGTTCGCTGTCCAAGGCCTTCGATGTGGGTCGTGCGCTGGGCGTGCTGGGCAACCGGGTGACCTTCGTGATTGATCGCGAGGGCATCGTGCGTCTGCGCTATCAGGCCCAGATGGCCGCGAACCGGCATGTCGACAAGGCGCTGATCACGCTGCGCGAGATCGGCTAGGCCCGACGAGCTACTGGCCGCGCAGCACCGCCCACAACAGCGCCGCCCAGCCCACGATCAGCAGCACGCCGCCGATGGGCGTGATCGCGCCCAGCCAGCGAATGCCCGAAAAGGCGAGCAGATACAGGCTGCCGGAGAAAACGAGCGTGCCCAGAACAAAGCAGATCGTGGCCACGCTCATGCCTGCGGAGCCCACGCCCTGGCGGGCGAGCAGGCCGACGCCGAGCAGCGCGAGCGCGTGATAGAACTGATACTGCACGGCGGTATGCCAGATCGCCTGCATGTCGGCAGTCAGCCGGTCGGCCAGGGCATGAGCGCCAAAGGCGCCGAGCAGTACCCCGATCAGCCCGTACAGACTGGCCGCGGCGAGTGCGAATTGGGTCATGAGCGAGCGGCCTCAAGGTCGATGAAGAGTTGGTTCTCGGCATAGCGTACGGCACGCCCGCCCAGATGCACGCGATCGTCGGCCAGCCGGCAAATGACGGTGCCGCCGCGGCGCGAGATCTGGCGTCCGGCGAGTTCGGTCTTGTGTAGACGCGCGCCCCAGTAGGGGGCGAGCGTACAGTGCGCCGAGCCGGTGACCGGGTCTTCGTCGATACCGTGCGCGGGTGCGAAATAGCGGGAGACGAAATCGTGTATGCCGTCGTCGGCGGGGGCGGTGGCGATCACGCCGCGATTGTCTTCGCGATTGCAGGCCGCCAGCGCGCGCATATCGGGCGCGAGCGCGGCTACGATGGCGGCCTGGTCGAATATGGCCAAGTGATTGGCGCCGACATGCCAGGCCACGCTGGTTGCGCCCAGCGCGGCTTCCACCGCTGCGGGCGCGCGCTCGAGCGGCTGTGCCGGTCGGCTGGGAAAATCCAGCCAAAGCATGCCGTCGGTTTCGCGCACGCCGAGTTCGCCGGCATGGCGGGTGGCAAAACGCAGTGGCGCGCGAAAGCCCGTGCGACAGTGCAACAGCACATAGGCGCTGGCCAGCGTGGCGTGACCGCACAACTCGACCTCGCAGGTCGGCGTGAACCAGCGCAGCTGGTGCGTCGTGTCGCCGGGTACGACGAACGCGGTTTCGGCCAGGTTGTGCTCGGCCGCGATCGCGAGCAGCGTCGTATCATCGAGCCAGTCGTCGAGCAGGACCACCGCGGCCGGGTTGCCGCGAAATACGCGGTCGGTAAAGGCATCGATATGCCAGGCGCTGAGTTGCAGTATCGCGTCTGTCATGGAAATGTCATCTGCTGTTGCTATCCGTTAAGCCCATTTTTCAAGCCGGCGCCTCGCGCCGCGAGTCGATTTCGCATGAGTGCAAACGCCAAAGACGTCGCAGAGCGCGAGCTCGATGCCCCCGATCTGTTCATCAATCGCGAGTTGTCGCTGCTCGAATTCAATGATCGGGTGCTCGAACAGGCCCGCGATACGCGCGTGCCGCTGCTCGAGCGGCTGAAATTCCTGTGTATTTCCTCGACCAATCTGGACGAGTTCTTCGAGGTGCGCGTGGCCGGGCTCAAGCAGAAGGCCGAACTGGTCAACTCGCCCACCGAGGCCGACAACCGCACGCCCACCGAAGCACTGCGTGCGATCAGCATGCGTGCACACGAGTTGGTGGCCAAACAATACAGCACGCTCAACAACGAATTGATTCCGGCGTTGCAGGAGGAGGGTATCCGCTTTCTGCGCCGTTCGGAATGGAACGCCGAGCAGCGCGCGTGGCTGGCCCAGTTCTTCGAGGAGGAATTGCTGCCGGTGATCAGCCCGCTGGGGCTGGACCCGGCGCATCCGTTTCCGCGCATTCTCAACAAGTCGCTGAATTTCATCGTATCGCTCGACGGCACCGATGCCTTCGGACGCAAGATCGATTATGCCGTGGTGCAGGCGCCGCGCGCGCTGCCGCGGGTGATCCAGCTGCCCCAGGAAACCGGCAGCGGTCCGCACGATTTCGTGTTCCTGTCGTCGATCATCCATCAGCATGTCGGCGACCTGTTCCCGAGCATGGGCACGCGCGGCTGCTACCAATTCCGCGTGACGCGCAATTCCGATCTGTTCGTCGACGAAGAAGAGGTCGACGATCTGCTGCGCGCGGTCGAGGGCGAGTTGCCGTCACGCCGCTATGGCGATTGCGTGCGCCTGGAAGTCGCGCATAACTGCCCCGACTCGTTGAGCAAATACCTGCTCGATCGCTTTTTGCTGTCGCGCGAGGATCTGTTCCAGGTGGACGGGCCGGTCAACGTCAACCGCCTGATGTCGCTACTGGATACGGTCGATCGCCCGGATCTGAAGTATCCGGCGTTTTCGCCGCGCCTGCCCAGCGAACTCGGGCCCAGTGGCGATCTGTTTGCCGAGATTCGTGCCTCGGACGTGTTGCTGCATCACCCCTTCGATTCGTTCCTGCCGGTGATCGATTTCGTGCGCCGGGCCGCGTCGGATTCGCGCGTACTCGCGATCAAGCAGACGCTGTATCGCACCGGGCCCGATTCGGCGGTAGTCGATGCGCTGGTCGAAGCCGCGCGGGCCGGCAAGGAAGTCACCGTGGTCGTGGAGCTGCGTGCGCGTTTCGACGAAGCCGACAACATCGAGCTGGCCAACCGGCTGCAGGCCGCCGGCGCGCATGTGGTCTATGGCGTGGTCGGTTACAAGACCCACGCCAAGATGACACTGATCGTGCGCCGCGAAACCGACGGTTTGCACAACTACGTGCATCTGGGCACCGGCAACTACCATCCCAAGACCGCACGGCTGTATACCGACTACGGTCTGTTCTCCTGCGACGACGATCTCGGCAACGATGTGCACGAGATGTTTCTGCAGCTCACCAGCCTGGGCAAGGTCTCGGGACTGGCACGGCTGCTGGATGCGCCGTTTCGCCTGCATGCAGCGATCATCGAAAAGATCGGCCGCGAGGCCGAGCATGCGAAGGCCGGCAAGCCGGGCCACATCATTGCCAAGATGAATTCTCTGGTCGAGCCGCAGGTGATTCGTGCGCTCTATGCCGCCTCCCAGGCCGGGGTGAAGATCGAGCTGATCGTGCGCGGTATCTGCTGTCTGCGCCCGGGTGTGGCCGGCGTGTCGGAGAATATTCATGTGCGTTCGATCGTCGGCCGGTTTCTCGAGCACACACGAGTGTTCTATTTCGCCAACGACGACGACCCCGAGCTGTATCTGGCCAGCGCCGACTGGATGGATCGGAATTTCTTCCGCCGCGTCGAAACCTGCTTTCCCGTGACCAGCCCGGCGTTATATGATCGGGTGCAGCGCGAACTGGCGCTCTACCTCGCCGACAACAGTCAGGCATGGCTGCTGGGCGAAGACGGGCGCTATACGCGTGCCGAGCCGGTCGGCGACGAACCGCCGCTGGCCGCTCAGAAGCGGCTGATGGAGGGGCCGGGCTGATCGCGGCGCATGCCACCGAATGTGAACCTGTGGTTGCGGTTGCGGTCTGATCGCGCGTAATTCTCGATTCGAGTCGGCGTTGGCGCCGGCTTCAACTCCGCAAGCAGGGGAAAGCATAGATGAAACAATGGATCACGGCGTTCGTGGCAGCGATCGCGCTGCTGTCGGTCACCACGACTGCCCTGGCGGCCAGCGAACAGGCCCAGGAACTCGACGATGCGACCACCGTCGTACGTCAGTTCGTGGATATCCCTGAAAATGCCATCCCGCCGGCCCTGCTGGGCCAGGCCTATGGCATCGCCGTCATTCCCAGCGTGTTCAAGGCCGGCTTCATCGTCGGCGGGCGCCACGGCAAGGGCGTATTGTCGGTACGTACCGCCGACGGCAGCTGGTCGAACCCGAGCTTCATCTCGCTGACCGGCGGCTCGATCGGCTGGCAGATCGGCGCGTCGTCGTCGGACATCATCCTGGTGTTCAAGACCCAGCGCAGCATCGACAAGATCGCCAATGGCCAGATCAACCTCGGCGCCGATGCCGCGGTGGCGGCGGGCCCGGTCGGGCGTAGCGCGGGCGCGTCGACCAATCTCGGCTTCGATGCCGAGGTCTACTCCTACTCGCGTTCGCGCGGGTTGTTCGCCGGCGTGTCGCTCGAAGGCGGCAAGATCAGCATCGATCGCGAAGCGAACTGGCTGTTCTACGACAAGGCCGGTATCGATGCTTACACCATCCTGCGTAGCAGCGACGAATCCAGTCTGCCGCAGCCCGGGCAGAAATTCGTGTATACGCTGGATCGCTACATGCCGCCGTCCAGCGAGTTCGATCGCGAGGCCGCGACCCGCGGCACGAGCATGGATTCGCGCAACAACAACGGCAATTCGGGCGGCAACGGCGCGCAACAGGACGATTACAGCCGCGGCCAGACCGTGCCCTACGAAAGCGGTAACGGCGTGGAAGTGCGCCAGGGCAATTACGACGCCCGGGACAACAGCGGCAATAGCGGCTACAACCAGAACAACAGCGCCAGCGACGACAACTACAACCAGGGTGGTGGTAGCGGCGACTACGGTAGCGGCAACAGCAACTATTGAGCGTTCTGTTTAGACGACCCTTTCGCTATGTGCTGATCGCTGTCGGCGTGCTCTTGCTCGCGCCGGCAGCGATGATTCTGCTCATGCGCTGGGTCAACCCGCCGGTGACGGCGTACATGCTGCGCGTTCATCTTCAAAGCGAGGCCAGCGACCAGGGTCCGACGATCTTCTACCGCTGGACCGATTTGGACGATATGGCCGCCTGCATGCCGCTGGCCGCGGTGGCCTCCGAAGACCAGACCTTCCCCAGCCATCACGGCTTCGTGTGGTCGGCGATTGGCGATGCGCTGGTCGACAACGCCGAAGGCGGCACCATTCGCGGCGCGAGCACGATCAGCCAGCAAACCGCCAAGAATCTGTTTCTGTGGCCGGCGAAAAGCTATATCCGCAAGGCCATCGAGGCCTATCTCACGGTCTGGCTCGAAGTGCTCTGGCCCAAGCGACGTATTCTCGAGGTCTATCTCAATATCGCCCAGTTCGACGACCGCGTATTCGGTGTGGGCGCAGCCGCCCAGCGGTTGTTCGGGATCAGTGCCAGCCAGCTCAGCACCGCCCAGTGCGCGCGCCTGGCCGCGGTATTGCCCAATCCGGAAAAATACAGCGCGGCCTCGCCGGGGCCTTATGTGCGGGGTCAGGCGGCCTGGATCATGCGCCAGATGCGTCAGCTCGGCGATGGTTATCTGGATGAAACGCTAGGCCGGTAAAGTAGACCGCTATGAACTCGTTCACGTATTGCCGGTGCCTCTCATGCTGATTCGCAGCGAATTCGAACCGGCATTCTGGCTGCGCAACGCGCACGCACAGACCGTGTTCGCCTCCAAGATGCGCTCGGCGCCGCCGATCGAAGTCGAGCGCGAACGCCTGGAACTCGACGACGGCGATTTTCTGGATTTGTCGTGGCTGCCCGAGCGCGGCCTGGATGCCGATGCGCCGGTGGTGATCGTGCTGCACGGGCTCAACGGTTCGCTGGAATCCAAGTATGCCCGCGGCCTGCTGCGCCAGGCCGATGCCCACGGCGCGCGCGGCGTGCTCATGCATTTTCGCGGCGCCGCCGAGCCCAACCGGCTGGCCCGCAGCTATCACTCGGGAGAAACCGGCGACTTCGAAACCGTGGTCGCCCATGTGCGCCGGCGTTTTGCGCGCGCACCGCTGGCCGCGGTGGGGTATTCGCTGGGCGGCAACGTACTGCTCAAGTATCTGGGCGAGCAGGGACGTGCGGCGCCGCTGGCCTGTGCTACGGCGGTATCCGTGCCCTACGATCTCAAGCGCTGTGCCGAGGCCATTCAGCAGGGGCTGTCGCGTATCTATCAGGCGCATCTGATCAATGGCCTGCGCGAGGCCTACGAGACCAAGTTCAAGCTCATCGAAGCCCCGCAGCCCTATCCGGATTTTCGCAAGCTGCGCGACTTTCCCGCCTTCGATAATGCCATCACCGCGCCGCTCAACGGCTTTCGTGATGCCGATGATTACTACGAACGCTCCAGCAGCGGCCCGTTTCTCAAGCATATCCGTGTGCCCACGCTGGTGATCCATGCCGAGGATGACCCGTTCATGGCACCGGACATCATTCCCGGACCCGAGGCGCTTTCCCAGGCGGTACGCCTGGAAGTCTCGCGTCATGGTGGCCATGTGGGCTTTGTGAGTGCCGGGCGTTACGGCGAGCCGGTCTACTGGCTGGAACAGCGCATTCCGGCCTGGTTGCGTGAACGTTTGCCCGGCTTCGTTGGCCCGGCATCGGTCAGCGAGGCCGAGGAAGCCGGCTAAGCGGCATGTCGGTCTCGCTGAGCGTGATCGTGCCGGCGATCGACGAAGCGACGGCGATTACCTCGTTACTGGCCGATCTGGCCGCCCAGCGCGATGTCGTTTTGCAGGTGATCGTCGCCGATGGCGGCTCGAGCGATGACACGGTCGCCGTGGCTCGTGCGGCCGGGGCCGAGGTGATTGCCAGTGCGTCCGGGCGCGGCATCCAGATGAATACGGCCGCAGCCCGCGCGCGCTACGACTGGCTGTGTTTTATGCATGCGGATAGCCGGCTGACCCACCCTGGCCAGCTCGCTGCGGCGATCGCCTGTTTGGATCAAATCGGCGATCACCGCGTGGCCGGACATTTCGCGCTGCGTTTCGTGCGCGAAACCGCGGGGCATGCGTTTTTCTATCGCTATCTGGAAGCCAAGAGTGCGACATCACGGCGTTACAGCATCAATGGCGATCAGGGCCTGATCATGCGCGCGCGTTTTTTTCACGAACTCGGCGGTTTCGATACGCGCCTGCCATTTCTCGAAGATCAACGCATGGCCGCGGCCATCGCCGCGGGTGGGCGCTGGCGGCTGTGCCCGTATCGGCTTGCAACCTCGGCGCGGCGTTTCGAACAGGAAGGCGAGCGTGCGCGTTACCTGCTCATGGCGTTGATCATGGCCATGTATAGCGCCGATGTGCCCTGTTTTTTCGAGCGCGCGCCTGCCGTGTACAAACGCCAGAGCCAGACCGCGCGGCTTGTCGTGACGCCGTATATCGATCTGCTGGCCGCGCTATGGCGCGAATACGGCACGTGCGCGGCGCTCAAGGTGAGTTGGCGTATGGCGGGCGTGGCGGTATCGCAGAGTTGGCAGCCGTTTCTGGCCCTCGATGTCGCGCTGCAACCGGTGCTCGGCACACGCCGTTATGCCAGTGCCTCGCACGATCGGCTGCCGACCGGCGTGCTGCACAATCGCGCCGTGCAGGGTGTTTTGATGGTCGTGGGTTTGTGCTGGGTTTTCGGGCCGTTACGACTGTGGTGTAGGCTGCGAAACAAATAATCGCCTGCCTGTCATGAATACGACCCAACCCGCTGCTTCGTCCGCCGATTCGCATGCCTACCGACGCGCGCTGGAAGGCACGCTCGGTATTCCGTTTACGCGCGGCAATCGCATCGAGCGTCTGGTCAACGGGGTTCGGATCTTTCCAGCCATGATCGAGGCGGTCGAGTCGGCCGCCGAGACGATCGATTTTCTGACCTTCATCTACTGGCAGGGCGAGGTCGCCGAGCGTTTCGGCCATGCCTTGGCCGAACGTGCCCGCGCAGGTGTTCGCGTGCGTATCCTGCTAGATAGCTTCGGCGCCCACACCATGCCCAAGGATGTGCTGGCCGAACTCGAAAACGCCGGCGCCCGGATCGCCTGGTTTCGTCCGGCCGTGCGCTGGCGCTTCTGGCAGGCCGATAATCGCACCCATCGCAAGATTCTGGTGGTGGACAACCGCATCGGTTTTACCGGCGGGGTCGGTATCGCCGCCGAATGGGATGGTGACGCGCGCGAGCCGAATGAATGGCGCGAAACGCATTTTCGTCTGACCGGGCCGGTGGTCGACGGCTTGCGCGGTGCCTTTCTATCGAACTGGGTCGAGGCCGGCGAGCGTGGTTTCGACGACAGCTGGGCGATGTCCGATCCCGACATCGCCGAGCACGAAAACGGCGCGCTCATCCAGGTGCTGCGCACTTCGGCCGCGGTGAACTACAGCGATATCGCGACCCTGTTTCGGCTGGTGATTTCGATCGCCCAGCGTCGGCTACGCATTACCACGGGCTATTTCGTGCCCGATACCGCCACCATCGACATGCTCTGTAATGCCGCCCGACGCGGGGTGAAAATCGAAGTGCTCATGCCGGGGCCGTATACCGATTCGCGGGTGGCGAGGGCCGCCGGCGATGATGCCTATCAACCGCTGCTCGAGGCCGGCGTCCATCTCTACCGTTACCAGCCGACGATGCTGCACGCCAAGATCGTGCTGGTCGACGACGTGGTGGCCATCAGTGGGTCGGCGAATTTCAACCACCGCTCCATGGGCAAGGACGACGAAATCGCCATCGCCATGATCGACCCGGACACCTTCGCCGCGCTCGACAGCGATTTCGATGACGATCGCGCACGTTGTCATCAGGTTACCCTCGAGAATTGGCAAAAACGCGGCGTCTTTCAACGCATCAAGGAATATCTCAGCCGGCTGCTCAAGCCACAGGCCTGAGTACGGCGATCGTTGTCACGCGCGGCGTAGCCGATCCAGGCGTAGGCGCGCGCGTGGATCGAACAATCGCCGTGCACCCAATGTCACCGCCAGCAGGGTGCCAAAGCCGGTGCCGGTGGCGATCAGGAACATGATCAGGATCTGATATTTGACCGCTTCCCAGGGCGGGCTGCCGGCCAGGATCTGGCCGGTCATCATGCCGGGCAGGCTGATGATGCCAGCTGCCGCCATGGCGTTGAGCATGGGAATGAGCCCGGCGCGCATGGCATCGCGCCGCATGTCGGCGATCGCCTCGGCCGCGCTGGCGCCCAGCGCGAGTCGCGTCTCGACCACGTTCGCGCCGCGCCAGACTTCCTGGGTGAGCCGGTCCAGCGCCAGCGCGATACCGGTCATCGTATTGCCCAGCAACATGCCCAGCAGCGGGATCGCGTACTGCGGCGTATACCAGGGCTCGACCCGAATCACGATCACCAGCGTCGCCACGGCCGTGACGAACGACGACAGGAACATGGCCGCCGTGCCGGCGAGAAAGCCATAGCCGCCGACGAAGCGTCGTTTCTGGCGGGTGGCTGCTTCGCGCCCGGCCAGCAGCAGCATGACAAAGGCCATGGCTGCGACCCAGTGCAGCTGCTGTTGGGCGAAGACCGCCTCCAGGATCAGGCCGACGAGCGCGAGTTGGGCGGCCGTGCGCACGGCCGCCACCAGCAGGGTTCGAGTGATGCCCAGCTGCATCGCCGTGGTCGTCGCCGCCAGCGCCAAAACCGCAATCGCGGCCAGGCCCAGATCGAATAACGACAGCGAAATCAGTTGCACGGCGTCGATACGGGTTGGCCGCGGGCATCGAGTACCAGCCGCGACGAGGCCACGCGGGCAAGCTGGGCCTCATCATGGCTCACCCAGATACAACAGGCATCGTGGGTGGTGCGATAGTCGCCGATCAAGCGCTCGACGCGTTCGATGTTCACGCCATCGAGATTGGCGGTCGGTTCGTCGAGCAGCAGCACGGCCGGGGTGTGGGCGAGGGTACGAACAAGTGCCATGCGCTGGCGCTGGCCGGAGGATAGATGCCCGATGGGCGTATCGAGCAGGTCGGGTTCCAGATCGAGTGCGGCGAGCAGGGATACGCAATCGCGATCGAAATGCGCACGCGGCGTATCCGCCCACCAGGCCGATTCCGCGGCCAGAAAGGCCACCTGGCGACGCCATTCGGGGGCGGGCATATCGGCGGCGCGTACGCCATCCAGCCGGCACTCGCCCGCGTGCGCGTCGAGATCGGCCATCGCCCGCAGCAGCCGGGTCTTGCCGGCCCCCGAGGGCGCGCTCAGGCCTAGGCAGCCGCCGGCTTGCACGGCGATATCGACCGGGCCGATACCGCCCACGGCCAGGGCGTCGACCACAAAGCGCGGCTTGCTCACGCGCGCTCTGATCCGGTTGGGCGCGTACGCTGTCTAGATCGCGTCGCGGTCGGTTTCGCCGGTGCGGATACGCACCACCTGGTCAAGGTTGTGCACGAAGATCTTGCCATCGCCGATCTGGCCGGTCTTGGCCGCTTCGATGATCGCGTCCACCACCGCTTCCACGCGGTCGTCGGCGACCGCGACTTCGAGTTTGACCTTGGGCAGGAAATCGACCGCGTATTCGGCGCCGCGATAGAGTTCGGTATGGCCTTTCTGGCGACCGAAACCCTTGACCTCGGTCATGGTGGTGCCGTGTACGCCCACCTCGGCGAGTGCTTCACGGACATCGTCGAGACGAAAAGGCTTGATGACGGCGGTAACCATTTTCATGGTTGGAAACTCCTCATTTTTGATGCCAGCGAGTCTAACAGCTGCCGCGGATCGTTACAGATCGTAACCGCGCTCTTCGTGCTCGAGAATATCCAGGCCGACCTGTTCGTCCTCGACACCCACGCGCAATCCCATGGTCGCTTCCAGCACCTTGAGAATGGCCCAGGTGAGCACGCCGGTATAGATGAATACGGCCGCCACGCCCAGGGCCTGGATACCGACCTGGCTGACAATGCCGTCGATACCCTCGGCAAAACCCTGGCCCGAGAACGGGCCGAGATCGGTCGAGGCGAATACGCCGGCCAGCAGCGTACCGATGATGCCGCCCACGCCGTGGACCGGGAATACGTCCAGCGAATCGTCGATACGCAGGCTGCGCTCGACCCAGAGCGTCGCCGCGAAACAGACCACGCCGGCGAGTATGCCGATCACGATCGCGCCGCCCGGGCCGACATAGCCCGAGGCCGGGGTGATCGTGCCCAGGCCGGCCACCATGCCGGTGACGATACCCAGCACGCTCGGCTTGCCAAAGCGGATCCATTCCGCCGCCATCCAGGTCAGACAGCCGGCCGCCGCTGATAGATGCGTGACCAGCATGGCCATGCCCGCCTGGCCGTTGGCGGCCAGCGCGCTGCCGCCGTTGAAGCCGAACCAGCCGACCCACAGCATGCCGGCGCCGGAAACCGTCATGGTCAGGTTATGCGGGGCCATCGCGGTTTTCTGAAAGCCGTGGCGCGGGCCCACGACAATAGCCGCGACCAGCGCGGCGACACCCGCGGTGACATGCACGACCGTACCGCCTGCGAAATCGAGCAGGCCGAGCTGGCCGAGCCAGCCGCCGCCCCACACCCAGTGCGTGACCGGCACATAGACCAGCAACAGCCAGGCTGCGGTGAATACCAGCAGGGTGGCAAAGCGAAAACGCTCGGCAAAGCCGCCGATGATCAGCGCCGGCGTGATCACCGCGAACGTCATCTGGAACAGCGCGAACACGGGCTCGGGAATCGTGCCGGCCACGCTGGTCACGCTCACACCCGCGAAAAAGAGCTTGTCGAGCCCGCCAATGAAGGCATTGCCCTCGGAAAAGGCCAGGCTATAGCCGCAGACAACCCAGATCAGCGATGCCAGGGCACAGATGGCAAAACACTGCATGAGTACCGACAGCACATTGCGTACCCGCACCAGCCCGCCGTAGAACAGGGCCAGCCCCGGCAGCGTCATGAACAGCACCAGCGCGGTCGTGGTCATCACCCAGGCGGTATCGGCACCATCGATTACCGGGGCGGCCGCGGCCGGAAGGCTGGAAAGGAGCAATACGGCAAACGCCAGCAGCGGGCTTTTATTCTTCGGCAGCATGAGGTTTCGCGGCGGTTTGGGATAAACGCCGGGAAGTATAGCGAAGCGATATACCCGTTCGTCTATCGGGCCCGGACTGGTTTGCGGCCGATCGACGGTAACGGCTGTTTTCGGTTCGGCCTGTTCGGCGGCACGCCATTTATCGCGGACAAAAAAAGAGGCCCCGTTGCCGGGGCCTCGTCGATGCGCAATCGCTCGCGAGCGCTTGCGATTTAGGACATCGAGCGACGGCTGCCGCCGGAGGTGAACTCCGGATAGGCTTCCATGCCGCATTCGCCCAGGTCCACGCCCTCGACTTCTTCTTCTTCGGAGACGCGGATACCGACCGTGAACTTCAGAATCGCCCAGACGATCAGGCTGGTGGCGAACACCCAGACGAAGATGGTGAGCGCGCCGATTGCCTGACCGGAGAAGCTCACTTCAGGGTTGGTGATCGGCACGACCATCAGGCCGAGCAGGCCGCAGACACCATGCACGGAGATCGCGCCCACCGGATCGTCGATCTTGATCTTGTCGAAGAACACGATCGAGAACACCACCAGGATACCGCCAGCGGCACCGAAGAGCGTGGCCACGAGCGGGCTCGGCGTGGAGGGCTCGGCGGTAATCACCACCAGGCCGGCCAGTGCGCCGTTGAGCGCCATGGTCAGGTCACCCTTGCCGAACATGGCACGGGCCAGCAGCAGGGCGGCGACCAGGCCGCCGGCAGCGGCGGTGTTGGTGTTGAGGAACACCATGGCCACCGAGTTGGCATTGGCAATATCGCCGAGCTTGAGCACGGAGCCGCCGTTGAAACCGAACCAGCCCATCCAGAGGATCAGCGTACCCAGCGCGGCCAGCGGCAGGTTGGCACCCGGAATGGCGCCAATGGTGCCGTCCGCGCGGAACTTGCCTTTACGCGGGCCGAGCAGCAGTACGCCCGCCAGGGCTGCCGAGGCGCCGGCCATATGCACGATGCCCGAGCCGGCAAAGTCGGAGAAGCCGAGGTCGCCGAGGGTGTACAGGCCGAACACGGAATCGCCGTTCCAGGTCCAGGAGCCTTCCATCGGATAGATGAAACCGGTCATGACCACGGCGAAGGTGAGGAACGCCCACAGCTTCATGCGTTCGGCGACCGCGCCGGATACGACCGACATGGCGGTGGCCACGAACACGACCTGGAAGAAGAAGTCCGAGGCGCCGGCATAGACCGAATCGCCATCGAAGCCGTTCTCGGCCGAGGCCGCGAGGGCTTTCTGTACCAAGTCGTCGCCGCCGGCGATGCCGTTCAAGAACAGGCTGCCGTCGTACATGATCATGTAGCCGCAGATCATGTACATGATGCAGGAGATCGAATAGAGCGCGATGTTCTTGGTCAGGATTTCGGTCGTGTTCTTGGCACGAACCAGGCCGCCCTCCAGCATGGAGAAGCCGGCGGCCATCCACATGACCAGTGCCCCGCAAATCAAGAAGTAAAAGGTATCGATTGCGTACTGCAATTCGAAGATATTATTTTCCATGGCGTGGGATTTCCCTCGAAATTTAAGGCGTTACGCGGGCGCGGCTTAAAGCGCGTCCTTGCCCGTCTCGCCGGTGCGGATACGGATGGCCTGTTCCAGCTCGGTGACGAAGATTTTGCCGTCGCCGATCTTGCCGGTATGGGCCGCCTTGGAGATCGCTTCCACGGCTGCTTCGAGTTCGGATTCTTCGATCGCGACTTCGATCTTCACCTTGGGTAGAAAATCGACCACGTATTCGGCACCGCGGTAGAGTTCCGTGTGGCCTTTCTGACGTCCGAAACCCTTGACCTCGGTTACGGTGATGCCTTGCACACCGACCTCGGAAAGCGCTTCGCGGACCTCATCGAGCTTGAACGGCTTGATTACGGCTGCGATTAATTTCATATGACCTGCTCCTGTCATGCGGTATCGCACGCTCCGTTGCCTCGCATTCAAGCAGTCGGGACGTGCAAGCGAGAGATTGCGATCCGGTCTAAGCACTCACCGTGCCAAGGCATGAAAAACAGCAGGTTATGCGCGAATCGAGGCGGGCGGGATAGGTCCGGAATCGGGCGCTCTGCGCGTTGCACCAATAAAGTGCAACGCGCTTTTGCGTAGCGCGTGGCTTCGCGTCATGCTGTGGTTTTAATCCTTGAGGTTGACCCGTAGCTATGCGCTCTATCGAAGATATCGCCACCCGTCTGGCCCAGGCGTTGCCGCCCCAGGTCGCGCCGCTGCGCGACGAGTTGCATGCCAATTTCCGTACCATCCTGCAGGGCCAGCTCGCCCGGCTGGATCTGGTGCCGCGCGAGGAGTTCGAAGCGGCCCGCGAGATGCTTGCGCATACGCGCCGCAAGCTCGATGCGCTGGAAGCCCAGGTGGCGGCCCTCGAAGCCGAACGCGATACGGCCGGCTCGCAATAACCGGTTTGGCGTGACGCTGGCAACGGTACATAGCCGCGCACAGACCGGCCTCGAGGCACCGCCGGTCACGGTAGAGGTGGATCTGGCCGGCGGCCTGCCGGCGCTCGCGATCGTCGGTCTGCCCGAAACCGAGGTCAAGGAAAGCAAGGACCGCGTACGCGCGGCCATCGTCAACAGCGGCTATGAGTTTCCGACCCGGCGTATCACGGTCAATCTCGCGCCGGCGGATCTGCCCAAGGAAGGCGGGCGTTTCGATCTGGCGATCGCCCTGGGGATTCTGGCGGCCTCCGGCCAGATCCCGGGCGAATCCGTGGCCGGTTACGAATTCCTGGGCGAGTTGTCTTTGTCCGGCACGCTGCGCGGCGTTCGCGGCGCATTGCCCGCCGCGCTGGCAGCGGGCAATGCCGAGCGTACCCTGGTCACTCCCGAAGACAATGGGCCCGAGGCCGCGCTCGCCGCGCCCGAGGGCGTATTTGCCGCCGCGCATCTGGCCGATGTGGCGGCGAGTCTGGCTGGCGACGAGGCGTTGTGGCATCGACCCCAGCCCGCGACCGGGCATCAAGCATCCGCGCATGAAGACATTGCCGACGTACGGGGCCAGCAACAGGCCAAGCGTGCGCTCGAAATCGCCGCGGCGGGCGGGCATTCGCTATTGCTGATCGGCCCGCCGGGTGCGGGCAAAACCATGCTCGCCTGTCGATTGCCCGGCCTGTTACCGCCGATGACGCACGCACAGGCCATGCAAAGTGCCGCGGTGGCCTCGATCTCACCCGGCGGGTTTTCGCCCGACAACTGGGGGCGGCGTCCGTTTCGCGCGCCGCATCATACCGCGTCGGGCGTGGCGCTGGTGGGCGGCGGCTCGGCGCCGCGTCCGGGCGAAATCACCCTGGCGCATAACGGCGTACTGTTTCTTGATGAGCTGCCCGAATTCGATCGCCGCGTGTTGGAAGTACTGCGCGAGCCGCTCGAATCCGGGCATATCGTCATATCGCGGGCGGCGCGGCAGGCTGAATTTCCGGCCGCGTTTCAATTGATTGCGGCGATGAATCCCTGTCCCTGCGGCTATCTGGGGGAAGCCTCGGGCCGTTGTCACTGCACCCCGGAACGTATCGAGCGCTACCGCGACCGGATTTCGGGGCCGCTACTCGATCGCATCGACATGCATCTGAATGTGGCGCCGGTGGCCCGCGACGTGCTCATGGGTGGTGCAGACACGCCGCCGCAGGAAAACAGCGCCACGGTACGCCAACGCGTGATCGCGGCGCGGGAACGCGCGGTGGCGCGTGGACAGGGCGCCAATGCCAGCCTCACGCCCGCGGCGATCGATACCCATTGTCTGCTCGAAAACAGTGCGCGCGCCATTTTGGAGCAGGCGATTGCGCGGTTGGGTCTGTCGGCACGGGCGTATCACCGTATTCTTCGGGTGGCGCGTACGATCGCTGATCTGGCCGGCGCCGATACCATCCAGTCTGCGCACGTGGCCGAGGCGATCGGCTTTCGTCAGCTCGATCGAAAACCCTCGGCATGAACCGGCTCGTCTATCGAAGATGAGCGAAGGCTAGCTGGGCCGGCCCGCGTTCAACACGCACTCCGAAGCCTTTGAAAACAGCTGACAAGCTCGGCTATTTCAATCCGGGCGGTTGGGGCGCGCCCTTGCTGCAGGCGTTGCTGACACGCGTATTCGACAAGCTGGCTTGTCAAAAAAAGGGCGCGGCCGGGTTTGTGGTCGGGCTTATCCATACTTGTTTATGCAATCTGATTCGGCCGGCGGCGCCTGACGGTAACGCGCATGCGCGCGTAGGCGCCGTTTGTGGCGCATGTCTTTATTTTGTCATCTTGCCGAGTATTAACCCGTTGCTTTGGCACGTCTCGTGCATCGAGTGATTTCATCCCGCTCAAGGCCCAGGCCGCGGCTGGGGTTTCTCGCTACGAGATATATTGCAAAGGGAGCAAAAACCGAGATGAAAAAACAACTTCTAATCGGCTGCGCGGCAGCGGTCGTTACCGTGTCCAGCGCCAGCGCGATTGCCGCCGAAGCCAGCGCCAATGTCGCTTACACCACCGACTACCGCTATCGCGGCGTGTCCCAGACCGATCGCGATTTCGCCATTCAGGGCGGTTTCGATTACGCGCTGGACAGCGGCCTGTATATGGGCACCTGGGCGTCGAACGTCGACAACTTCAACCCCAGCCCGGTGACCGGCGATAACGGTGCCCAGGCCGAAATCGATTTCTATGCCGGCTACGGGCTGGCGCTGAGTGACCACTGGGCGCTCGATTTCAACGTGCTCTATTACTACTACCCGGGCGCGAGCACGGCCGGTGACAACAACGAAATCGACTTCTGGGAATACACGCCCGGTATCGCCTATAGCGACGACAACATGACGGCGGCGCTGTCGGTGTCCTATAGCGACGATTTCTACAACGAATCGGGCGATGCCTTCTACTACAACACCAGCTTCGAATTCCCGCTGGAAGAGTGGCTGACCCTGGGCGTGCATGCCGGCTATCAGACCGTCGACGACAACGAGCTGTACTTCGAGGACTATGCGGATTGGTCGATCTCGCTGGCTACCACGCAGTTCGGCCTCGACTGGTCGGTGGCTTATGTCGATACCGATCTGGACGATACCGCCTGTGGCGGCGCCAATATCTGCGGCGCGACCGCGGTGGGCACGATCAGCAAATCGTTCTGAACGATCGCTGTATCCACGGCAAGAAGCCGGCCCTCGGGCCGGCTTTTTTTGTGGTCTGTCGGTGGGGGCGATCGCGACCGATCGCGACGATCGACCTGCTAGACTCTCGCGGCCATGGCGATGCCGAAACTCAATCCACAGCAAGACGCGGCGGTCCGTTATCTCGACGGGCCGTTGCTGGTGCTGGCCGGCGCCGGCTCGGGCAAGACCGGTGTGATCACACGCAAGATCGCGCACCTGATCTCGCGCGGCTATGCGGGCGACCGGATCGCGGCGGTGACCTTCACCAACAAGGCCGCGCGCGAAATGAAGCAGCGCGCTTCGAAGCTCATCGACAACGACGCCGCGCGTGGGCTGACCGTAAGTACCTTTCACAGCCTCGGCCTGCAGATGATTCGTACCGAGCATGCCGCGCTCGGCTACAAACCGCGGTTTTCCATTTTTGACGCCGAAGACGCCGACAAGCTACTGGCCGATCTCATCGGCAAGGACGCCGAGCTGCGCAAGACCGCGCGCTTTACCATCAGCGCCTGGAAATCTGCGCTGATGGACCCGGAGGCCGCGGCGGCGAGCGCGGCCGGCTCGGAACAGGCAATCGCACGGGCCTATGCGGAGTATCAGCGCCGCCTCAAGGCCTATAACGCGGTGGATTTCGACGACCTGCTCAGTCTGCCGGTGCAGCTGCTGCGCGAAGACGCCGCCGCGCGCGAGCGCTGGCAGAACCGGTTTCGTTACCTGCTCGTCGACGAATATCAGGACACCAACGCCGCCCAATACGAATTGATGCGTCTGCTCGCCGGGGTGCGGGCGGCGTTTACCGTGGTCGGCGACGACGACCAGTCGATCTATGCCTGGCGCGGCGCGCGCCCGGGCAATATCGCCGATCTGTCGCGCGACTTCCCGCATCTCAAGGTCATCAAGCTCGAACAGAACTATCGCTCGGTGGGCAATGTGCTGTCGGCGGCGAATACGCTGATTTCGTCCAACGCCCGTGTCTACGAAAAGAATCTGTGGAGCGCCATGGGCCCGGGCGATCGTATTCGCGTGCTCGCCTGTGCCGACGAGGCGGGCGAGGCCGATCGCGTGGCCAGCGAGATTTCGTCGCACCGGCTGCGCACCGGCAACGCGTTTGGCGACTATGCCGTGCTCTATCGCGGCAATTTCCAGTCGCGCGCGTTCGAAAAAGCCATGCGTGAACGCCAGATTCCCTATCGCGTCTCGGGCGGGCGTTCGTTTTTCGAGCGCAGCGAGATTCGCGACCTGGCCGCCTATCTCAAACTGCTGGTCAACCCGGATGACGACGCGGCGTTTCTACGCGTGGTCAATCTGCCGCGGCGCGAAATCGGCCCCGCCACGCTGGAAGCGCTGGCCCGCTACGCCGGTAGCCGACACCTGAGTCTGTTCGATGCCGCACGCGGCGTGGGGCTGGCTGGCGGCGTGGGTGATCGCGCCGGCCGGCGGCTGGCCGAATTCGTCGACTGGGCGAAAGGTCTGGCCCGTGACGGTGAATCCACGCCGGCCAAGGAACTGGTGGTCCAGTTGATTGCCGATATCGACTATCGTGAATGGCTACGCGATACCGCGGCCAATACCCGGGCGGCGCGCAAGCGCCTGGAGAACGTCGACGAGTTTCTTGCCTGGCTTGGCCATATGGAAGAAAACAGCGACGGCACGCCGCGCGGGTTGGATGAAGTCGTACGTCGGCTGAGTCTCATGGACTTTGCCAATCAAAGCGAAAAAGACATCGAAAACCAGGTGCACCTGCTCACCCTGCATGCCGCCAAGGGCCTGGAGTTCGATCATGTCTTTCTCGTGGGCATGGAAGAAGGGCTGCTGCCGCACCATGCCTGTATGGACGAAGACAAGATCGAGGAAGAACGACGCCTGCTCTATGTTGGTATCACCCGTGCGCGCAAGACATTGTCGTTGAGTTATGCACGCCAGCGCCGGCGCGGCGGCGAGAATACCGACAGCACCCCCAGCCGGTTTCTGGAAGAACTGCCCAAGGACGAAATCGACTGGCCCCAGGCGAAAAAACGCGACCCCAAGGCCGAAGCCGAGCACGGGCGCAGCCAGCTCGCCGCGCTCAAGGCGATGCTGAGCGAAAGCGCGGACTGAACAACGCGCCCGGCCAGGCACAAAGCGCGAAGTGCCGCGCCTGGGCGCTTCGAGATATCTGTCTTTTGCCTTATTCGCGTTTCTTCGCGTTCATTTGCGGACAAGATGCGCGCCTGCCGCCGCCGGCTGAGGCCTACGTAATCGGACGGGCTTTTGTGAGCGTTCAAAGACCCAGTTCGGTGAGCCCCGGGTGATCGTCCGGTCGACGCCCCTGCGGCCATGAGAACAGGCGTTGATCCGGTTGGATCGGACAATCGTTGATACTGGCAAGCCGGGTATGCATCAGCCCCGCGGCGTCGAACTGCCAGTTTTCGTTGCCGTAGGCGCGATACCACTGGCCCGTGTCGTCGCGATATTCATAGGCAAAGCGCACCGCGATGCGCGCTGCGCCATAGGCCCAGAGTTCCTTGATCAGACGATATTCCAGTTCGCGATTCCATTTGCGCTGGAGAAAGGCATGAATCGCCTCGCGCCCGGCCAGAAACGCCACACGGTTACGCCAGCGACTGTCCGGTGTATAGGCCTGCACGACGCGATCCGGGTCGCGGCTGTTCCAGGCGTCTTCGGCGGCCCGTACTTTCTGGCGTGCGGACGTTTCATCGAAAGGCGGCAGGGGTGGCTTGGTGGTCATGCATGCGCTCCAATGGATGTGGACAGAGTTGTCTACTTCGGTGAGTCTGGCCCATGTAGACCGACCTGTCTACAATACGCCCATGCATGAGATATCGATCGACCCCGAAGCGCCGGCGCGCGAACGCATTCTGCAGGCCGCCCAGCGGCTGTTTTATCGCGACGGTATTCGGGCCACGGGCACGAATGCGCTTATCGACGAAGCGGGCGTCACCAAGGTCACCTTCTATCGTCACTTCGCCAGCAAGGACGCGCTGGTCGAGGCCTTTCTGGATGCCCGGCATGCGTACTGGCTGGATTGGTTCGAACAGGCGCTCGACCGCCACGGCGCGACCCCGGCAGCGATCGCGCCCGCGCTCGCCGAATGGCTCGCCGATCCGGATTTTCGCGGCTGTGCCTTTCTCAACAGCGTCGTCGAATATGGTCGGGCGCTGGCGAGCGTGAAGCGCGTGGCGCGCATGCACAAACAGCAGATGATCGCGGCCGTGACGAACTGTCTGGATAAAAAGGATGCGGCCACCCAGCCAAAAGCGCGCCAGATCGCGCTGGCGATCGATGGCGCGATCATGCGTGTGCAAAGCGGGGAACCGGCGTCAGGCGTCGTGGCCGATCTCGACGCGCTGGTTCAATGCGTGGCCGGTACGTTCCCCGCGCTCAGTCAGGCATAAAAAAGCCGCCCCTGGGGCGGCTTTTACGAGCGCAGAATGCGGCGATTGTCTAGGTCGCGCCGGCTTCGCTGAGGATGTGATCCACGGCCTTGTGCATTTCCTCTTCGGACAGGTCCGGGTTGCCGCCCTTGGCCGGCATGCCCTTGTAGCCGTTGATCGCGCGCGAATAGAGTGTGTCCTTGCCCTGTTCGTCGAGGCGTTTCGTCCATTCCGCCGTATCGGAAACCTTGGGTGCGCCCGCAACGCCCGAAGCATGACAGGCCGCGCAAACGTTGGCATAGACTTCTTCGCCCGACATCGGCTCGCCGCTGTCTTCGCCGGAAGAGGCGGCCATGGAGGTGGCGTTCGGGTCGGTATTGACCGCATAGACCGGTTCGGTCCGGCTTTTCACGCGCTCAAGCTGTTCAGGGCGCATTTCGCCGCTGTCGCTCGCGCTGGTGATTAGTCGAGCGCCGACAATGGCCACGATCGTAATCAAAAACAGCGCCCCGAGTACGATCGTGAAAGCGCGAAAGAATGTCTGGTCGGAATTAGCGGTCATGGCAAACTTTGTTTTGCGTGAACGAACGGAGCGCGAAATTGCGCGCAGTATAACGGATTTTTCGCGTTACACGGATACGTGCCTGATCGCAGGATAGACGCAGCGCCAGCGTGTGCGTATCCTTTGCGGCGCCGATGCGCCCGTAGCTCAGTTGGATAGAGTGTCGGCCTCCGAAGCCGAAGGTCGCAGGTTCGAATCCTGCCGGGCGCACCATATAAAAATGCCGGCCGCAGCGCCGGTATTTTTATATGGTTCATCGATAAGTTCGAACCTGCGACAGACAAACAATACGTGTTCGACGCGCTCGTGCAGCGATTCCGAACCGTCGCGCAAGCGACGCGGCCTGAAGCGCCGCATCATCCTTCCAAGCGCAGGCCACAAAATGCCGCCCGTGAGGCCGGTATTTTCAGCGCAGCCATCCTGCGATGCCTCGAGAGGATTGAGAGGTTTGAGACTGACGCGCGACCTGTCGCGTTTGTAATCATCCAGGGCTCAACGCGGGACCGCGCGCCGGATCGCCGGGCTCATTGCATGAGAACGGCGAAGCGCACGGATTTTCCTCTATCGATACACGAGGGGATCGATGATCTGGAATGATCTACATATTCCGCCGTCGATAAGCGACCGTATCCACGAGTTATGGGACGAGCTGGCCGCGATCCCGGCCTCGCAGCCGGAAGAGCGGTTGCAGCATCTGTTCGATACGGTGGGTGCGCTGATCGGATCACGGCACGGGTTCTGGCTGTCGTCGTCGCGGATGCATGAGCCGTCGGCGGATGATCCGCTACTGGGTTGGCGTGCCCGCTCGATACATTTCTACGGCGAGCTGGCGTCGGATCAGACGGCCTACCGGCAATCGGTCAAGTGCTTCGATGCGGGGCGGATTGACGAGAGCACGCGTAATCACGTCCACCAGGCGGGACGCTTTCGAGCGTCGCTGCTTGCGGATCATGTGTCGGCGGCCTTCTTTAACGGTCGCCACTACGACGAGCACTATCGAGCACGGGGAATAGTGGATCGGCTGTTCGTGGTCTTGCCCGTCGGTGAAGACGTCGAGAGCTTTTTCATATTCGACCGGCTCGACGGTGAGCCGGATTTCGATCATGAGGCCTTGGCCGTCGCAAGCTATGCACTGAGAAGCCTGTCCTGGTTCACGCGTCAATTGCATCTGAGCTACGGCCAGCTCGTCGCGAAAACCCCGCTCACGCCGACCGAACGTCGCGTGTTGCGCCGATTGCTATCCGGCCGGGCCGAAAAGGCGATTGCCCACGATATCGATCAAAGCCCGCATACGACACATAACTACTTCACCAATATCTTTCGCAAGTTCAATGTGCGTAGTCGTGCCGAACTCATGGCGTTGTGGCTGGGACACGGCTAGGGAAGCTCTGCATAACCTGTCACGGTCGCGCCGGTGTGCTTTGCGCGTGGCTGGCAGGCAGCGGTGGGCGTAGCGTGCGGGTTGCACGGTGCGTTATGCCTCGACGCCGACCAGGCGCGCGCAAAGCCGGCGGCCCCTGCGGGGTTCGGCCTCACAGACGCCGCGGCCGCGTTGCCAGGCTTGACCTGCCCCTCGTTGATTTCCTGGGGCAGGCGCTGCGCTTGGACGCCTTGCCGCACCGTCTGTGAGGACTCGAACGCGATCCGCGAGAGGTTATGCAGAGCTTCCCCAGCGGCTGTTTGTATCGCGACATCGACATGTCGGCCAGTCGGGTAGGCGGTATCCGCACGTATAAGCCCGTCATCGATTCCGCAGTGCGGCGCTGCGCGGCGGCGCATGTGTCTGAAATCTGGTAGAAAAGCCACCGGAATACATCGCGAGGGCGTCCGCCCTCGGATGTTTTGCGCACAGGTCGTGGAACCGAACGATATGCGATACCGGACACAAACATGGCTGTTGGCGTTGGTGCTGATCAGTACGCAGGCCCTGGCCGGCCCGGGCCGCGGCGAGCCGGCGCAACAAGATAAGGCGAACGTGCGCGCTGCCGACCCGGGCACACCGTCAGACGCTGCGGCGGCTGACGAGCAGACCGAGCGCGAACGTTACTACCAAACGCTGTACGCCCATCTGCGCCAATCTCCCCTGCGCTATCCGCCGACGGCCGCTGAAGAGCGGGTGGAAGGTACGGCGCGAGTGCGCCTGGAGGTCGCTGGCGATGGCCATATCGCGGCCGGGCTGGCGCAAAGCAGTGGCGATTCGCGTCTGGATGCCGCTGCGTTGGCGGCGATGCAGTTGGCCAGCCCCGCGCCTGCCTGGAGCGACGATCCCACTGACTCGTTGACCGTAGTCGTGCCGCTCATGTTTCGGTTGAACGCGCCCACCCCGCAAGCAGCCGAGACCGCGCCCGGCGGGCACTGAGCCCGCCTTGCACGTTACCGCGCCGCAGCCAGTGGCTGCGGCGCGCCTGCATCATCGATACGCGGACTGTTTATCAGCCCGGCCCAGAAATAGATGGCCTTTGGGGCAATAGCGCGAGCATGTGGCGACATGCTTGCTGCGACCAGTAGCTTACAAGTAATTGATAAATAAACGGCATACAGGCGCCAGCGTTTATATTTTCATGGCATTGAAAACAGCTGGCCGAGGTTGGCTGTCTGGGGCCGGATTAATCGTCGAACGGCGGCTCATGCTGCCAATTGAAGAAATCGGGCATATCGGTGGATACACGGTTGGGGAAACGGGCAGGGCGTTTTTCCAGAAACGACGACACGCCTTCCTTGGCATCCTCGGAGCGCCCACGCGCGCGAATCGCCTGGCTGTCGATACGGTGCGCATCCATCGGATGGCCTTGCGCGTGCATGCGCCAAAGCAGTTGCCGGGTCATGGCAATGGATACCGGCGCGCTTTCGTCGGTGAGTTCATGGGCGAGTGCTACCGCCGCGTCGTAGAGCGCCTCGGGCGCGTGCAGCGAGCGCACCAGCCCGCGCTCGTGGGCCTCGCTGGCCGGAAAGACCCGGCCGGAATAGCACCACTCCAGCGCCGTGGACATACCCACGGTGCGGGTGAGAAACCATGAGGATGCGGCCTCCAGGGTGATGCCGCGCCGCGCGAACACGAAGCCGAACTTGGCATTGTCGGCCGCGATACGGATATCCATGGGCAGCTGCATGGTTGCGCCGATGCCCACGGCCGCGCCGTTGATCGCGCCGATGACCGGCTTGAGGCTGCGATAGATCCGCAGGGTCACCTGACCGCCGCCGTCGCGTCGGTGGTCTTCGCCCTGGCGTTTGTCGTAGTCGAAGGTGTCGCCGCCCTTGGCCAGATCGGCGCCGGCACAAAAGGCACGGCCGCGCCCGGTGACGATGACGGCACGTACGTCGTCGTTGGCGTCGGTGTGATCGAAGGCCGCGATCATCTCGTCCTTCATCTGCGGGGTGAAGGCATTCATGCGATCGGGGCGGTCCAGCCACAGCGTGGCGATACCGTCGTCTATTTCCAGCGAGATGGTCGAGAATTGCGGCGTGGTCATGTCGTTTTCCTTATTGCTTGGCCGTTGCGAGTCTAGCGAAGATGGCCACCGGCGAGCAGGGCCTTTATCCCGCTGCCGGGAAACGTGGCGTAATACGCTTGCTGCGATCGCAGCCATACCGCCGTGCGCGGATGAACTGGCCGAGCGCTTGGCCCCGACCCCCGCCGAATTCAAAAGCCAGGTCGCGCGCAAGTGGACCGGCATGCGGCGTGGGTGATACAGCCGCATGACCGACGCACGCACACGATTGAGCCGGCATCGCGGCGCCGCGACGGGCGCGCCATGAAATGCCGCCCCGGTGCGGGGCATAATCGCGATCGCGCCGTGGACCGGCTGTTCGTCGTTCGACGACGGTCCGTGGGCGTATCGATACCCGTTGCAAGGACATGACCGTGAAGATGCCCGCCTGGCAGACCGAGCCCGAACACTACGATTTGCGCCATACCGTGGCGCTGCAGTATGCGCACCTGGATACCATCCGCCATGCCAACAACGTGGCCGTGCACGGCCTGCATGTCGAAGCGCGGATCCGCTACCAGCTGGGCGCGCTCGGTCAGGCGCATCTGTTTTCCGATCGCGTGCTGTTGCGCCCGCGCCGCACGATCACCCATTTCCTGCGGGAAACGCACTATCCTCACGATGTGACCTGCAGCGCTCGCCTGATTGCGGTTACGGATCAGACCTATCGGCTGGTCACCGCGCTGTTTCAGCAGGGCGAATGCGTGGGCGTACAGGACTGCCTGATGGGCGCCTGGCATGACGATCGCTGGGTGGACCTGCCTGAGGATGTGCACGCGGCCCTTGCGCACAATCTCGCGGCCGAGGAGGTCGCCGTCAGCGACTGGCCGCCGAACCCGCCCGCGCAGGTGCCAATGACCGGCTACCCGGCCCACAGCGAGATATCCGGGCGCTATGCCGATCTCGACCCGGACGCGGTCATCGGCGAACTCGCGCTGTCGCGTTATATCGAACAGTCGCGCGCCGGTACGCTACGCCCGATTCGCAACGACCCCGCCCTGGGCATGCTGGTTGCCAGTGTCGATCTGAGCTATCACCGTTGGCACCACGGGCGTTCGGATGTACAGGTGGTTTGTGGTGTCGACCGGATCGGCAACAGTTCTTTCGCCCTGGCCGGCGCCGCTGTGGTCGGGCCCGCGCGGCTGGTCACCGCTCGTACCACCATGGTGCTCGTCGATGGGCACACCCGAAAGCCAACGCCGATCGACGACGCCTTGCGTGCGTCGATGAAGCCGTTGTTCATCAGCGACGGTGGATCGACCAGCTCGCCGATGTAGACAACGCCGGCGATCCGGCCGGCCTTTACTGGCATGCGATCCATTTCAAGGTCGACGCCCGCAGCTACGGGGCTTTGATGTCAGATCGCCGCCGCGTCATCTGCAAGTAATACCGGCAAGCGATATTGTGTCGAGCGCGACGCGGCGCGCGCCTTCGCTTATGTTCTGTTAGTATGCGCGCGCTCGACCGGCCCGCCTGACACCCGATGGTGTAACACGGCGGCCCGAAACCGAACCGAGCGCAGCCGCGCCCGTCGCGTTCGCGACCGCCATGCCGTGATTTATACGGTTTCTGGCCCGGCGCTTGCTCCGTGAACCGAATAATCCAGCGTCCGTGACAACAGGCGCTATCGCTACGTGTGCCGTGCGCCCCGGGGCCGCGGTACGACGTATCGTCCAGCAGGCACGACAACCGATGATCCAATCGATACGACAGACCTGGTTTTCCAATATCCGCGCCGATGTGCTCGCCGGTACCGTGGTCGCACTGGCGCTGATTCCGGAAGCGATCGCGTTTTCCATCATTGCCGGCGTGGATCCGAAAGTCGGGCTCTATGCCTCGTTCTGTATCTGTGTGGTCATTGCCTTTGCGGGTGGGCGCCCGGGCATGATTTCGGCCGCCACGGGCGCGATGGCGCTGCTGATGACTACGCTGGTCGCCGAGCACGGCCTGCAATATCTGCTCGCCGCCACGCTGCTGACCGGCGTGTTGCAGATTGTGGCCGGCGTTTTGCGGCTGGGTGAGTTGATGCGGTTCGTGTCACGATCGGTGGTCACCGGCTTCGTCAATGCGCTGGCCATTCTCATCTTCATGGCGCAGCTGCCGGAACTCACCGGCGTGACCTGGCATGTCTATGCCATGACCGCGGCCGGGTTGGGCATCATCTATCTGTTTCCCTATGTGCCGGTGATCGGGCGCATGCTGCCGTCGCCGCTGATCTGCATTCTGGTGCTCACCGGGGTCTATATGACCAGTGGCATGAGCATCAACACCGTGGGCGATATGGGCGAACTGCCGGATACGCTGCCGGTGTTTCTGTGGCCCGACGTACCGCTGACCATGGACACGTTCTGGATCATCCTGCCGTATTCGATCATGCTCACCGTGGTTGGTTTGATGGAGTCGATGATGACGGCCACGATCGTCGACGATCTCACCGATACCAACAGCGACAAGAACCGCGAATGCCGCGGCCAGGGCATCGCCAACGTCGGCGCCGGCCTGCTGGGCGGCATGGCCGGCTGCGGCATGATTGGCCAGTCGGTCATCAACATCAAATCCGGCGGGCGCACGCGTTTGTCGACCCTGTGTGCAGGTGTGGTGCTGCTGATCATGGTGGTCTTTCTGTCCGACTGGGTGTCGCGTATTCCCATGGCCGCACTGGTGGCGGTGATGATCATGGTGTCCATCGGCACCTTCAGCTGGGAGTCGCTGCGCGATATGCGCAAGCACCCGCTGAGTACGAATATCGTGATGGTGACGGTCGTTGCCGTGGTGGTGGCCACGCATAACCTGGCCATCGGCGTGTTCGTCGGCGTGCTGTTGTCGTCGCTGTTCTTTGCCAACAAGGTGGGGCGGCTGCTCTATATCGGCAGTCGCGAAACCGACGATGGGCGCGGTCGTGAATATGAAGTGGTGGGCCAGGTGTTTTTCACCTCGGCCGAGAAATTCGTGGCCGGCTTCGACTTCAAGGAAGCGCTCGATCATGTACGTATCGATCTGCGGCGTGCGCATTTCTGGGATATCACCGCGGTGGGCGCGCTCGACAAGGTGGTGCTCAAATTCCGCCGTGAAGGCGCCGAAGTGGATGTGGTGGGGCTCAACGAAGCCAGCGCCACGCTGGTCGATCGCATCGCCGTGCACGACAAGCCCGACGCTGAGAAACTGCTCGGCGGTCATTAGAAACGACAAGTAATCGAGGAGATTTCATGAGCGAGCGCCACGTCACCGCCTGTATCGATGGCTCGGCTTATTCGCAGGCCGTCTGCGATGCCGCAGCCTGGGCGAGCCTGCGCCTGGAGATCGGGCTGACCTTCGTGCACGTCATCGACAAGACCGGCCGCGCGGCCGAGTCCGATGTAAGTGGTCAGATTGGCCTGGGTTCGCGCGAGCATCTGCTTTCCGAGCTGGCGCAACTCGACGAGCAACGCGCCCGTCTGGAGCGCGAGCAGGGCCGGATCATGCTCGAGGCCGCCTGCGAACGGGCCGCGGCCGATGGGGTGGCGAATGCCGCTTCGCGTCAGCGCCACGGCGCGCTGGCCGAAACCCTGGTGGAACTGGAAGGCGCCACGCGCCTGCTGGTGCTGGGCAAGCGCGGCGAAACCGCGGATACGGCGCATGAACATCTGGGCTCGAATCTCGAACGGGTGATTCGTTCACTGCATTGCCCAATGCTGATCACGCCGCCTACGTTCAAAACCCCCGAGCGGATCGTCGTCGCCTTCGACGGCAGCCGCACGTCTAAGGCGATGATCGAACGTATCGCGGCCAGCCCGCTGTTCGCGGGCGTGGTCTGTCATCTGGTCTATGTAGGCGATGCCAGCGACGAATGCCGCAAGAAGCTCGACGATGCCAAGGCCGCTCTCGACGGTATCTGTTCCGAGGTCGTCATTGCGATTCTCGACGGCGAGGTCGAGGCCAGCCTGCGTGCCTACGAACAGGCCAACGCTATCGACATGCTGGTCATGGGCGCCTATGGCCACTCGCGTATCCGTCATCTGCTGGTCGGCAGTACCACCACGGAGATGATCCGGCGCGCGACGCTGCCGGTGCTGATTCTGCGCTAGTGGGCGTTATTCGCAGACAAGAAAAAGGGGCGATGTATCGCCCCTTTTTTCGTTTGGCCCGCGGGCCGGTCGCGCTTTCAAGCGTGCTTGATCACGGCGTCATGACCACCTTGATGCAGCCGTCTTCCTTGGCATTGAAGTTGGCATAGGCCTCGGGCGCGTCGTTCAGCCCGTAGCGATGGGTGATGATGAACGACGGGTCGATCAGGCCCTGTTCCACGGTATTGAGCAGGCCCTTGAGATAACCCTGCATATGGGTCTGGCCGCCCTTGACCGATAGCGACTTGTTCATCAGCGCGTTGATCGCGAAACCGTCCACCTTGTCGGTATAGACGCCCGGCAGCGAAAGGCGCCCGCCCTTGCGCACCGACATGATCATTTCGTTGATCGCATGCGGATGATTGTCTTCGGTGGAATCCGCGCTGCGGCGGATCGCTTCCGGGTCGCCCTGGCCGTGGGCTTCGGCGCCGACACAGTCGATACCGCAGTCCGGGCCGCGCCCGCCGGTCATATCGAGCAGCTTGCTGTAGACGTCTTCTTCTTCGAAGTTGATGACTTCAGCGCCGGCTTTGTCGTGGGCCAGCTTCAGGCGCTCCGGTACGCGATCGATCGCGATCACGCGGCCCGCGCCCATCATCCAGGCACTGCGAATGGCGAACTGGCCGACCGGCCCGCAGCCCCAGATGGCGACCGTGTCGCCGGCTTCCATATCGCACTGGTCGACGGCCTGATAGCCGGTCGGGTAGATATCCGACAAAAACAGCAGCTGATCATCGCGCAGGTCGGATTCGACCTTGATCGGCCCGACGTCGGCATAGGGCACGCGCACGTACTCCGCCTGACCGCCGGGGATGCCGCCCAGTACATGCGAATAGCCGAACAGCGCGGCCGGGGAATGCCCCATCAGCTCGGCGGCCTGATCGGCGTTCGGGTTGGAGTTGTCGCACAGCGAATACAGATGCTTGTTGCAGAAAAAGCAGCCGCCGCAGGAAATGGTGAAGGGTACGACCACGCGGTCGCCCTTTTTGAGATTATTCACGGCCGAGCCGGTTTCCACGACCTCGCCCATGAATTCGTGGCCGAGCACGTCGCCGGCCTGCATGCCAGCCATCAGGCCGTTGTACAGATGCAGATCGGAGCCGCAGATCGCGGTCGCGGTGATCTTGATGATGGCGTCGCGATCCTGCTGAATCTTCGGATCGTCGACGTTGTCCACGCGTACGTCGTGGGTACCGTGCCAGGTGAGTGCTTTCATGAGGCGTTCACTGTTTTGGGAACTGTCAGCCCTTATGCTGCACGCCGGGTTACGCCGGTGGAATGCGAATTATCACTGAACGGCCGGTGGGTAAAAGACTTTTGTGCTTGGCGTGGGGACAGGCGTAATCAATCGCGCCGACCCGCAGGCACGGGCCGACGCGGTCTGCGGGCTAGGGCGTGTCGTCATGAGATATGACGTCGCATTGCCCGCATCGGGCGTGTCAGGCAAGGCGCGGGCCGCCGAGCGTGGCCCGCCACGGTCAAGGTCCGCAACGCCGCATGGCGCGTCCGACGCGGGCAACCCGGAGGGTCGGCGGCCAAGCCCCGGCAATTCGGCGTTATCGCTCGCTTACGTGGCATGGCCACGCGACGCTCGCGATGCCTTGTCTTGCCGGCGCTTGGCTACCGATGCGCCGCCTTATCTTATGACGACACGCCCTAGAGCACGCCTTTTTGCTTGGCGGTATGGGTCGCGATGACGTCCATGAGCGTGGGCGACAGGCAGTCGTAGGGTTCCAGGCCCATGTCGTGCAGATGCCGGCGGATTTCGCCCATCTTGTTCGGGTCGGTGCCGCCTTCGATGATCGACGATACGAACGCCGCGAACTGGGGCGGTTCCCAGCCCTCGTCGTCGGAAAGTTCGGTATGGATGAAATCCAGGCCGTAGAACGGGTGCTTGCTGTCGTCGATATGCCCGACCATATGCGTGCCGCAGTCGCGACAGGCATGCCGTTTGATGGCCGCGTTTTCGTTGACGACCGAGAGTTTTTTCTCGTTGGCGGTGATCTTGACGCTATCGCTGGGTACGACCGCGATCTGGGCAAAGGTCGCGCCTTCGGGTTTCCAGCACATCGTGCAGCCACAGACATGGTTGTGCGCGCACTGTGACGAAACGCTGACTTCTACCGGGTCGCTGCTGCATTTGCAGTGCAGCGTGCCGCCGGAAAAATTTTCTGCGGCGGGCTTCATGCCCTGGTCGACGCTGGGATGTATCGTGATGCTCATGGTGACTCCTCGTCTCGCAATGAAACGGTTTATGGGCCATTGGCCGCTGGTTCGCCGGTGTTCGCACCGGCGTGCGATTCACATTACGCCGCCCATGACCTGCTTCAAATGCGACGTAAGCCGGGTATTGCCGACCGGTGGGGGTATTGCACCGGTGGTCACCGGGAGCGGCCATGGCGGCGGCTGAGCTGTATACGCTCGTCAGCGTCTGGCTTTTGGCCGGACTGCTGTTCGAGGCGATGGTGTGTATGCGCCAATGGCGCCATCTCGCGCGCGAGGGTGGCCAGGCCCGCGCGGCCCGCCACGGCCAGCGGCGGGCGCTGTTCGATTGGCTGGCCGGCTTCGAACGGGTGGTTCGTATCGCTTTCTGGCTCGGCGCGGGTGCGTTGGGCGCGATGTATGCGGGCCTGGCAGGCCACGCCGGTTTCGGCGTACTCATGTTTGCGGGCCTGTTTGCGGCAATCGATCAGCTGCTGTGCGAAATACGCCAGTGGGCGCGCTGGTGGTTCGTCGAGCGGGCGGCCGGCATGTCGCGAAAACGTGCCGTATCGCTGGCAGGCGACAGTGCCCGACGCGTGGGCGTGCAGGTCGCGATGGCGGTCCTGGCGGCGGTCTGGCTGTTGTGGCCGTTTTCGATCTGGGCGTTTGCGCTGGCCTGGCCGATCAGCGGTGTGCTCGCGATCGCGGGCATGGCGTTGTGGTTCTGGGCCCGGCCCAATCTCATCGCGCCATTGTTCGAACGCTTCACGCCACTCGCGGCTGGCGAACTGCGCCAGCGTCTGGATGCGATGATGCAGCACTGCGGCGTGTCGCTGGATACCGTGCTGGTGGTGGATACATCGCGTCGTTCGCGCGTGGCCAATGCCTATTTCACCGGGCTGGGCGCACATAAGCGAGTGGTGCTTTCGGATACGCTTATCGACTATCTCTCGGCCGCCGAACTGGCGGCGGTGATGGCCCATGAGCTCGGGCATTATCGCTGCGGTCATCTGCAGCGTTTCTATGCCAGCCAGGCCGGGCTGCTGTTGGCCGGTTATCTGGCGATCGGATGGGTCGCCGCCGCCGCCGATCTGGCCGTTGCGCCGGCCGTGCTGGTGTTTGGCGCCTATCTGCTGTTGCCGGCACTTGGCTGGCCGCTCAAGCTGTGGCAGTCCGCGCGCCGGCGCCGCTACGAATTTGAGGCCGATGCCTATGCCGCCGAGCATGCCGACGCGGCGGCATTGATCACGGCGCTGGAGAAGCTGCTGGCCAACAATCTCACCGCGCCGACCATGGATCGCTGGTATGCGGCGGTGTTCGCGACCCATCCGCCGGGCAGCGCACGGCTCGACCGGCTGCGTGCGATCCATGACTAGGGCCGTCATGCATGCGGCGGTATGGGCGTTGGCGATGTGCCTGCTGGCGTGTTCAACGCTCGTTTTCGCCGCAGCCGACGACCCGCGTGATCCGCTCGATTCGTCGCGCTGGCGTTACATGCGCGCTGCGCATTTTCGCGATGCGCCGGTGGTTTTCGATGAACGCGTGCAGGTGTGGGTGCCGGGCGCGGCCGATAACAGCGGTACCACGCCGGTACAGATACGCGCGCCGGGCCTCGACGATGTGGTCCAGATTCGCGTGATTGCCGATGCCAATGCCGACAGCCGGGTGCTGGATTATTTTCCGGTGGGCGCGCAGGCAGCGATCGGTTTCAGTTTGGTAGTGGAACAGGCCACGCCGCTACGCGCGGCCATGCGCACCGGCGACGGTGTATGGCATATCGGCGGACGCTGGGTGGATGCCGAAGGCGGCGGTTGTGCGCCGGCCAGCGTGATACCGACGGTTGATCTGACAGCTGGAACCCAGCCGGTCATCGCTGCGCATCGCTGGGCCCGGCACGAAAACAGCCAGCGTTTGAAGTTTCGTATCCGCCTGCCCGCAAGCGGCACGCCAGCGCGCAGCACCGAACAGATGACGGTGCGCGACGACGCCAGCGATGTGCGCGTACGCATCGTGGCGGGCACATCGCTCGACACGGCCAGCGTGTTCACACTGGATATCGATAGCCGCGCGCCGTTGCAGATCGAAGCCCGTGATACGACCGGCCAGCGTTATCGTACCCGTGTCTGGCAGCCCCTGGATGAGGCGAGCCGATGAGGCGCGTCTCGGTACTGGGCCTGTGCTGTGTGCTGTTACTGGCGACGATTCCGGCGCTGGCCGGCGACTACTACGCACTCACGCCGCAACGAATTGCCCCCGATACCTTTGTGTTCGAGGGCGAGCTCGAAGCCTTCGATTTCGACAACCACGGCGCGGTGGTCAATACCGGCTTCATCGTGACCGCGGATGGCGTGGTGGTCATCGATACCGGCCCGTCGCGGCTCTATGGTCAGGCCATGCGTGCGGCGATCGCCCAGGTAACCGATCAACCGGTCGTGGGGGTGTATATCACCCATGCCCATGCCGACCATTTTCTGGGCAACAACGCATTCGCAGACGTACCGATCGCCGCACTCGAGGCCACCGCTGCCACCATCGATACGGCCGGCAAACAGATGGCGCGTCATCTCTACGATCGGATCGGCGCGGCCATGCGTGGTACATCGGCGGTGGTGCCCAACAAAATCGTCGATCTCGGCAGCGACGGCCAGGCACGTGTGGATTACGGCGATCGCTATCTGCGGCTCATCGCGACGGCCGGGCATAGCCCGGGCGATCTGATGATTCTGGATGAGCGTACCGGCGTGCTGTTTGCCGGCGATGTCGTGTTCAATGAGCGTGCGCCGGCCACACCGCACGGCGATATTGCCGGCTGGTTACATTCGCTCGATGAAGCAGCGGCCAGCGGCTTTCGTATCGTGGTGCCCGGCCACGGACCCGTCGCCTACGATGACGCGCCCCTGGGTCAGACAGGTGACTATCTGCGCTGGCTCATGCATCGCTTCGAACAGGCGGCCGAGCGCGGAGACAGTGCCGCCGAGCTGATGTTCGAGCCCTTGCCGGCGCGCTGGGCGGCGCTGGCGGTCCAGCCGGCCGAGTATCGGCGGTCGGTGGGCTATCTCTATCCGGCCCTGGAGCGCGCGACGCTGTCCAGCCGTCCCGATTAGTCACCGCCCGGGCGCGTGGGTGAGTTCCAGGCTGATATGCCCGCCGGTGATCGTATGCGCTTGGCTGGTCAGGCGCTCGTCGCGCTCCAGCCGGGCCAGGCCCACGCCGGGGCAATACCATTCGCGTTGTTCGATGGGTACCTCGGTGGGCGCGAAACCCGCGCCTGCGCCGAGCTTGAAATACGCCCGGCCTACGGCCAGTACGCAGTGTTCGAAGCGTCCGGCTGGCACATCCACCGGCGCGTCGACGTCGGTGATTCGATAATCCAGGGTGATGGTGTTGCCCGGCGCGTGTTCGCTGATGAACGTCTGGGCACGATCGAGCAGATAGGTATGGGCCGGTTCGCGCCACTGCGCGCCGAGGGTGGCCGGTAGCGGCAGAATCTTGACTGCCGGTTGATCCATGATCGGCGTATGGCTGGCCACCGACTTGATCGCGACGCGGTAATAACCGTCGTCGCGCTCGGCCAGATAATAACGACGGCCCTCGTCGTTGCGGCGAATGGCGACCGCTGCCTCGCCGGCAAAGCCGCGCCGGGCCACGTTTTCCATGATGCGTGTCTGGCGCTGTGGCTCGGCGCCATTGCGTTGGACGACCATGCGATATTGCCAGCGCAGGCCGGGCTCCAGCGGGTTGAGCGCATCGGCGTCAGGGCGCGCATCGCAGGCCGCCAGCAACACGATGACCCCGACCAGCGCCAGCCTGGCCACGCAGTCTGCGACAGCGGCCATGCTCATTTCTCCGGCAGGGTGGGTTCGGGCAGATCGCGCAGTTCGATGCGCTGGTGATCGGGCGCGAAGGTGCCGGCCTCGCTGGTCATGGGCGCGCTGTCGTCGGTCATCGCCGTGCCGATCTGGAGCTGGCCGTTGCGCATGGCATCGCGGGCGCGCTCCAGCCGGGTGTGCAGTTCGCGTGCATAGGGCAGGGCATAGGCGCGCGGAATGCCGATGGGCTCGTCGTCGATGATGGGCGTGACCCATAAATAGATACGCCCGGGCGCGCCCTGGCTTTCATCAGGCTCGACGATCGACGAGGCATTGAGCAGAAAATGCCCCGGCAACGCCATGCGCGCCGGCCAGCCGCGTAAATCCTGCAATGAATGCCAGGTCACGAAATACAGCGCGCTCACCAGCACGATACAGCCGATCCGTACCCACAGCGGCCAGCCGCTACGGATATTGAGCGCGAGTACCAACACGCCGAGGGCGACATACGCCGCGCCGAGCAGCCAGAGCGTTTGTGTCATTGCGCTTCCTCATGGTTTGAAATCATGGCCCGTGTCGCGCTCATTGCACGATCGATTTGGGCAGGGTGTTCACGTGGCTGACCGAGCCGTCTGGATCGACGGTAAAGCGCACCGCGGTACGTTCCTGGCCGGGGTAGTCGAGGGTGATCTGATCCTTGAATACGATTTGCAGGCGCGGATTGACCCGGCTGACCACCACATCGGCCACGATCGGCTGGCCGGTCTGCGAGGCGTAATACTGTAGGTTGACGATATATTCGCCCGGCGCGCGCCCGCGAATGGTCACCACTTCCTGATTGAGTTCGTTGGTCACCCGCACGCCGTCGACGATCATTTCGTCGTTGATCAGCCCGCGATCGTCGCGATCCAGATTCATGAGCCCGGCTTCCGGATGCAGATACCACACGGTGTCGCCGCCGGGGCCCTGCACCCACAGATCGACATCGTCCGGCCGGCCCGATTCCCAGGTCGCGGTGACGATATATTCGGCCTTGGCCGGAATCTCGCCGGTTTGCGTGGGCGGGTTCAGAAAGAACACCGCGATCAGGAACATGAAGGTAAAACCCAGCAGCGCATTGAACAGCAGGTCGGTAAACGGGTCGGTTTCGCTGTGACGACGTTTGCGCCGAAAGGCCATGATGTGTTCAGCCCAGATGCCGGCTCTGGGCGAAGGTCACGATCCGCGCCTGCAGACGATCGGCTGCGCGATCGAGCAACAGATACTGCAGGCTCAAGACCATGCTCGTGCTCAGGCCTACCAGCGTGGTGTAGAGGGCCACGCGCATGCCCTGACTCATGCCCACCAGCAGTTGCTGAATCGCGGCCACATCGAACGATTGCGTGGCGTTGACGGTCGCCAGCATGACGATGAAGCCGATCACCGTGCCCAGCAGACCGAGCTTGATCAGCGCGCCACAGACGAACCAGCCCATCTCGTGGGCGCCGGCCAGCCGCTCGCCGAGCAGGTCCACCAGCGTGTCCGGCGGTCGGCCCTCGCGATGGCCATGAAAATGCAGCAGGGCGGCCAGATAGGCCGCAGCCGCGCTGGCTGGCTGCACGTGGCCATCCACGGTGAGCGTGCTGCGATCGGTCAGATCCAGGCGGGCGTTGTCGTCACCAGCGATCGCCTCGAAGCGGGCGGCTTCCAGCGACAGCCAGGCGCTGCGCACCCCGCAATAGCCCCAGGTCGCACAAAAGATCAGACCGATGATCAGGCTCACGCGCGTGCTGTCGCCGGCGATCAGCGCGGTGAGCACGTTGTACTGCTGTGCCACCCAGAGCACGAATACGAGCACGCCGGTGATGATCAGCCATTGCTGAAAGACATGCCCGGAGCCGGCGCCCGGATGGCTGCGGTGAAAGCGGGTCAGCGATATCGCCATGGGGGCTCCTTGTGCCGGCTGGAGGCGCCTGTCGATCGGCCCAGGTCGGGCTAGCCGAAACTGTCGCGCACGATGTTGTGATACCACGAACGCGCATAGTCGGCTTCGGCTTCGCGCGTGTTCGCATCAGCCGCCAGCGCGGAAATGCCGCCTGCGTTGGCGAGTGCTGCCAGTCGATCGCCGTCGACACGATAGACCTCGGTCACGCTGATGCCATAGTCGGGCGCGACCAGGCTGTAGCAGGCATTGATCAGCTTGGTCTCGCCCACCGCCTGGCCGGCCAGTTCGCGCGCGATCGCATGGGCACACAGCTTGGCCTGCATGTTGGCCGCATAGGCGGATTTGGGCATGGGGTCGGCGCGTGTGGCATCGCCGATCACGTGGACCCCGGCATGCCCCGGCACGGAAAAATCATGGGCGGCGACCGGTACCCAGCCGGCGGCATCGGTGAGCCCGGCGTCTTCGACCAGGCGCCCGGCACGCTGGGGCGGAATGATATTGAGCACGTCGGCGGCGTATTCGTCGCCGCCGACCGTGCGCACGCGCCGGCTGTGCGCATCCACTTCCACCACGCGAGCGCCGTCGCGCCGACCGCCGCGCCACTGCAGGCGGTCGCCGTAGCGCGCGCCCCAGCCGGTACGAAACAGCGGTTCCTTGGAGAAATGGTCCTTGGCGTCGAGGATGAGTACCTGTGCTCGCGGTTTGTGCCGGCTTAGAAAATGCGCGATCAGGCTGGCGCGTTCGTAGGGCCCGGGCGGGCAACGATAGGGATTGTCCGGCACGCTGATAATCACCCGGCCGTTGTCGGGCATGGCGCGTAATTGATCGCGCAGGGCGCGCAGCTGGCTGGCGCCGCCGGGCCAGGCATGGGGAATACGCGCCAAGGCGGCCGGGCCGTAGCCGGTAATGGCCTGCCAGTCGAAATCGATACCGGGGGCGATCACCAGCCGGTCGCCGGCGATCACGCGCCCGTCGGCCAGATGAATACGACGCCGACCCGGTTCCACGCCGTCGATATCGGCATGCACGACATCGACACCGGCCGCGCTCAGGCCGGCATGGGTCTGGGTGATCGCCGAAACCGGGCGCAGGCCGGCGACCACGGCATTGCAGAACGGCCCGGTCACGAACCGCGATTGCCGATCGACCAGGGTCACCCGCAGATCGGGCGCGAGCCGGCGCAGTGCCAGCGCGCAGCTGGCGCCGGCAAAACCGCCGCCGGCGATGACCACCTGGGACGACGTGCGTGCCTGTACGCGGCTGCCCAGGCCGAGCGATGCCAGCGTGGCCGCACCCGCCAGTCCGCGCAGCAGCCGGCGCCGATCGTTACGGGGCATGGTGTTCGCCGTGGTCGGCGCGCTCGAAGGTGCCGAAATAATCGGCCAGGGCCGCAATCTCGGCATCGTCATAGCCGGGCGCGATACGATTCATGATCGTGGTGGGGCCGTCGGCCGTGCCCTCGTCATCGCCACGGCGATAGGCCTGCATGCGTTCGATGAAGCGCGATCGTGCCAGTCCCGCCAGCGACGGCACGGCCCCGACCGAGCGGCCGTGCGGGCCATGACACGCCGTGCAGGCGCCGGCGAGCATCGCCCCGTCGGGGGTCGCGGCGCTGGCGAGCGTAGCCAGGCTCAACAACATCGGCACGACGATCGGGCGATATCTCATCGCCTTGAAACTACGCCCACCGTCGCCGCCCGGCAAGCGCCACGCCGCGGCTCGCGCGTGGCCGTGTTCGACTATTCGCGGGCTTGCACGCAACGACTGTTAGCGGGCAATTTAGATGGTCAAACAAGCATATAACCACGGCGCGCATGCGAACGTGCCGGGATCACTCATAACACGGCCGGCGTACACGACGTCGGCGTTTGGCGATGGCAGTGCCGGTTTGGCCCGGCCTGCCGGCAGGAGATGGCATGACAGCAAGCGCGCGTGTCGCAACAGGCCTGTGGCTAGCCGGGCTGATCGTGCTCGTGGCGTGGCTGGCCGGCTGTTCGGCCGATACGCCGGATAATGCCGACGACCCGTTGCGTATCGGCGTGCTCAAGTTCGGCACCGTGAGCTGGGAGCTGGACACCATCGCGCGCCATGGCTTGGCCGAAAAGCACGACGTGGCCATCGAGGTGGTGCCACTGGCTTCCGAGAATGCGTTGGCGGTGGCCTTGCAGGGTGGCCGTGTCGACATGATCGTTTCCGACTGGCTCTGGGCGGCCCGCCAGCGCGGCGCCGACCGCGACTATCAGTTCGTGCCCTATTCACGCGCGGTGGGCGCGGTCATGGTCAATCCCGCATCGGGCGTGAAAGATCTGGCCGATCTGACAGGGCGCAAGCTCGGTATCGCCGGCGGGCCGGTAGACAAGACCTGGCTGCTGCTGCGTGCCTATGCCCAGAAAACGCGCGGGCTGGATCTGGAGCGCGTGGTCGAGCCCACCTTTGCCGCGCCCCCCATGATCAACCGTCTGATGCTCGATGGCGCGCTGCCGGCGGCGATCAACTTCTGGCATTACAACGCACGCCTGTCGGCACTGGGCATGCGCGAGCTGGTCAGTGTTCGGCAAATGCTCGCCGGCCTGGGCATCGATACGGTGCCGCCATTGCTGGGCTGGGTCTTTGCCGAAGACTGGGCCGATCAGCATCGCGTCGAACTGCAGCATTTTTTCGCTGCCAGCCAGGATGCCAAGCGCCTGCTGGCCGAATCCGACGACGCCTGGGCGCCGCTCGAGGACATGATCAAGCCGGAAAGCGAGGCCGTGTTCGCGGCCATTCGTGATGGTTATCGCGCCGGCATCATCGAGCGCTACGGCGCGCCCGAGATCGCCGCGGCCGGCCAGCTGTTCGATGTGCTGGCCGCGGAAAGCGATGGCCAGCTCACCGGTGGCGTCAAACAGCTTTCACCCGATGTGTTCTGGGATGGATATCGCCTGCCATGACGGCACTGGTGCGTGCGGCATCGCTGCTCGGCCTGGCGCTGATCTGGCAGATCGCGGCCCTGGTCGTACACAGCGATGTGCTGCCCGGCCCGTTGGCGGTGTTGGCGGCGCTGATCGCACATACGCTTTCCGGCGAGCTGCCCTATCATCTGGCAATCACCCTGGCGCGCGTGGCGGCGTCGTTTTTGCTGGCGATGGCCATCGGTACGGCGGTGGGCATTGTCATGGGCCGCTACCGCAAGCTCGATCTGGTGCTCGATGGCGCCCTGGTGCTGGGGCTCAATATTCCGGCCCTGGTGACCATCATCCTTTGCTATGTCTGGTTCGGCCTCAACGATGTGGCGGCCGTGCTCGCTGTCGCGCTCAACAAGATTCCGACCGTGATCGTCATGGTGCGCGAGGGCGCAAGGGCGGTGGACCCGAAACTGCTCGCCGTCGCCCAGGCCTATCGCGTGCCCCGCTGGGTGACGCTGCGCCAGGTGTTTCTGCCGCAGCTCTATCCCTATCTCATGGGCGCGGCCCGCAGCGGCCTGGCGCTGATCTGGAAGATCGTGCTCGTGGTGGAACTGCTCGGGCGCAGCAACGGCGTGGGTTTTCAATTGCATGTGTATTACCAGTTCTTCGATATCAGCAGCATCCTGGCCTATACGCTGGCGTTCGCGGCGGTCGTGCTGCTGGTCGAAGCCCTGGTGATGCGCCCGCTGGAAAAACGGCTCACGCGGTGGCGCACATGAGCGGCCTGCAGATCGATATTCGCGAGAAGCGCTTCGCCGACACGGCCGTGCTGGGGGCATGTCGTATCGAAGCCGCGCCGGGCGAATTCATCGCCCTGGTCGGGCCGTCCGGCGCCGGCAAGAGTACGTTGTTGTCGCTGGTCGCCGGGCTGGATAGCGACTACCGGGGCGATATCCGCTGGGATGGCGCACCGTTATGCGCGCGTGGCGAATCGCCCGCGCATATGGGCATGATGTTTCAGGAGCCGCGGCTGATGCCGTGGCTGAGCGCGCTGGATAACGTAAAGCTTGCCGAGGCCGATCGGCTGGCCCACGAGCCGGGCTATCGCTCGCAGGCCGCGCGCTTGCTCGACGAAGTAGGGCTGGGAGCTGCCATGCATGCCTGGCCCAATCAGCTATCCGGCGGCATGCAGCGGCGTGTGGCGCTCGCGCGTGCGTTCGTGGTCGAGCCGCGGTTGCTGCTCATGGACGAGCCGTTCGTATCGCTGGATATGCCTACCGGCAATCGCCTGCGGCGTGCGCTGCTGGCGCTGTGCGAACGCCAGCGCCCGCTGGTGCTGTTCGTGACCCACGATCTGCGCGAAGCACTGGCGCTGGCCGATCGCGTGCTGTTTTTCGGCGGCACGCCCGCCCGTGTGCTGCTCGATCATCCGGTCGCCGGGGCACGCGGCAAGGATCTGGAAAGCGCGGAAGTCGCCCAGGCCCAGCAGGCCCTGCTGGCCCGGTTCCCGCAGCTTTTGTCGGGCATACTCGATAGCCACGCTGCCGCCACCGACGCCGAGGATCAGCCATGAACGAGCCCGCCCTCAAGGTCGATACCGTGAGCAAATCCTACGGCACGCTCAAGGCGCTCGATGCAGTATCGCTGGCGGTCGAGCCGGGTGAGTTCGTGGTCCTGCTGGGGCCGAACGGCGCCGGCAAGAGCACGCTGTTTCAACTGCTGACCGGGCTTTTCGTGCCCGATGCCGGGGCCATCGAGGTCGCCGGTCACGACATGCGCCGCGATGCGCGCGCCGCGCTGGCCAAGCTCGGTGTGGTCTTTCAGCAGCCCACGCTCGATCTTGATCTGAGTGTGGTGGCCAATCTGAAATTCCATGCTCGCCTGCACGGCATGGGCGCCAGGGCAAAGGCCCGTATCGACGAAGAACTGGCACGTATCGGCCAGGCCGAACGCGCCAACGATGCTGCCCGGGCGCTGTCCGGTGGTAACCGGCGCAAGATCGAACTCGCCCGGGCGCTGTTGCACGAGCCGGCGCTATTGCTCATGGACGAACCCACGGTGGGCCTGGACCCCGGCTCGCGCGAACTGCTGGTCGATTATGTCCACAAACTCTGTGCCGAGCGTGGCATGGGCGTGCTCTGGGCGACCCATCTGGTCGACGAGGCCGAGCGCGCGCACCGCGTCATCGTCCTGCACAAGGGCCAGCGCATCGCCGTGGATACCCCGCGCGCTTTGTGCGAGCAAACCGATACCACCTCGCTGGGCCAGGCTTTTCTCGAGCTCACCGGCGAGGCGCCCCAGAAAAAAGAGGAGACCGTCTAATGCGTTTCGATCCATACAAGCAGGTCCGCCTGGCATTGGCCGCCGTGCTCTTCACCGCCAGCCCGATGCTGTGGGCAGCCGGCACAGGCAATGTCTATGTCTCCAGCGAAGACGACGATGTAGTGAGCGTTTTCGACGGCAAAAGCCTCGACAAGATCGACACCATCGCCGTGTCCGAGCGCCCGCGCTGGCTGGCGTTTTCGCCCGACCATAAAAAGCTGTACGTGGCCTGTGGCGACGACGATTCCATCGACGTGATCGATATCGCGGAAGGCAAGGTCACCGACCGGCTCACCGATATCGACGATCCGGAGATCTTTGCCATCGGCCCGGACGGCAAGCGGCTGTATATCTCCAACGAAGACGATGCCCAGTTCACCATCTACGACATCGCTGCCAAGAAAGCCGTCGCCCAGATCGACGTGGGCCAGGAGCCGGAAGGCGTGCTTGTCACCCCCGATGGCAAGACCGCCTATGTGACCTCGGAAGTGGCGAACATGGTGCATCGGGTGAATCTCGACAGCCATGAGATCGAGGCCAATATCGTGGTCGGCAACCGCCCGCGTCGTTTCGCCCTGTCGGCGGACGGCAACACGCTGTGGGTGACCAACGAACTGTCCGGCTCGGTATCGCTGATCGATACCCGCAGCAACCAGGTCAGCGACACCATCGAATTCAAGCCGCAGGGCTTTCGCCCGGAAGACGTGACACCGGTGGGCATACGGCTGTCCGACGACGGCGCACATGCCTTCGTCACGCTCGGGCGCGCCAATCATGTGGCCTTTGTGAATACGAAAACCCATGCCGTCGAGGATTACGTGCTGGTCGGCGATCGCGCCTGGGGCATCGCCCAGAGCCGCGACGGCAAACAGCTGTATGTGACCAATGGCCTGTCGGATGATATGTCGATCGTCGATATCGACAAGCGCAAGACCCTGCGCTCGATCAGTGCCGGGCGCGTACCGCATAGCGTGGTGGTCGATACGGTGGTCGAGTGATCATGTCGCGCGTCAGACACCAGTCGAGATGCGCGCCGTTGTGGCGCGTCGTGCTGCTATGCCTGATTACTGCAGGTGGGGTGCTGGCGCTGCCCGGCCTGGCCGTGGCCCAGCAAAATCTCGAAGCGTTCGATATCGGCTATATCGGTTGGAACGACGATCCCCGCTATTCCGAAGCCCGTATCGAACGCGAATATCAGGGCGAGCCCTGGGGGCGGCCGATCGACGGCGCGCGGGTGGCCATCGACGAGGCGCGTTTTCCCGGTATCGCCGCCGGGGTGAAGTTCGGCCTGAACGAACAGCTGGTATCCAACACGCGTGCGGTGCTGGATACGGTGCGTGACATGCGCGATGCGGGTACGCGCTTCATTCTGCTCGATCTGCCGGCCGGCACGGTTTCGCGGGTGGCCGAAGAGTTTGCCGACGACGAACTGACGTTTTTTAACGTCGCCGCCCACGACGACCGCCTGCGCGGGGCGCACTGCCAGGCCAGCCTGCTGCATACGATTCCGTCGGATGCCATGCGCAACGATGCGCTGGCTCAGTATCTGGTATCGCGCCAGTGGCGCGATGTGCTCGTGCTGGTCGGCCCGGAACGCGCGGACAAGGTACTGGCGAAATCCTTTCGACGCTCTGCCAAGCGGTTCGGTCTGAATATCGTTGGCACGCGCGATTTCGTGCTCGGCAACGACCCGCGCCAGCGCGACAAGAACAATCCCAAACTGCTCACCTCCGGTATCGACTACGACGCGGTCTATATCGCCGACACCCAGGGCGAGTTCGCCCGGAATGCCAATTTCGCCATTCAGAAACCACGACCGGTGGTCGGCAGCGGTGGACTCGTGCCCCAGGCCTGGCACTGGGCCTGGACGCGCCACGGTGCGCGTCAGCTCAACCACCGGTTGGAGAAGAAGGCCGACCGGCATATGACCGCCTACGACTGGGCTGCCTGGGTGGCGGTGAAAGCCGTTGTCGAAGCCATCCAGCGCAGCGAAAGCACCGACTACGACACTCTGGCGGCCTATATACGCGGCGACGAGATCAATCTCGACGGCTTCAAGGGTTATCGCATGGGTTTTCGCGGCTGGGACGGCCAACTGCGTCAGCCCATGTTGCTGGGCAGCGGCAACTGGGTGGTCGCCCGTGCGCCGCTGGACGGCTTTCTGCACCCGGACAATTATCTGGACACGCTCGGCTTCGACCCGCGTGAAAGTGCCTGCAAGCTCGCGGGAAATTGATTTGAAAACGAAACGTCCGCAAATGAACGCGAATAAACGCAAATGATGAAGGCACAGGCAAGACAAAAGCGTTGTTGGGCGGTGACGCCACGTCAACGCCAGCAACACGACGAGGTGAGCGGCGGACTTGAGCCTGCGCAGGCGGTGCATGGCATCGGCCGCCGGTCGCGTCCGATAGCGGCCCGTTATCGTCTTATTGGCCTTTATTCGCGTTCATTCGCGGTCGAATTGCTTTGTGCCGGCTTTAGCATCTTCCCGGTTGGAGCGACAGGATTGTCATGCCGCGATTGAGCCATGTGCTGCAAGCATTGACCGCGGTTTCCTCGCGCGAAACCGTCAAGTTTCTGCATCAGCGGGGGCGGCTGGCCTCGGCGGTCGTGCGCCCGAGCCTGTGGCTGCTGATCTTCGCGGCCGGTTTCAAGAACGTGTTCGGCATATCCGTATTGCCGCCCTACGACAGCTATATCGAATACCAGGTGTATGTCGTGCCGGGCCTGCTGGGCATGGTGCTGCTGTTCAACGGCATGCAATCGTCGCTGGCCATGGTCTACGACCGCGAGATGGGGCTCATGCGGTTGCTGCTGACCGCGCCGTTGCCACGCTCGGTACTGCTGGCCTGCAAGCTGCTCGCGGGCACGTTTCTCTCCGTGCTGCAGGCGTATGCGTTTCTTGTCGTCTGTGCGCTGTTCGGCGTCGATCTGCCCTGGTGGCCGGGCCTGTTGACGGTGCTGCCCGCCTTGATCCTGACCGGCCTGATGCTCGGCGCGCTGGGGCTGTTGCTGTCGGTCTATATCAAGCAGCTGGAGAACTTCGCCGGCACCATGAACTTCGTGATATTTCCGATGTTCTTTCTCTCGCCGGCCTTGTATCCGCTGTGGAAGCTGGAAGAATCCGGCGCCACCGTCATCTACCAGCTATCGCGTATCAACCCGTTCACGCACGGCGTGGAACTGGTGCGTTTCGCGATGTACGGCCAGATCAACGGCGTCTCGCTGGCCGTGGTCGCCGGTACGCTGGTGGTGTTCTTCGCGCTCGCGGTCTGGGGCTACGACCCGCAGCGCGGGCTGGTCCGCCGCAAGGGGTGAGACGAATGGTACGCCCGGCGCGTTGTTAAACTGCGCACATGACTAGTCAGGCTCGCGCGGTTCCGACGATCAGTGCGCTTCGCTGTCCGCTACAGCGAGGTTTCGAGCGTCACGACTACGGGCAGCTGCTACTGCCGTTCGAAGCGTCCATGACCATCGTGGTCGAAACCTGTGCCTATACCATCGCCCCCGGTGAGGCGCTATGGGTACCGGCATGGGCGCGTCATCGTGCGACACGGGTCGCCGGTCGCATGCTGGTCGTCAATATCAATTTCGGCGAGCTTGGGCCCGGGCATGGCGTGGCCGGCGATGTTCGTCACGTGCGCCTGGATGGACAGGCGCAAGCGTTCTGCGACTTTCTCCGCGCGGGCTTGATAAACGATGGCCTGTCGTCTGCCGCGGCTCAGCGTCATAGCCTCGGGTTGCTCGCGGCACTGGCGCCGGAGGTGTTTGCGGCCACCGGCGATAGCCTGGCTCAGGCCTATGCCCGGTTGACGGTGCCTTCGGAACGGATATCGATCGCCGATCTGGCCGCCCGCGCGCATCTGTCCCCGAGTCAGTTCCGGCGGCGTTTTTTCGAGCGCTTTGGTGCGCCGCCACGAACGATACGTTCGCATGCTCGGCGTAATTGGGCGATGCAGGCGCTGCAGTCGCCGGATATCGGGGTTGCCGAGATCGCAGCGCGGCTGGGCTACGACAATACCGCGTCGTTCACGAACTTCTTTCGTCGTGAAGTGGGTATGCCGCCGGCCGCCTGGCGCGCGCGATATGAAAACCACGCACGCGGTTTGCCCGATGATTCGCGTTAGCACGCGTGACATGCTTCGCGCCGAATTCCTATCGCGAGAACGGTTATGCGAATTGCAATTATTGGTGCGAACGGCACGATCGGCGGCTGCGTACGCGCGGCGTTGAGCGGTCATGCGGATATCATCAGCGGCGGGCGCAACGATGCCGATTACGCCGTGGATATCACGCAGCCGGACTCGATCACGGCGTTCTATGAGTCGGTCGGCCCGCTCGACGGGGTGATCTGTACGGCCGGCGGCGCCGAATTTCATACCATCGACGCGTTGACGCCGCAGCGTAATGCCACCGCCGTGGCAAGCAAACTGCTGGGGCAGGTCAACCTGGTGTTGATCGGTCAATACTATCTCAATACGGGCGCCAGCTTTATGCTGACAGCCGGCATCATGATGGATCAGCCGATCCGTCACGGCACGTCGGCGGCCATGGCCAACGGCGGCGTAACGGCATTCGTACGCTCGGCGGCCGCCGGTCTGACATCGGGCCAACGTCTCAACGCGGTCAGCCCCGGCCTGTTACACGAATCCGAAGCCAAATACGGCGAATTCTTTCCCGGTTTCACGACGGTGCCGGGTGAGCGTGTCGCGCTTGCCTACAAGAAAAGCGTACTCGGTGTGGACAACGGCGAGATCATGCGCGTCTACTGACCGAGCACCGATAGACCGAAAAAGCCAGGCCGAGCGCGCGTTCGCCCGATACGCACGTCAATGCATACCGGCACGCCAGCCGCCGCGCCGGAAAAAGCCAAGCGCGGTCGGCGGCCGCAGGCGCGTGATTAACCGCGTGCTGTGACGATACGCCAGACGCTCGTGCGACAGCGCGCAAACAGTGCCGTATGGCCATCCGGGTCGGCGAGGCTGGCCAGGTCGTGCGTTAGACGTTGCGCGAAGCGCCGGAGACGGTGTCGGGCTGCGAACGACAGCACGGCAATTGTGCCAAACAGCACGCCGCTTGCCGGCTCGGCGTGCAGCGTGGCGATACTCAGGCCCAGGCAGATCACGCCATTGAGCACGAGTGCGCTGTCGTATTCATGGATATTGACGAGCCGTTTGTTGGCCAGGGCTCGGGCGTCGTTGCTGTTCATCGATCGGGTTCTCAGGGGTAGGGCATACGAGCGACGCTCTATTATCGGTCCCGCAGAACGAAAATGGAGTGTTTTCGGGGAATAATCTTGATTTTTTATGGGTGCGCGGCCGGTACGCAACGCAGTCGGCTGTGCGCAAGCAAGCAGATTGTCCGCCAATGAACGCGAAGACACGCCACCAAGGCGAAAGACAGGTCGCGCGAAGGCCGGCTGGCTGATGTTCACGCCGCATGCGCCACGGTTCGCATAATCAAGCGTTTGCCTGTATTCGCGGATGGTTATGGCGCCGGTGATCAATCCGCTGGCGATACGCTGATCGAACGCCAGGCCGCATCGACGAAGACGCTGGCATGCGTGACCGGTTCGCCGCCCACGCGGCCGGCAAGCCAGGCCCGACAATAATTTTCGCTCGCGCCCACGAGAAGCGAGGCATAGGTCTCGCGCGGCAGCGAGCGGACCTCGCCGGACTCAACGCCGGCCTTGAGCAGGCCCATCAGGTGGCCGAAGCGTTGTTTGTTCTTTTCCTTGAGCGCGGCAGCGTTCGCGCCGGCGGCGACCTCGCTGCGCGCGGCGTACATGAACCGCGCTTCGCGCGGGTGATGGCCGACCCAGTCCAGATAGCCGCGAATAAGCGCATCCACGACGTCATATGGCGTGGCGGCCTGTTCGAGTGCGGGCTGCGACCAGGCCATCTGTTCGTCGAGCAGCTGCAGAAACAGCGCAGCGATCAATCCGTCGCGATTGCCGAAATGGTGGTAGAGCGAACCGATACTGCTGTTCGCGCGGCGGCGGATCTGTTCGATGGTCATGCCGCTCAGGCCGTTTTCGTCGAAACAGGCGATCGCGCTGGCGAGCAGTTTGTCGCGGCTCGATCGGGGCGCGTCTGAGCGGGACTGGGGACTTGTCTTGGGCATATTAGAATAATATTCTAGAACTATATTCTAGTTGTCGTGGCATTCGTAATCACGGCGCAACCGCGAGGCACAGGTAATGGCCAGTCAGTCCAGGGTTCTGAAGTTATGGCAACGGCTCGAAAACCGGCCCGGTGGCCATTGGTTGTTCACGCGCCTGGTGTGTTGGCAGGCGCCCTATTTCGCGTCGATCAAGCCTCGAGTGCATGTACTTGAAGCTGGACGCTGCGAAGTCGGTATCCGCAAGCGACGAGCGGTGACCAATCATATCGGGTCGGTACACGCCATCGCGATGTGCAATATGGCGGAACTCGCCGGCGGGCTGATGACCGATGCCACGGTCACGCCCGCCTATCGCTGGATTCCCAAGGGCATGACCGTCGAATATCGCGCGATCGCCAAGACCGATCTGGTCGCGCGAGCCTATCCGCCCGAGGCGCCGGCAGCCGAGGGCGATTACGTGGTGGGTGTCGATGTGCACGACCGCGACGACCAGGTCGTGCTGCATGCCGATATCACGATGTGGCTGTCGCAGCCCAAATCCGGTCGCACTCGCAAGTGAGCCGTGTCGGCCGAATTCACGCAGGCCGGGACAGTCCATAAATCGACCCGGAGGATGACCATGACCGAGCTGTTCGACTACGGTCGACGCATACTGGCGCAGCAGCCCTTCAGTGTGTTGCTTGGCGCAGAACTGACAAGGTTCGAGCCCGGCGAAGCGGAACTGATTCTGCACATCCGCGATGCGCTGAAGCAGCAGCACGGGTTTGTCCATGGCGGCGTAATCAGTTATCTCGCCGATAACAGTCTCGCCTTCGTGGGCGGATCGGTATTAACCGATGTGGTGACGTCCGAATACAAGATCAATTACGTGCGGCCCGCCATCGGCGAACAGCTTGTTGCCCGGGCAAGCGTCTTGGCGTCAGGCAAACGCCAGGCCGTATGTCAGGCCGAGGTGTATGTAGTCGCAGATGGCCAGGAGCGGCTTGTTGCGGTCGCTCAGGGCACGCTAAGCAAGGTTGATTCGTAGTAACCCGATGTCGTGTATAGGTCGGCGGTACGGACAGACGCCGAGCGGGGCGCGTGCCGCGACACCCGATCCCACTGGCCGGGTGTCGCATTTCGAGCCATCGCCTGTCATCGCCGGCCGTGGGCGCAGCCGGTTCGCGGCCGTTTCTAGAACGACAACCGCGCGCCCAGGTTGAAGCGCCGACCGTCGAGCAGGCGGCCGTAGTTTTCCGGGGCGATCTGCTTGTCGAGCAGGTTGTAGATGCCGCCGTAGACATCCAGCTCATCGGTGAGCCGATGGCGGATGCCGGCATCGACGAGCGTATAGCTCGGGTAACTGATGCTCAGCCCGCGGCGGCTGGCGACCTGTTCGGTATGGCTTTTATAGCGGGCCTGGGACCATAGCCGGGTGGCCACGGTAACGTCCCAATCCAGGCCGAGGGTAGCCCGGTGTTTGGGCTGGTCGCTCAACGGCAGGCCGGCATTGGTGCCGGTTTCCTGTTCGCTTTTCGTATAGGTGTAGCTGGACGAGGCGCTCAGCGTCTGGGTGATCGGTGTTTCCAGGGTGAATTCCACGCCGTCGATCTTGGCCTTGTCGACATTGCTGTACTGATAAAGCGCGGTGTAATCCTCACCGGCGAACGGGCAGGCCGCATCGCCCGCGCGGGTATCGCAGACGATGGGTTTCTGGATCTTGTTTTCGAAGTCGGTATGAAACACCGTCAGGCTCGAGGCGAGTCCGCCCTGTTCGGATTGCCAGTAAAGGCTGGCTTCGTAGGTCGTGCTCTTTTCCGGTTCCAGATCGGAGTTGCCGACATCGCGACAGCCCGGGCAGCGCGGCCCGCCGCCGCCTTCGATCCAGCTGGAATCGCCTTCCTTGAGATCGGGGTGCGATAGCCTTCGCTCACGCCGCCCTTGAGCGTGAGCTGCGGGGTGAGGCTGTACACACCGTAGAGGCGCGGCACCAGCTCGTCGCCATAGTTTTCGTCGTAGACATAGCGCAGACCCGTAGTCAGCGCGAAGGTGTCGGTGATAAACCATTCGTGTTCGATGAACGGCGCGATTTCATAGCGTTCGAGGTCGGAAGCGCCCAGGCCGCGGTCGGGGTTTTCGCTGCGCTGCTTGCGGTACTGCGTGCCGACCGTGAGCAGTTGCCGGTCCAGCGGCACGACGGTCTGGGTGTTGGCCGTGATGCGTTCGTAGGTGGACTGATAGCTCGAATCGTTCTGTTCGAGCTCGGTGTGCTGGATATAGCTGCGGGTGGTGATGCGGTCGGTCCACGCGATGCTGTGGCGCAGGGTCTGGCGTTCGCGTTCGGTACGCAGCTCGCGATCAGCGCCGGTAAGCTCGGCGTTGGCATCGGTATCCTGGCGGCCGGTGCCGGCTTCCAGGCTCAGCCGCTGGCGCGCGTCGATGGCCCAATCCAGCCCGGCATCGAGATTGCGGCGAAGATAGCCGGCATAGCCGTTTTCGATCGCATCTTCCTCGCGCTGCAGGATATTGCCGTTAAGGCGTAGCGAGAGCGTGTCGTCGATCAACGGCCCGCTGACGCTGAAATCGCCCTGTTGGCGATTGCCGGATTTCGAGTCTTCCTGGACGAGGGTGTCGGCGGTGATGGTACCGCTCCATTCGTCGGCGACCGGTTTGGTGATCACATTGACCACACCGCCAGGTGCGTCCGAGCCGTAGATCGTGGACATCGGCCCGCGAATGACTTCGATACGCTCGATCGCCGATACCGGCGGCAGCCAGCTGTACTCCGCGCCCGAGCCATAGCCGTTGTAATGCGCCTGGCGCGAGCCCTGGGGCACGCCGTCGACCAGTAGCAGGGTGTATTTCGGGTCCAGCCCGCGAAGCGAGATTTCGCCGGTGCCGCCCTTGCCGGTGGGGCCTTCGTCGAGATATACGCCGGGCACGTCCTGGAGCGCCTGCTGGATATCGCGATACGACTTGTCCTCCAGCGCCTGGCCATCGACGACCGAAATACTGGCCGGCGCGTTCTGCGGATCGACCGCGTAGCCCGAGGCCGAAGCGGAGGTGACCGTGATCTCGTCGAGTTCGTCGTCGGCGTCGAGCAGCAGCACCGCGTCATCCGGACTTGCCGTTGTGGATTGGGCGTACGCGTTGTGCCCCGTGAGTACGCTATAGCTCAACACCACTAGCATGGCCGTGCTGCCCAGCCAGCCGGCACACCGACGCGGCCGACCAATTCCCCCTGAATGGATCATCGTTTCCCTTTTTCATTGATGTAGCCAGATGTTGCGTGTGAACCGGCACTTGCCGGATAGGCCCAGTCATTGCTGCGTACCACGCCATCCCCCGGCGCGCCGATCGTCGACAACGCTTATCGTGTTAACGTAATACAAATGATAATGATTCGCAATTGTGAACGTGGCATTATCAAACCGGGTCGTATCGGATTGAGTACGCGCGGGTATGCGGGTCGCGGGCTGCGCATAACGGCCATCAGGCCGGCTGTAAGCCTGCTTATTGACCCGGTATGGCAATAAATGGGCAGGCGGTTGGGCCCGCGTCGGCGCAGGCACGCGCATCGTAGCTAGCCACCGCTAAGCCATTGAAAAAGAAAAGCGGGGCAAGCGTCGGTGCGTTATAAAAAACAGGCAGCCCGCCGGCACCTCGGATAACGTCGGTGCCGACAGACCGCCTGCCGGAGGAGATCGGTCGAGTTCGGGTTGATTGGCGCTCAGAGTTCGATACGCACGCCGCCCCAGATGCCCCGCGGTGCGCCGGGGCCGATGAAACGCGTGGCGTCGTCGTAGCGATCGCCTTCGAGTACTTCGTCGGCTTCGCCGTAGAGGCCGAATGTCTCGTAGTCGGAATCCAGCACGTTGTTCACCCGCACGAATGTGGTGATTCGGTCGGTGAGCTGGAACGCGGCATTGGCGTTGACGATGGCATAGCCGTCGATCTTTTCGCTGTCGGTGTTGGACTCGTCGCCGCGATAGATCTGATCGCCATTGCCGATCACATCCATGCCCACGCGCAGGCGGCTGGTGGGTGCCCAGTCGATACCGACGTTGAACAGATGTTCCGGAATGAGCGGAATACGATCGCCGGGTTCGACCTGCTGGGTCGGGTCTTCGCCGGGGGCGGCGTTTTCGTCGGCCATCGGGTGGTTGGGCGAATTGGTAGTGAACGAATCGCGGAACTCGGCGTTGAGATAGGTGTAGTTCGCTGATAGCCGCCAGCGTTCGGCAAAGGCCCAGTCCAGGCCCAGTTCGATGCCCTGACGCCGGGTTTCGCCGACGTTGTCGAAATAGCCTTCAAAACGGCTTTCGGCGGCAATGAACAGGATGTCGTCCTGATTGTCGGATCGAAATACCGAGGCATGCCACTGCAGATCGTTACCGCCACCGCGCAGGCCCAGTTCATAGCTGGTGGTCACCACCTGCTCGAGCGGCGGGTCGTCGACGAAGCCGTTGGGCAGACGACAGGGCGCGTCCGGGTTAGCACAGGTGAGTTCCACCGGGGTGGGCGCACGCGAGGACTGCGATACGCTTGCGAAGCTCGTGAGTGCGTCGTTGATCTGCCAGGTCAGCCCGCCGGCCAGATTCAGACGCTTGAATTCGTGATCGCCGGACAGGCTGGTGTCGTCGTCATCGTCGCCGCCTTCCACCTCGGGGGAGGTGTCGTGCAGGGAGATAGCGGTGCGGTTGTAACGCCCGGCAAGCGTGCCTTCGAGTGCGTCGGTAATCGGCACGCGTTGCAGAAAGAACAGGCTGGCGGTGCTGTTGTGCGCCGACACGCCGGTCAGCGATTCGCCGGAGAGAATGCCGCTGCCCACCGTGCCGCGGTCCTCGGTAAGGCTGGCCAGTTCGGTCTGCTGGTAGAAATCGCTGCTGGCATAGTCGAGGCTGGTGCCCACGATCAGCTCGCCGCCGAGCACGCCGTTCTGGCGGCCCTGCAGGTTCAGCCCGAAGCCGTTTTCCTTGGTGCGCGAGCTGTTTTCGGTGCCGCCGATCACCGCATCGCTGGCCAGCACGGGGTTGCCGTCGGCATCGACGACCACTTCCTCGTCGCCGCCGTCTTCGGCTTCTTCGCACAACAGCCCGCCGTTGGCCGCGTCTTCGCAGTCTTCGAATTCGGAGCCGTCGCCGTTGAAGGTATCGATTTCGTTGCGCCGATAATAGGCGCCCCAGGCGAGGGTGAAATCGTCGCTGTAGTCGCGTGTGCCGCGCAGGTTGAACATCACCATTTCGGGCTTGGTTTCGTCCGGATAGGTGAATACGGCATCGCGGCCCTCTGCCTCGGCGAGTTCGGCCGGGATGGCGCCGTTGCCGCGCAGGCTGTTGTCGGCCGCGGTGATCGAGAAATCCAGCGTGCTGTGGTCGGTGAGCGTGGAAAACTGGGTAAACAGCTGGGCCACGTCGGAATCGGAAAAATCGCGCCAGCCGTTCTCGGACATGCCCTGAGCAGCGAAATACCAGGCCTCGGTGCCGTTGTTGCCACCGGCCTGTACATGGCCGCCGAAGCGGCCAAAGTCGCCGCCGAAGACTTCGGCCTCGGCGCCTTCGTAGGTAAAGCCGGTCTTCGTTTTCACCGACAGCGCCCCACCGAGGGTGTTCTGGCCGAACAACGGATTGGCGCCCGGGATGAGATCGATGGAATCGATAGCCACCTGCGGAATCAGATCCCAGTTGACGGTATCGCCAAAGGGCTCGTTGATACGCACGCCGTCCTGATAGATCGACAGCCCCTGCGGCAGGCCGAGCAGCGGCGAGGCGGTATAGCCGCGATAGTTCAAATCCGGCTGAAACGGGTTGTTGGTGGCGTCGTTGACGTGGACGCTCCCCAGCTCCTGTTGCAGGTACTGGTTGAGATTGAGCGTCTCGGCGCGCTCGATTTCCTGGCTGTCCGCATGTTGCACGTTGGCCGGATAGCGCTCGGCATCGACTTCGCTGCCGGCGAACGGTGTGGCGCCGATGACGTCGATGCCGCGCAGTTCGAGTGTCTGCGCGGGTGTGGCTTGCCCGGCCAGCAGACATGCCGTGCCCAGCGTCAGGCCCAGCCCTTGTCGATAATCCATGACTCCCCCGTTTGTTCTTTTTTTCTTGTTCGAGTCTTGCCCGGCGGTGTCCGGCGCTCAATGGGAAATCTTCCCAATTTTGGTCGGGCACGGGATGGCTCCGACTTATTGATGATGCCGACCACTCAGCCAGCCGTGTTCAGGCAGGCGTCCTGGCCGCGACTGAACGCGAAGCCACGAGCCGGGTCCAGCAAATATCTAGTCCGCAAATGAACGCGAATAAACGCGAATGAAGGCAGGCCGGTGTGGGGGATGTATTCAGTACTCCAAGCCGTACGCTGAAATTTATGAACAATTCAGATGTAACGAAGCCCGTATTCGGGAATGACCGGCCACGCAAACCGTCTTCCATTCGCGTTCATTGGCGTGCATTCGCGGACCGTTTTCTTTCTTGAAGGCGACGTCCTGTTTACGCGGCGGCGCGGCGCCGCGAGCCGGACCGAGACAAGCATCTTGTCCGCAAATGAACGCGAAGAAACGCGAATGAAGGCAGGCAAGCCCCGCGGCATGTGCACCGCTTCAGGCCGTACGCTGAAATTTATAGATGGCTACCGCGCAACGAAGCCCGCAGTCGTGAACGGCCGCCCACGCGAACCGTCATCCATTCGCGTTTATTGGCGTTCATTCGCGGACAATCTTTCTTGTTCGAGGAAAGAAGCCACAGACGGCGTATCAGCTGTGCGAGCGCGGGATTTCGGCGTGGATATGGGTGCCGTGGCCGCAGCGGCTGTCGATATGCAGATGACCGCCGAGCAGATCGATACGTTCGGCCATGCCGGACAGCCCCAGCCCGGGGCGATAGCCGTTGACATCGAACCCGTGGCCGTCGTCGCGTATGTCCACGTGCACGGTATGGCCGCTGAGCGCGAGGTCGATATCGATCCGGGTAGGCGCGCCGTGGCGCAGGGCATTGGTGAGCGCCTCCTGGATCAGACGAAAAATGTGGATGGCAATCGGCGTGGCGATGCCGGCCAGCTGTTCGTCGCCGTTGTAGGAGAGTGCGACGCCGGGATGACTGCGCTGGCGGTTGGCGATGTGGTCTTCGAGGGCTGCATCCAGGCCCAGTTCGTCGAGCCCCGGCGGGCGCAGGCGACGCATCATCAGACGCGTCTGGTCATAGATGCGCCCGGCGACCTGGGAGATGACCTCGGCGGATTCGGCCACGCCCGCGGGCAGTTTGTCGCCGCGGGCGAGAATGCCGGCCGCATCCGCGCGAATCGCGGTCAGGCTCTGACCGAGTTCGTCGTGCAGTTCGCGTGCGATTCGGTGGCGTTCGTCTTCCTGAATACGCAGGGAGTGTTCGCGCAGGCGCCGGTTTTCCTTCTGCGCGGCATCGAGGGTGGCGGCCATGTGATTGAACTGGGCGGCGATGCCGTCGAATTCGGGCAGGGCAAAGCGCGGTAGACGGATCGCGTAGTCGCCATGTTCGATACGTGCGAGCGCGGCATCGATACGCCGTACCGGGACCAGTGCGCGTCCGAACAGGCGATAGACCACGGCGATCGTGGCCAGGTAGAACACGATGAGCAGCGCCAGCAGGCCGCGTGTGTCCTGCCAGGCCTCGGTAATTTCGTCGTCCGGGTCGGCCAGGATGCGCACGGCGTAGTCGGGCGCGACCGCGAGCCGCCGCTCGGGCAATGTGGCAGGGCGCGTCAACGCCGCAAACCAGCGCGGCGCGCTGGCGTTCGCTACCGGCTCGCAGGGTGGTGCCGAACGGTTGTCGCGTGCGACCAGCGACAGGCACAAATGGCGCAGATGGCCGATGCCGGCCAGCCGGCGTGCCGCGGCCAGGGCTTCGCCGTCACTGCGAATACTGTTTTCGACCAGATCGGCCGCGAGGGTCACGCTGGCCTGCATTTCTTCGGCAATGGCATCGCGGGCGTTGTGTATCGCAAGCCAGGCAGCCGCACCGAGTACCAGGGCCAGTAGCAGCGTGACCGCGATCATCAGCCGCTGACGTAGGCGCAGACGTGTACGCGCCGCGCGGGCCTCGCCTGCGCTTTGGTGGGCGCTAGAGTGCGACGACACCAGTGCGTATCGCCAGTCGGGTCAGGTCGGCCGTGCCGCCGACGCCGAGTTTCGCGCGCAGGCGCGAAGCATGGTTGGCCACGGTCTTGGGGCTGACGAACAGTTCTTCGGCAATGTCGTTCACGCTCGCGCCCGAGGCCAGCAGCCGGAAGATTTCGAACTCGCGCGACGACAGGCAGGCCAGCGGATTGGCCGGATCTTGCGCGGACGGCTCGGCGTCGACGAGGTTCGCGTCGAGGTATTGATGCCCCAGTGCGACCTCGCGTACGCCCTCGATCAGTACATCTGCGACCGCGCGTTTGCCGATATAGCCGGTCGCCCCCGCGGCCAGTGCGCGGCGTACGAAGATGGCTTCTTCGTGCACCGAAAACACCAGCACGCGTGTGCCGGGGTGGCGGCTGCAGATCCGCCGCGTGGTTTCGATCCCGCTCATGCCGGGCAGCGACAGATCCATGACGATCACGTCGAATTTACCCTCGCGACACAGGGCATAGGCGCGTTCGCCGCTGTCGGCCTCGCCGGCCACTTCGATATCGCCGGCCAGCTTGAGCAGACGCGCATAGCCGGCGCGTACGACGGCATGATCGTCGACGAGCAGAACCCGGATTGGCTGCTTGGGCATGGCAAACTCCTGACGCATTCGAGTACGCATTGGGCTCTACGATAGCGTAATCGAATACCGCTCCGGGTGCGCCAACCCGGCGGCGGCAAAAGAAAACTCTTGATTATGTGCAACGTTCGGCCTGCGGCGTAGACACAAGCTCTTCGGCCTTCGAGCGGTCGGGCTCTTGCTGGCCGCCAACCTGCTTGCTCGAGACAAGCACGCTGCGTTTCATAGATAACCTGGAAGCCATTTATCCGCAGATTGCGCAGATTACGCAGATTTTCTTATTTCGCCATAGTGGGCGATCGCGGTGCTGGCTACTGCCTACCTGGCTCGGGTGACAGTGGCCAGGGGAAAAGGTCCGCAGATCGACGCAGATCACGCAGATCGAAGACGGTCAATCACGGTCGTTGGCTGTCAGGTGGCGCGCTTTTTCATCTGTGTAATCTGCGGTTCGTCTTAAGAACGAAGCCATCTCACGGTCGATGACGGAACTGCACACACAGCGTGCTTCGTCAGCGGGCTGGCTTTGGCGCCCCTTTAGCGCCGAGCGTTTTGTCTTCTGCCTTATTCGCGTGTATTCGCGTTAATTTGCGGCCAACCTGCTTGGTGCGCGCGGACAACTGGGTTTCATACATACATCAACCTGAAAAGAAAAGCCGGCTGCAGGGGGCGCAGCCGGCTTCGGGTGCACAGCCGCCGAGGGGGCGCGGCGGCCGTGTGCCTGGTTACAACGACACCGTCACGGTCTTGGTTTCGGTGTAGTTGTTGAGCACCTGGGCGCCCATTTCGCGGCCCCAGCCGGACTGTTTGTAACCGCCGAACGGCAACGCCGCGTCGAAGATGTTGTAGCAGTTGACCCAGACGGTGCCGGCCCGCAGTCGGGACGCCAGCTTGTGCGCGCGGCCGATATCCTGACTCCAGATACCCGAGGCCAGGCCGAACACGGTGTCGTTGGCCCGATTGACCAGGTCGCGGTCGAAATCGGAGAACTTCGTCGCCGTGACCACCGGCCCGAAGATCTCTTCCTGGACGACTTTCATATCGTCGGATACATCGGTAAGCACGGTCGGCTTGACGAAATAGCCATCGCCGTCGCCGCGTTCGCCGCCCGCTGCGGCTTTCGCGCCCTGGCTCTTGCCGGATTCCAGATAGCCGGTCACGCGGTCGAACTGGGTACGCGATACCAGCGGGCCCATCTGGGTTTCGGGGTCGAGGCCCGGGCCGAGCTTGATGTTGCGGGCGAATTCGGCCACGCCTTCGACCACCTGGTCGTAGACCTTTTCATGCACGAACAGCCGCGAACCGGCGGCACAGCACTGGCCGTGGTTGAAGAAGATCGCGTTGGCCGCACCCGGAATGGCTTTTTCCAGATCGGCGTCGTCGAGCACGATGTTCGGCGACTTGCCGCCCAGCTCCAGCGATACCTTCTTGAGGTTGCCCTTGGCGGCATCGACGATCAGCCGGCCCACTTCGGTGGAGCCGGTAAAGGCGATCTTGTCGACCATCGGATGGGCGGCGATCGGTGCGCCGGCTTCTTCGCCGAAGCCGGTGATGATGTTGACCACGCCGTCCGGCACACCGGCTTCCTGCATGATCTCGGCGAGCTTGAGCCCCGACAGCGGGGTTTCCTCGGCGAGCTTCATGACGATGGTATTGCCGGTAGCCAGCGCCGGGGCGAGTTTCCAGGCAGCCATGAGCAGCGGGAAGTTCCAGGGGATGATCTGGCCGCACACGCCCACCGGTTCGCGCCGGGTATAGGCATGCCATTCGGCACCGGGCGCATAGGGCACGGTGGGGGTAATCATTTCGCCGTTGAGCTTGGTCGCCCAGCCGGCCATGTAGCGAAACATCTCCGCAGCCAGCGGCACGTCGGCAGCACGGGCGATGGAAATCGGCTTGCCGTTGTCCAGCGATTCGAGCTGGGCCAGCTCTTCCTGATAATCCATGATCAGATCGCCGATCTTCCAGACGATACGCTGGCGTTCGGCGGGTGCCATGCGCGTCCACGGGCCGTCGTCGAAGGCACGGCGCGCGGCCTTCACGGCCTTGTCGACATCCACCTTGGTGGCCGATTGCGCCTGGGCGATGACCTGATCGTTGGACGGGTTGTAGACATCGAAGGTCTCGCCCGACTCGCAGGCCACCCACTGGCCGTCGATGAGCATCTTGCGTGGACTGTCGATGAATTCCCGGACGCTGGGTTCAAGCGAGACTTCGGATGCGGCGACTGCACACATTGGTTTCTCCTCCATTGATTTAATCGCGCCGGCGGCATGCGCGGCGCATTTGTTTTGATTGCGTTCGTCGCGGTAGACGACGACACCACTGCCCCAACCGCAAGATTCAGGCCATACACGGGTTATCGCTGAATCAACGACTTGCGCGCGGCATTGGGCACACCGCGCCGCCGCGACTGTCACGTTTTCGGTACAGCGGTGTTGCAGGATGTGTCGGGCCCGTGACAGCGGCTTGTCTGCGCCAGGCGAACCTGCTAGAACCGAGTCAGACCCGCAGCCAAAAGCGGGCGATATGAATTCGACGGCGTGTGCAAGACACGGTGTCTGCGAGGAGTAGCGATGGTCGATCTGGCGACGCATCCGTCGGCGGCGATAGCGCATGGCGATTCGGCCGATCTCGTCACGGGATCTTGGAACCGCTGTATTCGCGACTACCGGCTCGACCCGGCCCGTATCGAACTCGATGTGGTCTCGCGTAGCCAGTTGAGCGCCCACCGCGATCAGCTCGGCGAGGTGGTCTCGATCGCCAGCCACGAAATGGGCAACCTCGCCGCCCAGATCGCCGGTTCCGGCTATGCGCTCATGCTCACCGATGCCCAGGGCGTGATTCTGTACAACCATATGGAATCGGCCCTACGCTCGGATTTTCGCGCGGCCGGGCTGTGGGACGGCGCCAACTGGAGCGAGTGGCGCCAGGGCACCAATGGCATCGGCACCTGCATCGTCGAACAACGACCGGTGGTCATCCACTGCGCCGACCATTTCGCGGTCCGCCACTCGGGGCTGAGCTGTTCGGCCGCGCCGATTCGTGATGCGGGCGGCGAGCTGCTGGCCGTGCTCGATGCCTCGTCGGTGCAATGCGAAGGCACGCGCGCCGGTCAGATGCATACGGTCGCGCTGGTGAGCATGTCGGCGCGGCTGATCGAGAAGACGCTGTTCGTGAATGCCCATCGCGCATCGCGGATACTGCGTTTTCATGGCCGGCCCGAATTCGTGGGCCTGATCCACGACGGGCTCATCGCCCTGGACGAGCAGGGCTGTATCGTCGCCGCCGACGACAACGCCGCGCTGCAACTGGGGATGGACACACGCGCTGGACTCGTCGGTCAGGCGATCGAACAACTCTTCGATATCGACTCACAGGCGCTGGATGGCGCGGCATCCGGCCAGACGGTCTGGCCGCTGCACGATCGCTCACGCGGGCGCCGCTACTATGCCCGCGTGGTCGCTCCGGCACGCACGCCGGCCTTGGGCGCGCCACGCAGTCTGCAGATCCCCGCACGCGCTCGAAGCCGCCGACCAACACTGGCGGAACTCGCCGGTGGCGATCGCCGCATGGCAGAAAACGTGCGCTGTGCCGAACGCGTGGTCGACCGGCGGATCGCGATCATGCTGCGCGGCGAAACCGGGACCGGCAAGGAGGTATTCGCGCGTGCCCTCCACGAGGCCAGCGCGCGTGCCGCCCAGCCATTCGTGGCCGTCAATTGTGCCGCGATCCCGGAAAGCCTGATCGAAGCCGAGCTGTTCGGTTACAAGCCGGGCGCGTTTACCGGCGCCAGCCGCGAAGGCATGCGCGGCAAGATTCTGCAGTCCTCGGGCGGCACGCTGTTTCTCGATGAAATCGGCGATATGCCGCTGGCCCTGCAAACCCGTTTGCTGCGCGTGCTCGAAGAACGCGAGGTGGTGCCGCTGGGCGGCGATACGCCCATCGCGCTCGATCTGAACGTGATTTCGGCCACCCATGCCGACCTGGGCGCGAAGGTGGCCACCGGTGATTTTCGCGCCGATCTCTACTACCGGCTCGACGGGATCACGCTCACGTTGCCGGCGGTGCGTGAACGTGCCGATCGCGCGGCGCTGCTGCGCTCGGTCATCGCCAGCGAACACGACGGCACGGCAGCGATCCGAATCGCCGAAGACGCCATGGCGGCGCTGCTTGGCTACGACTGGCCGGGCAATATCCGCCAGATGCGCAATGTCATGCGCACCGCGCTCGCGCTGTGCGAGCAGGATCTCGTGCGCCGGGGCGATCTGCCCGCGGAAATCCTCGACGCAGGCGAGCGCGCGGCTGCGGCTGACAACGCGGACGAAGCCGTTGCCGGCCGGTCGGACAACCCGCTCGCCAGCGCCGAGCGCGAGGCGTTGCTGGCTGCGCTGGAAGACAACGGCTGGAATGTGTCGCGGACTGCGGCCCAGCTCGCCACCAGCCGCAACACGCTCTATCGCAAGATGAAAAAACACGCGATTGCGCCATCGGCCAGGCGCTGAAGTGGGCGAGCGCTGCGTTCTCAGGGACGTATAGCACGCCGGTTGCAGCTGGCACGACTCCTGCCTGATTCGCCCGGTCGAAACTGTCCCAGGATGACGTCATGTATGTACGCGTACTCGGATCGGCCGCCGGTGGCGGCTTTCCGCAGTGGAACACCAATGTCGGGCTCAACCGCCAGCTCCACGAGGGCACGACCCGTGCCGAGGCTCGCACCCAGTCGTCGATCGCGGTCAGCGCGGACTATGAGCACTGGCTGCTGGTCAACGCCTCGCCCGACGTGCGCCAGCAGATACTCGATTTCGAAGCACTTCGCCCGGCGCCGGAAACGCGGGGCACCGGCATCGGCGCGGTGCTGCTCATGGACAGCCAGATCGATCACGCCACCGGGCTGATCATTCTGCGCGAGGGCGACACGCTGCCCGTCTGGTCAACACGTCCCGTTTACGAAGACCTGACCACCGGCCTGCCGCTGTTCAACGTGCTTTCGCATTACTGCGGCGTGGACTGGCACGAGATCGATACCGCCGCTGAACGTTTTGCGATCGATGGCGTGCCCGGGCTGTCGTTTCGTGCAGTCGAGCTGTCCTCGGCCGCACCGCCTTATTCGCCGCATCGAGGCGATCCGCACCCGGGCGACAACATCGGCCTGCTGGTCACCGACGACGCCACCGGCGGCACGCTGTTCTATGCCCCCGGCCTCGGCGCGCCGGACGACACCATCGCCGCCGTCGCCCGCGAATCCGACTGCCTGCTCGTCGACGGTACCTTCTTTACCGAAACCGAGATGATCGACCAGGGCGTGGGCAAAAAGCCGGCGGCCGCCATGGGCCATCTACCGCAGTCCGGCGAGAACGGCATGCTGGCCTGGCTGGCGAATTTCCCCGACAAGCGTCGGGTGCTCATCCATATCAACAACACCAATCCCATTCTCGATCCGGATTCGCCCGAGCGCGCCACGGTCGAAAACGCGGGCGTGGAAGTGGCTCATGACGGCATGGAACTGAAACTGTGAGCGTTGCGATTGACGAGCGCGAAGCCTGGCCGCGCGACGAGTTCGAAGCCCGCCTGCGGGCACTCGGCGCGCGTTATCACATTCATCATCCCTATCACCGGATGATGCACGAAGGCCGCTGCACGCCGGATCAGATCCGCGGCTGGGTGCTCAACCGCTACTACTATCAGGTCTGTATCCCCATCAAGGATGCCAACGTGCTCGCCAACTGCCCGGACCCGGCCGCACGCCAGCTCTGGGTCCAGCGCATCATCGACCACGACGGTGCGCCGGGCGAAACCGGCGGCATCGAAGCCTGGCTGATGCTGGCCGAAGCCACGGGCCTGGATCGTCAGCGCGTACAGAATCTTACCGACCTGTTGCCCGGCGTGCGTTTCGCCGTGGATGCGTACGTGAACTTCGCCCGGCGGGCCACCTGGCAGGAAGCGGCCTGTTCCTCGCTCACCGAACTGTTCGCCCCGGAAATCCACCAGCAGCGCCTGACCGGCTGGCCCGATCACTACCCCTGGATCGACGATGCCGGCCTGAGCTATTTCCGCAAGCGCCTGTCCGAAGCCCGGCGTGATGTCGAACACGGCCTGCGCGTCACGCTCGACCATTTCGTCACCCGTGCACAGCAGGAACAGGCGCTATCGATTCTGCAGTTCAAGCTCGACGTGCTCTGGAGCATGCTCGATGCCATGTGGATGGCCTATGTCGAAGATATGCCGCCGTACCACAGCTGCCCGGAGCCCGGCCGATGAGCATGCCGGAAACGATCAGCGCCGACGCCGTGCCGTGCATCGCCCGCGGCCACCGCCTGCAGTTCGAACCGGCCCAGGACTGCCACGTGCTGCTCTACCCGGAAGGCATGATCACCCTCAACGAAAGTGCGGCGGAAATCCTGCAGCGCTGCGACGGCCAGCGCTCCGTGCAAGCGATCTGTGACGATCTCTCGGCGGCGTTCGCCGGGGCCGAGGTCACATCTGATGTACACGATTTCTTGAAGCTTGCCGCCTCCCACGGTTGGGTCATATTGGCTTGAGCCAAGTGCGATAGATCGGGCGTTCCGCGGTTTTCTTGAAGCGGATAAGCAAGCGTTCCCGGGTCGGTCGGCTTTGCTATGTTGTGTGAATAAATCACACAGCGGCGTCGTTACATGGTCAGGACGATCCGTATCACCATCGGTTCTCGGATGGATGAGTTCGTGGGCCAACTGGTCGACTCGGGCCGCTACGGCTCGACAAGCGAAGTCGTGCGCTGCGCATTGCGTTTGTTCGCACGCCGGGAGCAGGCGAATGGTGCGCTTCGCGCGGCTGTAGAAGCCGGAGAACGCAGCGGCGAGAGCGACGAAACGCTGCGAGATATTGCCGACCGGGTGAAGCATCGCCACGGTATAGGCTTTTGAACCGGGCGCTGGAAGACTTCGCCAAGATCACCGTTACCGTAGTTTTCTATCGCGCCCGTGCGCACGGCATATTCGTTATCCGCCCGCTCCATCAGTGCATGGAGCCGCTGCGGCATTTCGACGATCTGGATATCGACTGATCGGAAAACCCTACTCGGCGAGTCCGGCGGCAACGGTTTGATTCGCGCCGGGCGGTTTACGGCCCCTCGCGTGCCACCCGTGATCCATGCAGTCGCTTCGAATTCTTGGGATTCCGAAACACGATCGGCTGGGCCGCAGGGGCTTCGGCCGGCTGTGCGTTCGCGCGCTCGACCGCGTCGGTGACGAGATGGTGCTCGGGTGATTTCGCACACACCGGGTCGGTGGCGTACATATCGCCGGTGAGCATATAGGCCTGGCAGCGGCAGCCGCCGTAGTCCTTCGTCTTTTCCGAACAGCTGCGACAGGGTTCCTTCATCCAGTCGTAGCCGCGGAAATGATTGAAGGCGGGGGATTCGCCCCAGATCCAGTCGATGTCGTGGTCGACCACGTTCGGGAATTCCAGGCCGGGTAGCTGGCGCGCGGCGTGGCAGGGCAGGGTCACGCCGTCCGGCGCGACGGTGAGAAAGATATCGCCCCAGCCGCTCATGCAGGCCTTGGGTCGGTCTTCGTAGTAGTCGGGCACGACGAAATAGAGCTTCATCGCGCCGCCGCGTTCTCGATACGCCGTGGTCACGCGTTCGGCATGGGCGAGCTGTTCGCGGGTGGGCATGAGCGCATCGCGGTTGTGCCAGGCCCAGCCGTAGTACTGGGTGTTGGCCAGTTCCACATAGTCGGCATCGAGCGCCTCCGCCATGGCGATGATCTCTTCGATATCGTCGATGTTCTTTCGGTGCAGCACGATATTGAGCACCATTGGATAGCCGTGGCGCTTGATCGCCCGGGCCATGTCCTTCTTCTTTTCGAAGCTGTCGCTGCCGCCGAGGAAGTTGTTCAGCTCGGCATTGCTGGCCTGAAAGCTGATCTGGATATGATCCAGCCCGGCCTCGGCGAGGCGTTGCACGCGGGCATCGTCCATGCCGATGCCAGAGGTGATCAGGTTGCTGTAGTAGCCGAGCTGTCGAGCTTCGGCGACGATTTCCTCAAGGTCCTTGCGTACCAGCGGCTCGCCGCCGGACAGGCCGAGCTGGGCCGCGCCCATGCCGCGGGCCTGGCGCAGCACGCGCTTCCAGTCTTCGGTCGAGATTTCACGCCCGATCTGCGCCATCTCGGTCGGATTGCTGCAGTAGGGGCATTGCAGCGGACAGGCATAGGTCAGCTCGGCCAGCAGCCATAGCGGGCGGGCCGGCGTTTCGCCGTCGTGACGGGTGGGCAGCGTGGGGTGGGTCGCGCTCATGATTGGCTCGATGCGCACGAGAAAGGGGGCCGCGAAGCCCCCTTTGCTGTACGCGACAACCGGTTTAGCGGTTGTTGACGTACATCGTGATTTCGAAGCCCAGACGCAGGTCGTGGGCCTTCGGGGTCGTCCACTGTTTCATCGCGATCTCCTTGGTGTTGTCGTAAGTGGCCTTTGGATCAATGCATCGACCGTGCCAGCGCCAGTACGGTGGTTCGCGCGCCAAGCGGTTGTGCGCCAAGTGCTTTTTCAACGCCTGGCACCGATACGCCGGCTGCGGCCCGTGGTTGGCCAGGATGGCGAATAGTGGCCGATCTGGCTGGCCAATATTGGCCACTCGGCGCGGACTCGTTTGAAACCGCAACAGGCCCTAGACTCGCGGGATGATTGTTCGACCTGCCGATTCGCTCAAGCGCTTGATCCGGCGCTATCAGCTTGCGTTACTGCTGGTACTGATGGCCGCGGCCGGTCTCGGCGCGCTCTGGGCAAGTTTCTGGCAGGCGGGTTATCAGCGGTCGCTGCGCTTCAACGAACTGCTGATCGAGGCCCAGGCCGTGCGCGGCGATCTGTATCGCCAGATCAAGGCCGTCGACACGCTGCGCGAAGACGGCCCGCGCGATGACTACTGGCAACGGCTGTATCGCATCGACGAGCATTTCTATCGAATGCGTCGCGTGGCCGACACTGCGGACGAACAAGCCAGCATCGCACGCATGGAAGCCGCCTATGGTTTGATCCTCGCAGCCATGAACCGGGTGGTGACCACGCCGGGTAGTGATGCCGACGAAACCGCGTTCGATACCTGGCAGACCGGCGATTTCGAAAACGCCTACAGCCAGCTCACACAGCAAGTCGCCGCGCGCCGCGATGCCCTGGCCGAGCGCATGGGGCTGTGGAACCGCATGGCGCCGTGGCTGGCATGGTTGCCGCTGCTCTGCGGCATTGCGCTCGCGCTCTGGCTCAACCGGCGTTTTGTGCGCGAGTTTTTGCGCCCGCTCGAACGGCTGGTGGCCGGCACCCGCGAAATCGCCCAGGGCCGACTGCACTATCGCCTGCGCCCGCAAGGCGTGGCCGAGGTCCGCCATCTCGCGGATACGCTCAATACGATGGCCGCGGAACTCGAACACAAGCGCCAGGCGCTGGTCGAACGCGAGCGCGAAGCGGCGCTCGGCGCGCTCGTGCCGGTGATCGCCCACAACATCCGTAATCCGCTGGCGGGTATTCGTGCCAATGCCCAGATGCTGGACCGCCAGGCCACGGTCGACGATGTCGAGGAAACCGGCGCCGACATCATGGACGCGGCCGACCGGCTGGAACGCTGGCTCGATGCGCTGCTTACCTATCTGCATCCGCTCGATCTCGAGCGTAAACAAACGTCGCTCGATGCCATCGTCGATGGCGCAATCGCAGCGCTCGGCGGGCGGCTGGCCGCGGCCGATATCGAACTGGCGCGTGAGCGTGCGCCGGTGACGGTCGATGCGGATGCGCCGCTGCTCGAACAGGCGCTACACGGCCTGCTCGCCAACGCGCTCGAAGCCTCGCCGGCCGGTTCGCGAATCACGGTCACCACCGGCCGAACCGACGCCGGTCAGGCGCGCCTGGATATCGTTGACGCTGGCCCGGGCATGACGGTGGTGCCGGACCCGCATTCGAGCGCGCCGTTACGTACCACCAAGCGGCGGGGCACCGGTCTGGGAATCCCCTTCGCCTACAAGATCATTCAGGCGCACGGCGGCACGCTCGACTATCAGCCGGGGGACGCGGGCGGCACCTGTGTGCGTATCCATCTGCCCGTGAGCGACACGCCATGAGTCGTGCCCATATTCTGTTGCTGGAAGACGAGGGCGCGCTCGCCCGCGCGCTGGACCGGCGCCTGCGCCGCGACGGCTATACGGTGGCGATCTGCGAAAACATCGCCAATGCCAAGCTGGCCGCGCGTCGCCGCCCGCCCGATCTGGCCGTGCTCGATCTGCGCCTGCCGGATGGCTACGGCCTGCATTTTCTCGACTGGCTGCGCGGCGAGTTGCCAGACATCCCCGCGGTCGTCATGACCGCCTATGGCGAACTCGAGGATGCCATCGCGGCCATGCGCCTGGGCGCGGTGGATTTTCTCAGGAAACCGCTCGATCTCGAGGCCTTGCATCGGGTCGTGGGCGATGCGCTGGCGCGGCAGACGCCCGCATCTCAGCAGGCGTGCCCCGACGGGCATACGCCGGACGACCGGCTGATCGGCGACAGCCCGGCGATGCAGGCGCTGTACGCCCAGCTCGATCGAATCGCTGCCCTGGGCGCGGGTGAGGCACCGCCGAACGTACTGCTCACCGGCGAAACCGGCACCGGCAAGGATCGCGTCGCACGGTTGCTGCATGCGCGATCGCCGCGCGCGAGTGAGCCGTTCCTGCAGGTCGACTGTGCCGCGCTGCCGCGCGATCTGGTCGAGGCAGAACTGTTCGGGCATGAAAAAGGCGCCTTCACCAACGCCCATCGCGCCCGGCGTGGGCTGCTCGCCGCAGCCGGCGCGGGCACCGCTTTTCTCAACGAAATCGGTGAGCTGCCCCTGGCGCTCCAGGCCAAGCTGCTTACCGCGCTGGAGTCGCGTACCGCGCGCGAGATTGGCGGCGATCGCGAGCACGATATCGAGGCCTGGTTCGTGGCCGCGACCAATCGTGACCTGGCCGGGATGATGGCAGCCGGGGATTTTCGCGAAGATCTGTACTACCGGCTCAATGTGCTCACGCTGCATCTGCCGCCGCTACGCGAGCGCGGCGCGGATGTGATCGCGCTGGCCGACCATTTCGTCGCGCGTACCGCCGAACGCTATGCCAAGCCCGTACCCACGCTTGCCGAAACGGCGCGGGCTGCGCTGCGCGCGCATACCTGGCCGGGCAATGTCCGCGAGCTGCGGCATGTGATCGAACGCGCGGTGCTCGTGCACGCCGAAGACGTGATCGAAGCCGTGCATCTACAGCTGCCCGAGGCGCAGCCTACGGGGCGCGAGCCGACGGCGGCAGCCCATGCCGGTACGCCGGTGTCCACGCTGGCCGACTCCGAGCGCGCGCTGATCGAACGCACCCTTGCCGACACGCGACACAACATCTCCGAAGCCGCGCGCCGACTGGGCCTGAGCCGCGGCGCGCTGCGCTACCGGCTGGATAAATACGGCCTCAGCGGCGACTGAAAACACCGCAATCGCTAGCCATCGCTGTCATCGAGCTGTTGCTCGAGCCATTGCTGGAGTCTTTGGCGGGCGTTGCGTTTGGTCATGCGCTTGGTGGCGATGGCCACCGGGCGCATGAGCTGGTTGTCGTCGCCGCGGACCAGGAACTTGCGCTGCGCGCCGATCACGCCGCCTTCGGGGCCGTAACTGGCGATCACCGTCACCTTGAAGTTGTGCACCGACAGGCTGCGCAGGGGCTGGTTTTCGTCGGCGCGTAGGTCCTTGTGACGTTTCGCGGTCTGGCGCAGCAAGGAACGAAAGGTGCCCAGGTTCATCTGCTCGCCGACCTGGAGCGGGCCCTGGCGGGTCACCTCGCGCGGGTGATTTTCGCTATCGCGCGGTTGGGCTTCGTCGAAGTCGGTAATGGCCTCGGTGTATTCGTTGTCCTGGGCACGAATGGTCATCGTGATGCTGTGGATATAGACCGGCTCCTGACTCATGTTGCTGATCAGGCACACGGAGTCGACCTGCTGGCCCCAGCCCTGGTTGATGAGAATCCGGGCCTTGCGCTGGCGCCGAAAGCCGGAATACAGCAGGTGCGCATAGAAAAGCCAGACGGCCAGCGTGCCGAGGCTGGCGAAAAAAGACAGCGCCTGGGCGTTGTCGTTGATCCATTGCCACATGATGAAATTGTTTGCCTTGCTCTGTGGGCCGGCGGCCCGTGTCGTGTATGGGTTATGAATGTCCGGTGGTTTGCGTACGCCGGTCGGCTTCGGTCATGGCCCGCAGGTAGTGCTCCAATGCGCGCGCATCACGCCTTGAGGCCCGTAATCGGGTGCCATGCGTATCGGCGCGTATGGACGGGCCCGTGGCATCGACGGAAAACCGATGCTCGGCGCCGACGATCTGTTCATACGGCCCGGCCGTGACGATCGCGGTCACCGTGAACGCGTCGATCGCGTGGGCGAGGTCGAGATCCTCCTCAGCCTCGATCATGCCGGCCTTGCGGGCCGCTTCGGCCAGCAACCATTCGAACGGGCCGAGATCGAGCTGCTGGCTGGGGGCGATCGGCCCCTGGCCGATGGCTTCGGCGCCAGCGCCGCTCGGCTGGGCCTGCCACTGTTTTTCCACGCTGCCGGTATGACATTCGCCCTCGGCATCATGCAGATCGATGAACACTGCGCGCAGATAGACGGATTCCTTGCCCATGTTGCTGAGCAGGCAGATCGAATCCGGCCCGTGCCCCTTGGCCTGTTTGATGAACAGCTGCGGTTTTTGCTGACGGCGCTGGTTGGCGGACATGATCTGCCCGTAAACCGTCCACACGATCAGTGTGACCGCTGTGACGATCACGGTCAGCGCGGGCGCGTGCGCGGAAATGAATGACCACATGAGACGACGGTCGGCGTAAAACGGTCGCGCAATATAGGCAGCCCTCGGGCCGCGGTATATCGTGACAATCCGCTGGGGGAATGTACGGGTAGCGCGACGCCGAAAGCGGCTGCTATAGCCGCGTTTCGCCGATGACCGGTCTGCATCTCACGTGCGCGCACCGGGGCCGCTGCACCCCTTGTCGAACGCCGGTAGCGTATATGTCGGCGTGGCCAGACAGGCCATTCGGGTGAGTGTCGCCACCGAGCCGATATGCAGCTTGCCCATGATATTCGCCCGATGGCTTTCGGCCGTGCGCTTGCTGATACCGAGCATCAGCGCGACCTGGCGTGTCGATAGCCCGGCGACCAGGCCACTGGCGATTTCGGCTTCGCGCGGCGTGAGCCGTGCCAACTGCTGGGCATAGACGCGGGTGTCGCTTTGTTGCGCGTGCTGTCTCTGGGTCCAGCGCAGGCAGCGGTCGATCTCGTCGAACAGGCGCTCCGGCGGTGCCGGCTTTGCCAGAACGCCGGACGCGCCCAGCTGCATGGCCTCGACCGCGAGCCGAATCGTGGCATTGCCGGTCATGAAGATCGTGCGCACGGCCAGCCCGGCCGCGCTGATCTGGCGTTGCAGTTGCAGCCCGTCCATGCCGGGCAGGCGCATATCCACGATCGCGCAGCCGCTTTCATGTTCGTGGCGCGGCTGGCGTTCGAGGAATCGCTCCGCGCTTTTGAAACAGCGCACACGATAGCCGGCATCGCCGATCAGACGTTTCAGGGATTCGCGTACCGCATCGTCGTCGTCCACGACGTAAATAAGTTCAGTCACTGTTTGCTCCTGGGTCATGTTGCGTATTGGCAATCGGTATTGACGGGGGCCCAGTTTCTTTTCAGTGGCGCAGGCGTGCCCGTGCCTGCATGGGGCCATGCCCCGGTTGTTGAATCGAATCGTTCCAGATGCCCGCGCCGACTGTTCGGACGTACAATCAGCGTGAATGATGGTCATATTTACGTGCAGGCGCGCGGTTTTCAAGCGTTCATTGATCACGCGCAATCACGGACACGCGGCGGGTAGGCGCGATCGGTTATAGTTGCATTACGCAGGTATGCATGATGTTGATTGATGAAAGTCGTTGAATTCGAAGCATTCGGCCCGGCCCGCAATCTCGTGATGGGCGAGCGTCCCATGCCTGTCTGTAGCCCCGACGAGGTGCTGATCAAAACCGCCGCCGTGAGCGTGAACCCGGTGGATGTGAAAACCCGCCAGGGCGAAGTGCTGGCCTCGCAGCTGGAACATGCCCTGCCGCTGATTCTGGGTTGGGACGTGGCCGGCGAAGTCGTCGCAGTCGGCGATGACGTCAAGCACCTGAACGAAGGCGATGCCGTGTTCGGCATGATCCGCTTTCCGCTGCCACCCAACGGTTATGCCCAGTACGTGACCGCGCCCGCCGACGAACTGGCCGTCATTCCCGCGGGCGTGTCATACGAGGCGGCCGCGGCGAGCACGCTGGCCGCACTCACTGCCTGGCAGGCGTTCACCCATTTCGGCCAGCTCAAGGCCGGCGATCGTGTACTGATTCATGCCGCCAGCGGCGGGGTGGGGCATTTCGCGGTGCAGATGGCCAAACGCCTCGGCGCGTACGTGATCGCTACGTCGTCGGCCAAGAACCGGGCGTTCGTCGAATCGCTCGGTGCCGACGAACATATCGACTACAAAACGCAGCGTTTCGAGGATGAAATCGGCGACATCGATTTCTGTCTGGAAACCCAGGGCGGGCCGCAATTCCAGCGCTCGGTCAGCGTCATGCGCGACGGCGGCACGATCATCAATCTGCCGTCCGGCCTGGTCGAAAGCGACCGCGAGGCCGCCGAGGCCAAGGGGCTGGTCGTGAACTACTTCATGCACGTCTTTCCCAGCGGCGAGCACATGCGCGAAATCGCTACAATGCTCGATGCGGGGACGCTTTTGCCCCATGTGTCCGCGCGTTACCCGCTCGAAGAAACGGCTGCGGCCCACGAACATATCGAAAGTGGGCGCACCGTGGGCAAGGTAGTGATCGCGCTGTAACCTGCGCCAGTATTCGGCGTGCGAACGGCGCGCATGCCGTGACGGGTTTCCGGCCGAGGTGCGCTGTAGCCGATGATTGAATTACGCCAACTGCGCCAGTTCGTCGTGGTCGCCGAGGAGTTGCATTTTCATCGGGCAGCACGCCGGCTGAACATGTCGCAGCCGCCATTGAGCGCGGCCATCAAGCGTATCGAAGACGAGGTCGGCGAAGCGCTGCTCGTGCGCGGCCCGCGCGAAAACCACTTGACGGCGGCCGGTGCGGCGTTTCTCGAACAGGCACGCCAGACCCTCGCCGCAGCCGAGCGCTGTGTACCCGCGGCCCGCGCCGCCGCGGCCGGCCAGACCGGGCGGCTGCGTATCGGCTATGTCGGCAGCGCAATGTACGGGCGTCTGCCGGCTACGGTACGGGCATTCCGGCGTGCCTGGCCGCAGGTGCGTGTCGACCTGATCGAGGAAACCACCGCCGGCCAGATTCGAGCCCTGCATGAGCAGGCTCTCGACCTGGCCGTGGTGCTGCCGCCGCTGGCCGACGACAGCCAACTGATACTGCAATCCTTCGATCGCGACCGGCTGGCGATCGCGGTGCCGGCGGATCATCCCCTGGCGAGCAAAACCGACCTCGCCGTCGCCGATCTGGCCGGCGAGGCCTTCGTCTTCTGGCCGGGGCATGAAGGCCGTGGGTTTTTCCGGCGCGCGCTGGATCTGTGTCACGGCGCCGGCTTCGAGCCGGATATCGTGCAACGCGCGCGGCAGATTCACGGCGTGATTGCGCTGGTCGCCGCCGAAGCGGGGGTGGCGATCGTGCCGGCCAGCATGGCCTCGGTACGTAGCAACGAAGTGCATTACCGCATTCTCGACGCCGACCCGGCGGCCGCGTTCGAGCTGGCCGCGGCGCGCCGTGCCGACTGCGACTCGCCGTTGGTGAGCAATTTCCTGCACATCGAGGCCTGAGGCTGATACGCGACAGGTATCGGCCGCCCGGGTGAAAGGTATTAGTCGGCGGCTGGGGCGGTGCTTAGTCTGGCGTGCACATTCTGATGCACGACAGCCCCATGCTCGATTTCAACCAACGGATTGTTCTGATCACCGGCGCCGCGCGCGGTATCGGTCTGGCCTATGCCCGGGCGCTGGGCGCCCGCGGCGCGCATGTCATCGTGCACGACGCCGGCACCGATGGCGACGAGGTCGGCCGTGATCCCGACGTGGCCGCGGCAGCGGCCGCCACGTTGCAGGACGCGGGCTATTCGGCCGAGCCGGCCAGTGATGTCATCGAAACTCGTGAGGGCTGCCGGGAGCTGGTCGCGCGTATTCTCGCCCGGCACGGGCGCCTGGACAGCGTGATCCACAATGCCGGCTGGGTCGGCTATCAGGCCATCGACACGCTCACGCCGGATTTTCTGGCCCGGGCCACCGCCATTCATCTGAACGCCCCGGCCTGGCTGGTCCAGGCCGCCTGGCCGGCAATGGTCGCGCAGGGCCATGGCCGTATCCTGCTGACCACCTCGGATCGCGCCCTCTATCCGCAGTATGCCCAGGCGGGCCTGGCGGCCTATGCCGCCACCAAGATGGCGGCGGTCGGGCTGATGAATGCGCTGGCGCTGGAAGGCGCGCCCCACGATATTCGTGTGAATGCGATTTCGCCGGTGGCCAAGACCCGTATGTGGGGCGTGACCGAACAGCCCACTGAACTCACGCCGGACAGCATCGCCCCCGGCGCGGTATTTCTAGTCAGCGACGCCTGCACCGACAGCGGCTGGATACTGCGCGCCAGCAACGGCCAGTTTCATGCCGTACGCGCAAGCGAGGCCGCGGACGTGGACTATCCGCGCGATATCCGGGGCGTGGTGGCCGACAGTGCCGCAAGCCTGGCCGCCCGTTGGGCGGAGGTGGCGCCCGTGCGCCCAGAGTACCGCGCCGCTGGCTGAGCGCGCGGGAAAACAGGTTTTGCGGGGTGATCCGAATTTCCAATATAATGGAATTCGGTCCAATGATTTGTTTTCAATGGATAACGCGACCCCGCAGGACCTGCACCGGCAGTTCGCCCAACGCATCAAGGCGTTTCGAACCGAGCGCGGCCTGACGCTGGTGGGCCTCGCGGCGCTGACCGGTATCGGCAAGTCCACGCTATCGAATCTGGAGCGCGGTGAGGGCAACCCCACCATCGAGACGATATGGCAGCTCGCCCAGGGCCTTCAGGTCGGCTATGGCGAACTCGTGGGGAGCGCCGCGCCGCAGGCATCGGCGGCTGCCGGGGTGTCGGTGGTGCTCGTCGATCGCGAAGACGCCGAGCGCAAGATCGAGACGTTTCGCATGCACTTCGACGCTGGTGCATGCCGGCAGGCCGACGGGCATGCCGCCGGCGTGAGCGAACACGTCCTGGCGCTTCGAGGCACGCTGACGGTGGCAACGCCGACCGAGCGTGCCGTGTTGCAGGCAGGGCAGGCTTGTACGTTCGTCGCCGATCGGGCGCATCGCTACGAAGCCGGCAGCGCTGGCGCGGCCGCACTCGTGTCGGTCGTCTATCCCGGGCCACAGCCGACATGAGCCGTCGGCGCGGTCTTGTGCGCGGGCTGCAGTCGGCGGGGCCGATCTGTCTGGGCTATGTGCCGGTGGCGATCACCTTCGGCGCCGCGGCGACGAGCTTTGGCTACCCATTCTATGTGCCGCTGCTGTTTTCGGCCGCGATCTTTGCCGGCGGCAGCCAGTTCATTCTGCTGGCCGCGTTGCAGGACGCCACGCCGTGGCCGTATGTGGTGGCCCTGTGTGCGTTGATCGATTCGCGGCATATCGTCTACGGCGCTTTTCTACGCCGCATATTCCCGGCGCGCCTTTCGGCGCGCTTGCCTCTGGCCATGGGCTTGACCGACGAGGTGTTCGCTACCGCGCTCACGCGGCGTGATGCGACGCCGGGGCGGCAGTTGACCGCCTGGCTCGTCGGTCTGGCCGCGGCAGCGTATCTGTCCTGGGTTGCCGGCACGGCCCTGGGTGCCGTGCTGGGCACGGTGCTCAGCCACGCCGCGCCGGCGCTGACCCATGCCCTGGATTTTGCCCTGCCGGCGCTGTTTCTGGCGCTGTCGCTGGACAACCTGAACCGCGAAACGGCCGCGCCGCTGCTGGCCGGCGCGGGCGCCGCACTTGTGGCTGTCTGGCTCGGCAATATCGCCCTGGCTCTGGCAGCCGGCATGGCGGTGGCGGTCACGGCGGCGGGCTGGCTTCACCGGTCGGAGGCGACATGACCGACAGGTCGTTGTTCATCGCCATTGCGGCCATGGCGGGGGTGACGGCGTTCAGCCGCATTCTGCCGTTTCTGCTGTCGCCCGACAGCCGGTTGCTCAAGCTGCTTTCGGGCGACCATCCGGCAATCCGAATCGCCGGCCCCGCGTTGCTGGTTGCCCTGGCCGTGGCGAGCCTGGCCGGGCCGATAATCGAGAGTCCGTCGTGGCAGACGTTGTTGAGCTACGCGGTGGGTGCGGTGGCAACGGCCGTGGTTCTACGCTGGCGCCACAGCGTGGGCCTGGCCGTGGTGGCAGGTATCGTCGCCTTCGGGCTTGCCGGCCCGGCCATGCGTTGGCTTGTGTCCTAGCCCGGCCGCGCCTGATCAGGCAGCGGCGAAGTCGTCGGGCAGGCGCACCAGCGTTGCGCCCCAGGACAGCCCCACGCCGAAGCCGACCAGTAGCAACAACGCGCCGGGTTTGATCTGGCCCTTGGCGGCGGCGCGCTTGATAGCGATCGGGATGCTGCAGGACACGGTATTGCCGATGTCTTCCATGCACACCACGAAGCGCTCGGCCGGCAGGTCGAGCTTTTTGCGGATGCCTTCGAGCACGGTCGCACTGGCCTGATGCGGCACGACGGCGTCGATGTCGTCGAGGCTTACGCCGGCCTTGTCACAGAGTGCATCGATGGCCTTGGGGACTTCGCGCAGGGTGAATTCGATCACCGCGCGCCCGTTCATGTAGATGTTGTGATCGCTACGCGTATTGCCGTGGCGGTCGGTGTATTCCTCGACCGGGCGGTCGACGGCACGGTTGCGCAGCCCGCTGTTGGGGACGATCAGATCCTGGGCGCCGGAGCCGTCGGTGCCGTAGACGAACGGGCCGATCGCCTCGGCGCCGTCGCCATGGACGTCGCTGGCGCTCATGAGCGTGGCCGCGGCGGCATCGCCGAACAGCGCGCGTACGCTCTTGTCGCCCGGATTGACGAACTTGCTGTAGGTGTCGGCGGTGATCAGCAGCAGCTTTTTGGACTGGCCGGTTTCGATCAGCGCCTTGGCCACGCCTAGGGCATAGATATAGCCGGAACAGCCGAGATTGATATCCAGCGCGCCGATATGCGTGGGCAGACCGAGGCGCTGCTGCACCAGACAGGCGGTCGTGGGCGCGAGATAGTCGGGCGTCTGGGTGCAAAAGATCAGGTAGTCGATATCGCTGACATCGGTGCCCGTACGTGCAAGCAGATCGCGCGCGGCGGTGACGCCGAAATCCGAGGCGCATTCGTCGTCTGAGGCTACATGGCGCGCGCGGATGCCGGTTTTCTCGGCGATCTTTTCCAGCGGCCAGTTGGGAAAGCGCGCCGCGATTTCTTCGATCGATTCGGTACGCGCCGGCAGCATGTATTCGATAGCGTCGATCACGGCGGCCATCAGCGACGACCTCCACGGCGGATGAGGGCTCGACAGGGCAACGTATCTCTCCCGATGACAGCAGCAATCACGAGTCTATGCATAACACAGGCGCCGATGCGCAAAACGCTCAATATCGGCGCCCGTACGGTGCGCGTCAATGCACGTACGCAAGCGTATGCTGCGCTTTGTCGTGTTTAAGGCTGTGAACCTGCGGGCCGCGCGCTTGCAGTCATTTCGTCGACGCGCCGCCGTATACGCGGTTGCTGCGGTCCGCTGCGCACGCTCGGGCGTCAGTCAACGCGATAGCTTTCGATAAAGCGGCGGTCGAGCCAGTGCTTGAGCCAGACGCTGCTCCGGCCCAGCCACCAGTGCTGGCCGCGCGTGGCCAGTCCGGTGCCGTCGCCGAGATCCAGAATCGATAGCCACTTCGACTGCGGCTGGTAATTGGTGAGCGCGCCGTCGTCCAGGCTGGCCTGAAGATTGGCCAGCAGCACCGGCGCCTGGCGCACGCCGAACACGCCCAGGCGCGCCAGCGCATGGCCGCGGACATGGGCACAATCGCCCACCGCGAATACCCGCGGATCGTCGATGCTGCGCAATGTGGCGTCGACGACCAGACCGTCGTCGAAGGCGAGATCGAGCTGTTCGAGCCAGTCGTGTGCCACCAGGCCGGTGGCGATGACGGCATGCGCTGCGGCAATGCGTGCGCCATCTTCGCAGATCAGTTCGCCGGCACGGCGTTCGGTGATCTGCCGGTGGTACTGAATGTCGATGCCGAGGTCGGTCAGTTTTTCGGCCAGCCGTTTGCGTGCGCGGGATGGCAGCGACGGCGCCAGCGTCTCGCCGCTCTGGAGCAGGCGGATGGCGGGGCGCGCCCCGGCCGGCGCATGGCGTCGGGCCAGGGCGGCGATATTGGCGGCGATTTCACAGCCGGTGTTGCCGCCACCGATCACAGCAACGGGCGGCGCGTCGCCGGCCGCGAATGCCTGGCTTAGCGTGGCGCGAAGAGACGCAAGATTGGCAATCGGCTTGACCGGCCAGCAGTTCGCCTCGGGCGTACAGCCGGTGATCGTGTCGCTGGCCACGCCGCTGCCGACGTTGAACGATAGCCGGTCGTAGTCGAGTGTTTGTCCATCGGCAAGATGCACGCGCCGTTGGGACCGATTCACACGCGTGACCCGCCCGGCTACGAACACGCCGCCGTTGGCTTCGATGAGCGCGCGGGCATCGATCTGATCGTCTGCGGGGTCGAACCGGCCGCCGAGCATGCCGGTCGCCCGGCCCGAGTACCAGAACTTACCCGGGTCGACGAGGGTGACCTCGGCGCCGGCGTCGATGAGTTGTTGGGCATAGGCTGCGACATGCAGATGGGCATGGCCGGCGCCCACGAGCACGACCCGGGCAGGGCGGCTCACGCGTGGGTTTCGTTATCCGGGTGCTCGACCGGGTAGCCGGCGGCCTGCCAGTCGCCATAACCGGCATCGAGCGCCTTCACATCGCTATAGCCGCTGGCGGCCAGTGCGGCGGCACCGCGTGCGGCCCGAATGCCGGCCGCACAGTAGGTCACCACCGGGGTGTCGCGGGCGACACTGATTTGCGGCTGCGCTTCCAGCCCGTCGATCGGGTGATGCACCGCGCCGGCGATATGCCCCTGTGCCCATTCACCGGGTTCGCGTACATCGATGAACCGTGCGCCGGCCTGGTGGGCTTCGAACGCGCCCTCGAGGTCGATCACCTCGACCGGCGTCTGATCGCTGCGTGCGCGATCGGCGTTTCGCGGTGCGGATGAACGGCCGCCGCGACCGAGCCAGCGCCGAAGGGTGTCGAGAATCGTCATGTCTATCCGTCTGCCTTGGAATGGATTACGGAATCTGAACCGCTATTCATACACGGCCCGCGTTTGCCTGCCCAACGGCCTCCCTACATGGTGCGATGGCACTACGCCATCGTCATTCTATGACCCCGCGGGGCAACGCTGTAGTGGCGCCTGTGGCGTCAAACCGCGCAGCGGCCGGGTTTTTGACTGCACGGGCTGGCCTCGACGCGCGCCTATTGGCCATCAGCAAAAGGCTGTCGCGACCGCCGGTTAGCCGCGCGCCAAGCACACCGGTACGAGCACGCAAACTTGTGCAACGCATGCCTAGTGTACGACGCCGACACAACCCGCGCGGTTTCATCTTTTTGATAAGCATTCGTATTTAGCTTATTCTCGGCCACCTGCCGAATCACCGCGCGGCGTATGTCGTCGGCAACGCTGCGGAGAAGGTCATGTTCGAACTCAATGCCGCACGCTTCGAGGTCAATGGACGCTGTCTTCTCGAAGCCACCGACCTGCGTTTTACGCAGGGGCTGGTCTATGGCCTGATCGGGCACAACGGTTCGGGCAAATCCACGCTGCTCAAGCTGCTGGCGCGCCAGCAGAACGCCAGCCGCGGCCAGGTATCCCTGAACGGGCGTGCACTCGGCGAATGGGGCGATCGTGAATTCGCGCGTGAGGTGGCTTATCTGCCCCAACAGTTGCCGGCCGCCACCAGCCTGACCGTGCGCGAGCTGGTGTCGTTCGGGCGCTACCCCTGGCAGGGCCTGCTCGGGCGCATGACCCGCGAAGACAAGCGCGCCGTGGCCCGGGCCATGGAACTCACGCGTATCGAAGCCATGGCCGATCGCATGGTGGATACGCTCTCCGGCGGCGAGCGCCAGCGCGTCTGGCTGGCCATGCTGCTCGCCCAGGGCAGCCGCTTTCTGCTGCTCGACGAACCGCTCTCGGCGCTGGATATCGCCCACCAGGTGGATACCCTCGCGCTCATTCGCGAACTGGCCACCACGCTCGGCATCGGCGTGATCATCGTGCTGCACGACGTGAACATGGTGTCGCGCTACTGTGATCAGCTGGTGGCCCTGCGCGGCGGCAAACTGCTTGCCCAGGGCGCCCCGCGCGAACTCATGTGCGATCAAACGCTGGAAGAAATTTACGGTGTGCGCATGCGCGTGATGGAACACCCGGCCGACAACCACCCCATCGCCGTCGTCCAGTGACCCGGCGGGCCGCTGCCGCTGGCGCTGTGTTATCACGGCGCGCGATCCGTATTGGCTGGCTGCTCGGGCTGGCCTTGTTTTTTTGTGCCGTGGTCGGCGTCGCCCAGGCCGAAGACACCCCGCGCGTGGCCGTCATCGACTGGGGCCAGGCCCAGACCCTCATCGCCCTCGGCGCGCCGCCGGTGGCCATGTCGCAAATCTCGGCCTACAACGAATGGGTCGCCGCACCCGACGTGCCCGACGGCGTGCGCGACCTGGGCCTGCGGGTACAGCCGAATATGGAGCTGTTGTCGCAGCTGGATATCGACATGGTCACCATCACCTCCATGTACTCCGGCCTGCGTGAACGCCTCGCCCCCATCGCGCCGGTGGAAACGATCGATATCTACGACGGCAACGGCGCGGTATGGGACAAGACCGTCGAGTCCACTCGCCGCCTGGGGGCGCTGGTGGGTCGCGAAGCGGCTGCCGACGCGCTTATCGACGACACGCAGGCGCGTATCGCCGCCTGTGCGGCCCAGGTGCCCGCGCACGTAAAACCGCTACTGGTGGTCCAGTTCATGGACGCCCGGCATGTGCGCGTGTATACCGAAGACAGCCTGGTCGGCAGCGTGCTCGAGCGCATGGATATCGCCAACGCCTGGCAGGCCGGCGGTAACTACTGGGGTTTTGCGACCGTGCCGCTCGAACGGCTGGCCTCGATCGAAAACGCCCGCATGGTGGTGGTGAAACCGCTGCCGGTCGGCGTGGCCGAAGAAATCGACACCAGCGTGCTCTGGCATCACCTGCCCGCCGTTAACAACGCCCCGGTGCTCTACGTGCCGCCGGTATGGGGCTTTGGCGGGCTGCCCTCGGCCAGCCGCTTTGCGCGCGTGCTGGTCACGGCGCTTGGTCACGACTGCAGCACTGGCAAGGCCGCCACGTGATCATGCCGTGGGTCACACCGGCGCGTCTGTGCGGTGGCTTCGCGCTGCTGCTGGCCGTGCTCGCGGCGTTCGTGCTGCACGAAAATTCTGCGGCAGGCATCGCCGCACTCTGGGCCGACAGCAACGATATCGCAGGCGTGCTCGCCCGCTACAACTGGTTGCCGCGCGTAACGGCCGCACTCGTCGGCGGCGCCGGGCTGGCCCTGGCCGGCGTGCTGTTCCAACAGACCCTGCGCAACCCGCTGGCCGCCCCCACCACCCTGGGCGTGGTCGGCGGCGTACACCTGGCATTGCTGCTGGGCACGCTGTTCGCGCCGGCGCTGATGGTGCATGCCCGCGGACTTGTCGGCTTTGCGGGCGGTGCCGGGGCCATGGCGCTGGTCTTTGCACTCGCCTGGCGACGCAACCTCGCCCCCACGGTGGTGGTGCTCGCCGGGCTGGTCGTCAATCTCTATTTCGGCGCGCTCGCTGTCGTGCTGCTGCTATTCAACGAAGAAGCGCTGCGCGGCATGATGATCTGGGGCGCGGGTTCGCTCGCCCAGAACAACTGGGACGGCGTGCTCTATCTGCTGCCGCGTCTGGCGCTGGCCGGCGTGGCTGCGGTGGCCTTGTCGCGCGCGCTGGCGCTGCTGGATCTCGACGATACCAACGCAAAGAATCTGGGTATTTCGCTGGCTTGGCTGCGGGCGGCCAGCCTCGGTTTGGGCGTGTTCGCCAGCTCCGTGGTGATCGTCGAGCTGGGCATCGTCGGCTTCATCGGCCTGGCCGCGCCTTCGATCGTGCGCCTGGCCGGCGCGCGTCGGCTGGCGAGCCGGCTGATCTGGGCACCGATATTCGGCGGGCTGCTGCTGGCGGTCACCGACCAGGTGCTGGAACTGGTCACGCTGCACTCGTCCATGCTTATTCCCACGGGCGCGACCACGGCCGCACTCGGCGCGCCGTTGCTGCTATGGCTCATTCCGCGCCTGAATCTGGCCCGCGAACCCGGCTCGCCGCCGACGCCGGCCCCGCGCAGCCAGACGCCCGGCCGGCTGGTGGCCATGCTCGCTATCGGGCTGGTGGGTGCTGTCGTTGTTGCGCTGTTCGTGGGGCAGGGCGCGGACGGCTGGGACTGGCCCTTCACCCGCCCCTGGGACGAAACCGGCCTGTGGCGCGTGCCCCGCGTACTGGCCGCCGGCGCGGCCGGGGCCATGCTGGCGGTGGCCGGCACCGTCATCCAGCGCGTATCCGGCAACGCCATGGCCAGCCCCGAGGTGCTCGGCATCAGTGCCGGCACCGGGCTGGGCGTGCTGGCGGTAGTGCTGCTCATGCCCGGCGCCGGCGTGCCGGTACTGCTGCTGGCCGGCATGCTCGGCGCGCTCGCATCGCTGGCCGTACTGGTCGGGCTCAACGCCCGCAGCGACTACGAACCCGAGCGCGTGCTGCTTACCGGCATCAGCGTGCTGTTTCTGTTCGATGCCGTCGCCAAGATCGTGCTCGCCGGCGGCGACCCGCGCACCCAACAGCTGCTGGCCTGGATGTCGGGCACTACCTACTACGTCGAACTGCCGCTGGCCGTGACGGTCGCCGTACTTGGGCTGGTGCTGTTCGCCGTAATCCGGCCGCTGCAGGTCTGGCTCGACCTGCTGCCGCTGGGCATGCCCACGGCCCGATCGCTGGGCGTAAACGTCGGCATCAGCCGCCTGCTGCTGCTGGTACTGGTCGCATTGCTCACCGCAGGCGCTACGCTCGTGGTCGGCCCGCTGAGCTTCATCGGCCTGCTCGCCCCCAACCTCGTACGCATCATGGGCCTCGCCCGCGCCCGCCACCAGCTCGCCGGTGCTGCCGTACTCGGCGCCCTGGTCATGGTCATGGCCGACTGGATCGGCCGCATGCTGCTGTTCCCCAGCGAAATCCCCGCCGGCATCGTCGCCACGCTTATCGGTGGGAGTTACTTCATGTGGCGGTTGCGGCGGCTTTAGGCCGTCTCTGGGCGAAGGCGAGATCGTTCGCGAATGGAAGCTAATTGCGGGGCGGGACAGGATGAATCGATCGTCATTAAGGTTGCCGTCTTGACTTGTTTCCGCAGTTCAGTACCGACCATCCCCGCAATTTGAGTAGCAGCGCCCCCAGAGGCATAGCAAGCTAGGGGAATCGATGGTCACAATTTCCACTCTTGGCTGATCGCGACTCGAAGTAGACAGCTGGCAAATGTAACCGGCTATCGTTACGTATAACGACCTAAGCCCCCGACAGCTGCAAAACGCTGTCCTCCATAGCCGCTACGGCATGTTCGTTAACGACGCGGCCAAGCTTTTGTGGATCTTCTACGACGACATAGGCCCACTGGCCATGCTCTCCGAGATTGTTGATCGCCGCGACCCAGCGGTGGGCTGCCTTGGCTTTGCGGTCCGCATCGTCATCGTAACGGCCCTTCACTTCCACTATGAGGCGCAGGTCATTGTCGAGCACCGCAATGAAATCCGGCGTGTACTTCGGTGAGAGATCGCCCTTGCGGTAGGGAATCAGAAAGCCCAAATGGTCATTCTTGACCCAGCGCGCCACGCCGGGATGCGTATCCAGCGCGAACGCAGCACTCTGCTCCCACTTGGCCGTATCCGCGACCATCGCATTCAGATGGCATTTTTGTACTGCATAGATCGGCTTCGTCGAATGGAAATCGACGTATTCGGTGCTGCCCCGGCCGCTGGCGCCTTGCGGTATGACCGGCAATTCGTGAGTGTCGCCGTCACCGCTCGTGCGAATGGCCTCGAACAGCGCGGAAACCGCTGCCTGCTCATAATGGCCTACAGCGAGCACATCGCAGGCTTGGCTGTCGCCCTTGCGTACCAACTTCGTGGGATCAGCCAGGAAGCGCCGGGCGGCAAACAGCACTGCCTGGAACAGCTTCGAAGTCGGAACGGTGTCGACACCGAATTCTTCTTGCCAGCGGCGCACCACTCTATGCGCCAGCCGGAAGGCAACCTGCTGGTCACGAAACCGCGCCCGCCATTCCTTCAATGAAAGCGTCGGGCGCTCGCCCGGTCCGTAGGTAGACAGTGCACCCTCGGGCGCGGTTAAGGACGTGAGCTCGACGGTCTGCGGTATTTGCATCGGGTCGAGCGTCACCTGAGGGACGCACGACCAATCCAGCCTCACTTCGAACTTGCCGCGTTGTTGATAGCCGGTCACGATCGGGAACGCAATCGTATACGCCGATTTTTCCGGCACCGAATAGATATGGTTGGGATCGGGCGGATCGACCGGATCGCGCGATTCGCGCACTTTGAACGGCACGAGTTCGAACGGCACGCCGAAAACCTGGGCGGTTTCTTCTGCGAACTGGTCCGTACCGTCCGTTTTCAACGCATAGCTGCGCCGGCGCAGCGCGCGGCCCACGACCTGCTCGCACAGCAGCTGCGAACCAAACGGTCGCAGACCAATGATATGCGTCACCGTGTTCGCATCCCAGCCTTCCGCGAGCATGGACACTGAAACGATGCAGCGCACATCGCGCCCTGGCGGTACGTGCTCGTCAACCCAGTACAGCGAGCCGTCGTTGTCGTCGCTGGCTACTTTCTCGTTGTGCTTGCGCACGAGCTCCGACCAGTCCTCGGGCACGCGGCGCCCCGGCCATTCGGCCTTGCCGACGGTATCCAAAATAAAGCGCAATCGTCGGGTTTCGTCTTTCGTGCCACCGGCTTCGATGTCCTCGACAACCCTGGAATCGATGCGCACCGTCACTTCCCGACCGGGGGCGTTGCGGAACAACGCGGGCGGCTCGCCGTAGCCGCCTTCATCATTAGCCAGCCAGTTGTGCACAGCCTTCGCCACTTGGGTATCACGACATACCACGATGAAAACCGGCGGCACCGGATGCTTTTGCTGGTGTTTGGCAAAGCGCTGCCATTGTTCAAAGCGTTGCCTCCATTCATTGGCCAGTAGGTTGATGGGAGCGCTGGCGTAGTTCAGTACCAGCTCCGGCGTCAGCTTGCTGCCATAGCCGTCCTGTTCGGCCTTTTCCTGAACCCATCGCCAAATATTGAAATACGCCGCCTCCTGGGCGCCGGTCGGATCGCGAGAGGGCAACTGCGGTATTTTCACGAGGCCCGACTCGATCGCATCCAGGAGCCCGAAGTCCGATACAACCCAGGGAAAAGGCTTGCCGACTTCGTTGCCCGACCCTTGGATATAGAACGGGGTCGCGGACAGATCGACGCATAGACGAATACCCTTGCGCCGGCCGCCGGCCAGTTTGTTGATCCGGTCCAGACCTTCGATCCAGATCGTGGCCTCGCGCGCGTTTTTCTTCGACAGATTCTTGTCGTCGTCAAGATCGGCGGCATCCGTCACGCGGTCGCCGCGCCGATAGGCATGATGGGCTTCGTCGTTGAATACGAGCCAGTGCGGCGCGCGCCCGCGTCCCGAGCCGAGCTCGCGGCGTATCCGCTTGAACCAGGCCGCGTCCGATTCGAAATACTTGGTCTCGCGGGTTTCGTTCTTCTTGCCCGCGTTCCTGACCACCTCGACCGCTTCGCCGGTTTTGACCACTTTCGCGGATTGGCCGTTGACGCTGCCGGTTTCCAGTTTGGCCAGACGATGCCAGTTGGCGACCATCACTTCGCCGCGGCGCAGATCATCCATGCGCTGGGGCGGGACGAGCTGGCGCGTACGGTACAGGCTCAGATCACCGCGCGCCGGGTCGAGCTCGCCAAGCCGCTCGCGGATGGTCACGTTGGGGCAGACAACGAGCACCGTATCGGTAAAGCGATCATCGGTCGGCGCTGCGATACGGTTAAGGATCGACCAGGCGGACAACATACCCATGACTGTAGTCTTGCCTGTGCCGGTGGCCATTTTGCAGGCGTAACGCGTAAAGGCGCTAAAGCCATTGGCCTTGGCGTCCGCACTCGGCTCGTCGGTCGGGATCGGCGGAATGTCCTTGCGATACGGCGCGGCCGCCTCCACCAGAAAGATCAGAGTTTCGGCGGCCTCGACCTGGGCGAAGAATAGCCGCTGCATCCGATCCTCGGACCGCCACAGCGAGATCAGCTCGCGCGTAACGGGTGATACGCCGTCATACGCTTTTCCGGTTAACTCACCGACGCGCCACGTCGCCACCCGCTGGCGCAGCAGATTCACCAACGCCAGCTCTTCCTCCTGACCGACATCGGCCTCGCCGAACAGATCCTTGTCGCCGCGCTTGGACGCCGATCGCCCGCGCTCGGCGTGCTCGGGCACCCGAAAGTAATAGCTGGCAGGCCGCCGGCCTTGAGCCTTGATCGGTTGCTCGCCGCGTTCAATCTGCCAATGATATTCCGGCTCGTAGAACGGCGAATTGATGATCGGCGACTCGACTTCGAACGGCCCGCCGGGCGCGTCAATGAACTTTTCCGTCTCATGCATACAGCAACCGCCGTCCCTTGGCCTCTGAAACGGATCGACCCCCCTCGCGCGAGGTATCAACCCACAATTCTACTGTCTCACTGGATGCCTGTAGCGCCGCCTCGCACGTGGCACCATGCGCCATGCAGTCCAGCAGCTCCGGCACATCCGCCACGAAGACGCCGTCCTCGTCGCTCCAGTAAATGATGATCTCGTATTGATGCATCACTCGTTGACCTCCAGGCCGCCCGAACAATGACGGCCCGCACCTCCGTGGCCTGGCAAGGCTTAGCCTTCGCGTAACCCTCGTGCAAATTGATCCGCTCCTCGATGTGGCCGCGTCTGATATGACGGCTATCTCGCGTTCGCTCCGCGAAACCCAGGCGCAGCAGCAGTCCGAGCAGATCGGCCAACGCGATCTTGGTTCCCCCCGCTCGTTGAACACTTGCCTCCGTAGTTTCTCCAACCGGCTCACCCGGTCGGCTCCCGCACCGCCATCAGCTCGTTGCCACGCTCGTCGATCACCTTGACGGCGATACGGCGTTGGCTACCGAGCACGAACGGCTCACTCTCCGTGCCGGCCAAGTGCTCCCAGACACTGTCGTCAAAATCGGCCTTGAGCGATTTCTTCAGGTTGTCCCAAGCACCAGTGCGCGGGAAGAACACCTGCGAGGCACAAAACACCAGCCCGTTGTAATCGGTATCCAGCATCCAGCACGGCAGGTTCTCGGCGGCGATGGACTCGGTTTCCAGATTGTCGGGCCGGAAAATATCCAGACCGCGGACTGCGGCCTGATACAACGGTGCGCCGTCGTCGCGCCGACCAACCGGGTAGAGCGCCACGTCCGGCAGCCCGGTCACGGAAAAGATCTGGTCGGTATGGCTCGTCTTCAGCAGATCGGCCATCACAACGTCCGGCGTGACGTTAATGTAGGTACAAGGGATGCGGAGCTTGGCGCGATCGCTGGCCAGTTCCCCCGCCTTAGCCTGTATGGCAAAGCCGAATAGATACAGCTGGTCGTACTTCAGAAAATAAGCCTCGCGCGCCGCCTCATAAACCTGCTGTGAGTGAATCGCGCCCTCCTCCGGGCCGAAAACCACGGCAATTCGCTGCGCCTCGCTACCGTTGGCTTCGCTGGTCGCCTCCGCGTTCAACCATTCGCAGTCCGTCAGCGGCCGCACTGAGTCCAGCGAGAGCGACTCGTTACCCGGCAGCCGCAGCGTATGCGCTCGGCGCAGCACTTCGACCATGCGATCGAGATAAGCACGCGGGTTTTCATACGACGAGCGTTCGTCCGCGATCAAGCCCCCGGCCGTCTCGTCGAACGTGGCCGCAGCCTGTATCGTCGCCTCCACCGTGAACGGCCCGCAGACGCGAGTGATTTTCTTATTCTGCTCGGGACGATCGACCAGAGTGACCATTTCCGGCTCTTCGTTATTGGCGATCGACTTGAGCGTGATGCGCGGTACCAGGCCACCGACTTCCTCACCCTTGCGGTTCTGTTTCCGCTTATAGACAAAGCCACCCGCCGGGCCGCGCTGCGGCTCCTTCAACTCGTACCAAGGAAAATTGGCGGTCAGCAACCGCTGGCGAGCCAGCGCCAGCGGCACGCGCGACGTATCGCAAGTAATCCAGCGTCGCCCCCATTGCTCGGCCACATAGGCCGCCGTGCCGGATCCGCAGGTGGGGTCAAATATAATGTCTCCAGGATCGGTTGCCATTAAAACACAACGCTCTATAACTGGCGTAGACGTTTGAACAGCATATATTTTCGGATCAGAACGACTTTGCACTGCACCGCTAATATCCGACCATAAATTCCCGATTTTTGAATAGCCAAAATCATCGACATAACGACGATAGCTTAGGCCGCCCTTGCTGGTTATATGCAATCTCCCAGCGGTTTCGAGCATTCTCATACCAGGCTCGTTTGTCTTAAAGGTTCCTTTACCTGGTTTGAATTTCTTTCCCTTATATATGTATTCGGTTAAGTCACCCTTACCCGCCGGCCGAGAGCTCGTTAGGTTATCTACTCGGAATATCCTGCCCTCGTTCGGTGGCTCAACAACACCTTTCTTTTCATCCGGAGTTAGCGGGCGTGTATTTCCATTACCAAAATCAATTTGATCATATCGCTCATTGGATTCGTCAGCGCGATGAAGATAAATAGCGTTGTACTTTGTCCGACTAATATCCTTCGCGTACCAAATCAAATAATCACAAGTCGACCCTAAGAGCCTTCTCCCTTCACTTGTCGTCTTTCGCACAGTAATTACAGCAACAAAGTTATGCTCCCCCAGCGTTTCAGCGCACACTTCTTTGACATGATGCAGATTCTCATCTGAAATCTGCACGAAGACACTGCCGCTCTCGGTCAATAGCTCCCGCGCAAGCAGCAGGCGGTCGCGCAGATAGCTCAGATAGGAGTGCAGGCCCAGCTCCCAGGTGTCGCGGTAGGCCTTGACCATTTCCGGCTCGCGAATCATCTGCTCGTCCTTGCCATGCGTAACGTCGCGCTTGCGCACGAACGGCTGGAAATTCGAGCCGAATTTCACCCCGTAAGGCGGGTCGATATAGATCATCTGCACCTGGCCTCCGAGCCCTTCGTATTCGAGCAGCGAGTTCATCACCTGTAGTGAGTCGCCCAGGATCATGCGGTTGGTCCAAGGGCCGGTGTGCTCGTAGGCGTCGAGCTTGTCGGTAATATCGGCCTGAGGATCGCCGAATAGCTCCAGCGTCTGGCCCGCAGATCGATAGCTATCCAGCCTGTCCAGAATCGCGCGGGTCGATTGGCGCTCGTGCACGAACAGGGGCACCGTCGGCACGCTGATCCGCTGACGCTCCGCCTTGCCGGCCCAGTTCAAAAAAGGCCGACTCAGACTTTGCAGCCGGGCTGAACACTGGCGCAGCGACTCGAAGCGCTCGCCGCTGCCGCGCCACTGCTGAGGTCGATCGAACACTGCGGCCTCCCCCTTTTCGGCCGCTTGCGTGATCAGATGTAAAAGCCATTCGGCAAAGTCCCGCTCGGCGCTTTCATCCCAAGCTAATTCCGGCGCTAGGCTGGAGTCATAGCGATAAGTTTTCGGCCCCCGCGCGTTTGGAAACTGGTCCTGCAGCCCCACGTCCGGGCGCTGCGTCGCCTGCTCCGGGTGGCGGTAGTTGCCATATCGCCCGTCGCCCGACTCATCCCCGGGCACCGGCGCACTCGTCGATTTTCGCTCCGCGCCAGCGATGCCTTCCCTATCGGCATCGCTCGCGCCATTCGCCTCATCCGCATCGCTACGAGCTCGATTAAGATAAACCGAACCACCGCGCCCACGGCCTTTGCTTAGTACACCCTCGGTAATCAACTGGGCGCGGGCCGCCTCGATTACGTCGTCGCCGGCCGGTTGTCCAGCTTGGTCGAGCCGCGCCCGAACATCCTGGAACAGACTTTTATTGCCAATGGTACGGCCGTTATCCGGCACGGCCGCCAGAATCGCGTCGCGAATGCGCGAGTCCATATCGCCCCTCTCTAGTGCGCGTACGCCTCGGCGCGCGCTTTCAATGCGTTGCTTCCCTAATGCAGGAGCCGTCGACCCTCGGCCACCATACGGCAACTGTAGGACATCGTTGGTTTTCACTGGAATAATGTGACTGTACTGCGCACAAGTTGGATAAGCCAGAAGGCATGAATAGCGACGACGGTCAATCCGAATACTGGGCATTCTCGAAAGCGATGTAGGTTCTCGAAGCGCGCCACGGCGCAATACCGACAGAACTGGCTGCGCGGGCGATGCGCGGCCCCGATGCGGAGCTAGGAAGTATCGTGATTTAATTTCCCTGCGGCGCTACTTCGTTTAATTTCCTGTTGATCTCAACAAGAACACGATGGGATATACCGCACCACGTCGATATCAATCAATTTCGAGCGGAAGCGCTGCCGTTCGCTGGTCCGCTTTCGGCCCAGGCTGTGTGAAAACGCGTGAGTTAGCGTACTTTTCCCCATCAG
>NZ_APNG01000011.1:0-156430 GCF_040361255.1 Salinisphaera sp. T5B8 | reverse complement strand
GATGGGGAAAAGTACGCTAACTCACGCGTTTTCACACAGCCTGGGCCAGTAGCGGACGCAGCGCGCGTGGCAAGGCCGGCACCAGATAGCCGGCGGTCGCCATCACGCGGCTCATCGCCGGGCGACTACGTTCGACGCGCCCGTCGCGGGCACAGGCCACGATCAGCTCGGCGATCTGTTCGGGCGTACTCATTGCCTGCGAGAAGGTGATGTCGGACACCGAGTCGATATCGGACAGAATGAAATCGGTCGCGATCGGCCCCGGCGATACCACGCTCACGCTGACGCCGGTATCGTCCAGTTCCTCGGCCAGGGCATAGGTGAAAGCGCGCAGGCCGAACTTGGTGGCCGAATAGCTGGCACTGCCGGCCAGCGGCATATGCCCGGCAATCGAGGCCACATTGACAATGGCGCCGCCGTCGCCGGCCTGAAGCGCATCCAGGGCCAGACGCGAGAGCATCAATGGCGCGCGCAGATTGGTATCCACCATTTCGCCGATTTCGTCGGCGCTGCGCGTGGCCACCGGTCCGCGGTGATGGCAGCCGGCATTGTTGACCAGTACATCGAGCCGGCCGTGAACGGCCAGCGTTTCGTGTATGAGCTGCTCGCAGCCGGCGGCGGAGGATACGTCCGCCACGATGGGCGTGGCGCCGATATCGCGGGCAACGCGTTCGAGCTTTTCGGCGCCGCGGGCGGCCACGATGACCTGCGCGCCGGCCTCGGCAAAAGCGCGCGCCGCAGCTTCGCCCACCCCGGCCGAGGCGCCGGTAACCAGCACCACGGAGCCCGCTAACTGCTTGACTGTCATGGGCTTACTCCATCGGTTGCAACGGACGTTTGTGGGTCGGGCGTTCGAACCACTGGTCGAGCTTGTGGGCGGTACGCCGACGCACGTCGTCGTTGATGTATTGCGACAGGGCCACCACCGCCAGGGTCAGCGCCGACAGATCGTCGGTCAGCCCGAAGCCGAACAGCCAGTCCGGAATGGCATCCATCGGCAGGATGAAATAACCCAGCGCGCCGTAGGCGGTCACCCGTGCCCAGCGCGGGGTTTCCGGGCGCTGGGCGGCATAATGCAGCCAGAGCGCTTTTTCCAGCAGTTCGTAGCCGGCGCGCTTGGCCACCCGCGACACCTTGGTCCAGAAGCGCGTATTGGAATACTGGCCGGCATAATCGCGCACCTCGGCCGCATTCTGCGGGGCCTCGCTCGGTCGATGAACGGTTGGTAGGGGCATGGGTCACTCCCGGCGTACGGCGCCTTGGATGAGAACGATAGTGTCGAGCGTAGCGCATGCACGGCGACAGGCGTATCCGTATCGTTCGCCGGTCGCGTTTCGATCGCGTCGTCGTTGCGACGGCCTATCTCACGACGTAGGGCCTGTGGTCGCGGGATATGTCATCGCAACCTCAACCAATAACGATCGGTCGGCGGCCAAGCCACGGCAATCCGGCGTTATGGTTCATGGGTTGGCTCGCTAACGCGAAATAACTACGCGGCACTCGCGATGCCTTTGTCTTGCCGCGGCATGGTCGGCGATGCGGTGGCCTATCTCGCGACGACAGGCCCTAGATTGCCGGCAGAAAGCTATGTGCCTGCGCCTTGCGCCAGGCGTTTTCGTAGCGACCATCGCCGAGCCGGGTGAGCAGTTCGCCGGTTTCCAGAAACCGGTAGACCTGATCGGCGGTATGGATTTCCGAATCCATCGTGCGCCGGCACAGATGTTCCGGGCGCAGCTGGCCCGGATGATCGAGCCCGACGGTCGCCACCACTTCCTGCATCGCCGCGACCGTACGGCGATGGAAGTTGTAGACGCGCTCGCCCTTGTCGGGCACTACCACCGCGCGCTGGCGCCATTTGTTCTGGGTTGCCACGCCGGTGGGGCAGCGATCGGTATGACAGGATTCGGACTGCACACAGCCCACCGCGAACATGAAGCCGCGGGCGGAGTTGCACCAGTCCGCGCCCAGGGCCATGTTCGCGGCCATCTTGAAGCCCGAGGTGATCTTGCCGGAGGCGCCGATACGAATACGATCGCGCAGACCGGCGCCCACCAGCGTGTTGTGCACCCAGATCAGGCCCTCACGCAGCGGTGTGCCGACGTGATCGGCCAGTTCCAGCGGCGCCGCACCCGTGCCGCCTTCGGCGCCGTCGACGACAATGAAATCGGGCGTGATGCCGGTCTTGAGCATGGCCTTAGCCAACGACATGAACTGCCAGCCGTGGCCCACGCAGAGTTTGAAACCCACCGGTTTGCCGTTCGCGCCCTCGCGCAGATCGGCAATGAACTCCATCAGCTCGATGGGCGTGGAAAACGCCGAGTGCGCCGGTGGCGAGACACAGGTCTGGCCGACTTCGATACCGCGGGCTTCCGCGATTTCCGGGGTGACCTTGGAGCCCGGCAGTACGCCGCCGTGGCCGGGCTTGGCGCCCTGGCTGAGCTTGATCTCGATCATCTTGACCTGGTCGTCGTTGGCGACCTGTACATATTGATCGCGATCGAAACCGCCATCGGCACGCCGACAGCCGAAATAGCCGCTGCCGATTTCCCAGATCAGATCGCCACCGAATTCCTTGTGGTGGCGGCTGACCGAACCTTCGCCGGTATCGTGGGCGAAGCCGCCCTTGGCCGCGCCGAAGTTGAGTGCGCGAATGGCATTGGCCGACAGTGAGCCGAAGCTCATCGCCGAGATATTGAGCGTGGAGGCTTCATACGGCTGGGTGCACTGCGGTCCGCCCACACGCACGCGCGGCGGGGTTTCGCTCGGGGTTTTGGCCGCGATCGAATGCACCAGCCATTCATGGCCTTCGGCATAGACATTGTGCTCGGTGCCGAACGGGTCGGCATCGTTGACGTTCTTGGCGCGCTGGTACACCTGCGAACGATACTCGCGTGAAAACGGCGCGGCTTCGGTATCCGATTCCAGCAGATACTGGCGGATTTCCGGGCGGATCGCTTCGATCATCCAGCGAAAATGCGCCAGCAGCGGGTAATTGCGCAAAAGCGCGTGTTCGCGCTGGAAGAAATCGTGCAGGCCCATGCCCAGAAACGCGACGCTGATCAGAAAGAACAGGCCGAAATAACGCGGCATGCCGAGGGTCAGGTAACCGAAGCCCACGGTGGCGGCGATACAGGCGATTAAGGCGATATAGCGCATGGGGTCAATCTAGGTGGTGATTCATTTCTGGCAGACCGGGCAGAAAAACGTGCTGCGTTGACCGATTACTTCGCGACGAATCGGCCCGCATCCGCGCGGGCAGGGCTGGCCGGCCTTGCCATACGCGGCCAGGCGTAGCTGGAAATAGCCGGTATCGCCGTCGACACCGATATAGTCGCGCAATGTCGTACCGCCGGCCACGATTGCGTCGGCAAGCACCTGTCGAATCGCGCTGGCCAGCGCATGGTAACGCGTGCGCCCGATACGTCCGGCCGGCCGGCGCGGATGAATACGTGCGGCGTGCAGGGCTTCGCAGGCATAGATGTTGCCCACGCCGACCACCGTGGCGCTATCCATGATGAATGTCTTGACCGGCGCGCGCCGTCCGCGCGAGCGCGTATACAGCCAGTCGCCGTCGAAGGCCTCGCCCAGTGGTTCCGGGCCGAGATTCGCCAGCAACGCGAATCGTTCGGGCGGGCCGTCGAGCCAGAACAGCGAGCCGAAGCGCCGGGCATCGTTGAAGCGCACGGTCCAGTCGTTATCGAGCACGATATCGACATGGTCGTGGGTAGCCACCGGGGTGTCGGCGGGCACGATACGCAGACGCCCGGACATGCCCAGATGCAGGCAGATGTGGCCGGTCTCGGCCTCGAACAGCAGATATTTCGCCCGTCGATGCACGGTGCGAATGGTCTGGCCGGGCAGGACTTCGGCCAGCGCTTCGGATACCGGCCAGCGCAGCTGCGGCTGGCGCACGATGACCGTGCGCACGCGCTGACCGCGCACATGCGGCTCGATCCCCGCACGCGTGGTTTCGACTTCGGGCAATTCGGGCATCGCGCCATTCTGCCACGGTCTTCGAGCCAGACCGCATTTGGCCAACATCGCCGGCCGAGGGGCGCGGTCTAGTCTGGCATCGATGTAGTGCCTGCGGCGCCGTCGTCTGCCGGGGTCAGCGGGATCGCCGAGGGTTGCAGGCTGCGTGCGCGCCCCGCGCCGAGTGTGTCCGGGTGCTGCATATCCAGCAGCGGCGCGGCCAGATGCGCAGCAAAGTGGTAGTCGATACCGCGTCCGGCATCGCGCAGGATGAGTTCCGGCTCGCGTTCGATCACATCCAGGTGGCGGATACGGTCGTCGCCGTAGCGCAGGGTCACACGAGCAATGCGCGCGCGTGAGGCATCGACGGGCTCGAGCGATAGTGCTCTGCTGTGGCGCCAGGCATCGATCGTGGCCTGGGCATAATCGGCCCCGAGATCTGCCTTGGCCGGGGCCACCTGCCAGCCGCCGGTATCGCTCCGGGTCAGCGTCAGCCGAGGCAATATGAGTTCGCTCAGATCGGCATCGTCGGCCAGCAGCGTGGGCGATACCCAGTTGCGCCAGTTCGCGGGCAGCCGCGCCAGGCGCTCGGCCTCGACCAGCAGCAGGGCATGCGGCGTGGCGACATAACGGCTGGCCGGCGTCGGTCCTTCATTGCCCACGGCAATCGGGGCTTGGCCGTTGAAGCGCACCACCAGCGCCGGCTCATCGAGCCCGGTGGTCTTGTCGTCGATCGCGCCGCGCTCGTAGCGCTGCGTGGGCGTTGCATCGGCCAGGGCCAGCATGGCTTCGAGCGGCGCGGTATCGGCCGGGGCGGCGATGGGCTCACGCATTTGCCAGCTGTGGCCGGCACCGCGGCGCTCGAGTTGCACGATGGCATCGGGCAGATGCACTTCGATGGCGGTGATCGCAGCGGCGGGCAGGGCACTGACCGTTTCCGGCGGCGCGGGTGTGGGTTTGCGCAGCAGCCACAGGGTGAGCCCGAGTACCGCGATGCCCAGAATGAGCGCGCTATTGAAAATCAGTCGCTTGCGATTCATCGCGATGTTAGCGCCGTCGCCGGCGCTGCCAGCGCCAGAGGCCGAAGCCCAGTAACACGAAGGGCAGAATCAGCACATACACCCACCAGAAGCCGCGAATCTGTGCCGGGCTGAGTTGCAGGCGCGTATCCGGGGCCTTGGCGACATCGACCGCGATCTGGGCGTCGCGAAAACCCAGCCACTGAAACAGGGCGAGCGCGAGCGGGCGGTTGCCGAGCCGGTCGAGATGGCCATTGGTCATGAAGTCGCTATCGGCGACCACGGCCACGCGCTGGGCGAACTGGCCGGCATCGGTGTTCACGGCCCGGGTCAGCGCGATGCCGATATCCAGCGGGCCGCGGGTATCGCCCTGATCGGGCTCGAAGGTCAGGCTTTGCTGGCCATCCAGCGGACCGGTTTCCAGCCAGCTGCGCGTACTCGAACGCAAAAAGGTCTGGGCCTGCCAGTCGTTGTCGGGTGCGTCATCCGCGCGCGCCAGTGCGCCTGCGTAGGGGAATAGACCGATCTGGGTGAGGTTGTCGGTGATCGGCGTATTCGGATAGTTGGCAACCAGGGCGATCGCGGGATGGCCCGTGCCCAGTTCGCGAAAATCCGGGTAGATCAGGGTGCCGGGCAGCCAGCGCAAACCCAGATCGCGCGCCAGCGGTTCCAAGCCGTAGCGCGGGCCGGGATCGTCGGCCCAGAGCAGGGCGCCGCCGCGGGCGACGTAGTCGCGCAGCATGCGCACTTCGCCGGGCAGCAGCGCGCGCTGGGGGCTTGCGATGACCACGATCGCGGCGTTGTCGGGAATGGCCGCGGCCTCGGCAATATTCAGGCTGCGCGTAGTCAGGCCCTGGGCATCGAGGGCGGCGGCGAGTTCGCTATAGCCGCCATTGGACGTGTCCGACGGCGAGCGCTCGCCGTGACCGGATAGAAAGACGACCCATTGATTCTTGGCTACCGAGAGCTTCTGCAGGGCGTTGGTCACGCTCTTTTCGCTGAAATCGGTCACCGTCTGGCTGCGCCCCTGATAGCGGATCTGGAGCGCACCCTGATCGCCGATGCCCAGTGCGCGCACCTGCTGCGGATCGCGTGCGGGGTCGACGAATTCCAGCGTCACGCGCGAACTGGCGCGCGTATAACGGGCCAGGCGTTCGCGTACTTCGGCACGGCGCGGGCCGGGATAGATATAGGCCACAAACGAAATCGGCCCGGCGTCGAGCGCGTCGAGCACCTGCTGGCTGGCGCTCGACAGCGAATTGCGATTGCCGGCCGTCCAGTCGGCACTCACAGAAAAGCGCTGGCTGAGCGCGCCGGCCAGAAGTGCGGCGATTACGATCAGCACGCAGGTCAGGGCATGGCTGGCACGCATCAGTGACGATCCATATCGAGGCGCACCACGGTCAGGGCGAGAAAACACAGGGTGAAGATCACGAAATACAGCACATCGGCGCTCGAAAACACGCCGCGCAGCAGCGCATCGTGGTGGCCGATCAGCGACAGCGCATGGGCGATGTCGCCCACCGCCAGCGTGGTGCCGAGCACGACCGGCTGCCAGTCGAAGGTGGAGACCGCATAGCACAGCCACAACAGCATGAGCAGGCCCAGCGTGGCGACCGCGGCCAGCGTCGGCTCGCGGGTGAGCGAGGATACGAACAGCCCGAGCGCGGCGAACGACGCCATGACCAGCCACTGGCCGACCAGCCCGGCACACAGCAGACCGAAATCCAGCGGCGTGAACAGCGCCAGCGACAACGGCATGGCCGCGATGAGTACGAACATCAGGCTCAGATACCCCATCAGCGCCGCGAACTTGCCGCCCACGATCGCCCACAGTTGCGCGGGCGCGGCCAGCATGAGATCGAGATTGCCGCTTTTACGTTCCTCGGCAAAAGCGCGCATGGTCAGCAGTGGTACCACCAGCAGCAGCAGCACGGTGGCAAACCGGAACACACCGCCGCCGACGATCGCGGAAATACCGTCGTATTCGCCCACCGTCTGCGGGTTGAGGCTGATATCGGTCAACGACAGGGCGAACAGAATACCCAGCAGCAGCTGGGTGACGGCGAGCAGCGTCCAGGCCAGCGGCGAGACGAACAGGCGCTTGAGTTCGTGGGCGGCGATCGCGCGTAGGGCATTCATGCGGCATGCTCCGGCGTGTCCCGGGTGAGCTCGCGAAAACGGCTTTCCAGATCGGGCGCGTGGCTGCGCATTTCCAGCAACTGCCAGCCGTGATGAACGGCCGTTTCGGCCAGCGCGCCGCGGATATCGCGTCCGGCCTCGGCGACGATACGCCAACGCCCGTCGCCGATCATCGCGACCGACTGGACGCCGGGCAGGGCAGACAGTGTGTCGGTATCCGGGCCCGAGCGCAGCGTGATGTCGATCACCGCCGGCGCATGGGCCTGTATGCCCGGGCGTTCGTCGAGCACGATCCGGCCGTGATGCAGAATCACCACCCGCGCGGCCACCGCCTCGATTTCCGAAAGAATATGGCTGGACACGATCACGCTGTGGCGGGCCGCCAGGCGCGCCACCAGTTCGCGGATACCGCGCAGCTGGTTGGGGTCGAGCCCGGCGGTGGGTTCGTCGAAGATCAGCACATCCGGGCGATGCACGATCGCCTGGGCGATACCCACGCGCTGCTGATAGCCCTTGGACAGATTGCCGATCAGGCGCTTGCCGACATCTTCGAGCCCGCAATCGCTTTTCGCCTGTTCGATTGCGGCACGGCGATCGGCACGCGCGATCGCGTGCAATCGCGCACAAAAGCCCAGATATTCATCAACGGTAAGTTCGCCGTAGACCGGCGGATGTTCGGGCAGATAGCCCAGATGACGTTTGGCCTGGAGTGGTTCGCGCGCCATGTCGAAGCCGGCGATCTCGACCTGCCCCGCGCCCGGGGCGAGGGTCCCGGCCAGCATGCGCAAGGTGGTCGATTTGCCAGCGCCGTTGGGCCCGAGCAGGCCCAGCACTTCGCCGCGCGCAAGCGACAGATCCACGCCGTCGACGGCCCGCCGGCCTGCATAATCGCGAACCAGGCCTTGCGCTCGGAGCTTCAAATCGCTTTCCATGATCGTTCCCGGTACCACGTCCTCCGGTACTGCCGCCCACTGGGCAGCACCACGAGGCCGAATCATCCGCTGACAGGATCATGACCGTAAACCACGACGATCGTTCGACAAAGCCGCAATCGACCCCGCCCGCCGCCGGTGAACTGGGCGTGGATACCGGCGGCACCTTCACCGACGTGATCGCCCGCGAGCACGGCCGGCTGGCGGTCTACAAGATCGCCTCTACGCCCGACGCCCCGGAAGCGGCGGTTATCGACGGCGTGCGCCATTTTGCCGGCGACGCCGCCGCGGACTGGCGTATCGTGCATGGCTCGACGGTCGCCACCAACGCCGTGCTGGAAAACAAGCTCGCGCGCACCGCCTATATCGCCAATACCGGCTTTGCCGATGTGCTCACCATCGGTCGTCAGGCGCGGCGCGAGTTGTATGCGCTGGAGCCTGCGCCCAATCCGGTCCCGGTCGAGCCCGGCCTGTGTTTCGAAATCGATGCGCGCCGCGACGCGAAAGGCCAATCGCTGGTCGCCCTCGACGAGGACATGTGCGACGCGCTGGTCGACAAGCTGCGCGAGGCCGGTGTGGAGGCGGTGGCCATCAACCTGTTGTTTGCGTTTCTCAACGGCGACGACGAAGCCGCTATCGAAACCGCCTTGCGCGCCGCATTGCCCGATCTGGCCATTGCCCGCGGCAGTCGTGTGCTGCCCGAATACGGCGAATACGAGCGCGGTATCGCCACCTGGCTCAACGCCGCGCTTGGCCCGACCGTGGGCGGCTATCTGCGCCGGCTCGAAAAGGCGCTCGAACGGGTGGCGATCATGCACGGCGCGGCCGGCACGGTCGGTGTCGACCAGGCTGCGGACAACGCCGTGAATCTGTTGTTGTCCGGACCGGCCGGCGGACTGCTGGGCGCACGCTTCGTGGCCCGCGCGGCCGGTCTCGAGCGCGTGCTTACGCTTGATATGGGCGGTACCAGCAGCGATGTGGCGCTGGTCGCCGACGAACTGGCCTTGACCAGCAAGACCCGGATCGCCGGTTACCCGGTGGCCGTGCCCATGGTCGACATGCATACCATCGGCGCGGGCGGCGGTTCGATCGCCTGGCTGGATGCCGGCGGGTTGCTACAGGTCGGCCCCGCGTCGGCCGGTGCCGAACCCGGCCCCGCCTGCTACGGCAAGGGCGGCGAACAGCCCACCGTGACCGATGCCCATGTCGTGCTCGGCCGCCTGCCGGCCTCGACTCAGCTGGGCGGGCATATGGGCCTGGATGTGGATGCCGCCCGGCGGGCGGTTTCGCGTATCGCCGAACCGCTCGATCTGAGCGTGGAAGCGGCCGCTGCCGGCATTCTGCGTATTGCCGATGAAGCCATGACCGGTGCCCTGCGGGTGATTTCGGTCGCCCGCGGTGAACCCGTGGCCGACGACAGCCTGCTGTGTTTCGGCGGGGCGGGGCCGTTGCATGCCTGTGCGCTGGCTGACGGCATGGGCATGAAACGGGTGCTCATCCCGGTATTCGCCGGCGTGCTCTCGGCGCTGGGCATGCTGGTGGCACGACGCTCGCGCGAGCGCTCGCTGAGTATTCTGCAGCCGTTGGCGGATATCGATGGCAACGAAATCGACAGCTGGCTGGCGCCGCTGCGCGAAGCCACCCGCGATGAGCTGGTCGCCGAAGGCGTGGCCGAAGCCGATATCGAGGAACGCCTGAGCGCGGATTTGCGCTATGCCGGCCAGAGTGCCTCGCTCAATCTCGCCTGGCGTGCGCCGGACGAACTGATGCGGGCTTTTCATGAAGCGCACGAAGCGCGCTACGGCCATCGCTTCGATTTGAGCGTGGAACTGGTCAATCTGCGCCTGCACCGTGCCGGGCCGGTGCCGGATGTCGAGCTGCCGGATATCGAAGCTGGCGAAGGCGCGCCCGAGACCGCGCGAACCGTGGCAGTACATGAATGCGGCGACGCGGTGCCGCTCTACGAGCGCGAGTCGCTACGCGCAGGCCAGCATTTCGAGGGCCCGGCGATCGTGCGCGAGCAGGTCACCACGACATGGATCGCGCCAGGCTGGTCTGCCGAGGTCGATACCAAGGGCAATCTGTTGCTGCGCCGGGACTAGGGCCTATCTCGCGACGACCGGTCCCAAAAGGCAGGACGCACAAAAAAACCGGCGCACGGCCGGTTCTTTCGCGATCGGCACCGGCGCGTCACGCCGGTACAGCGAAGATCACTTGATCTTGGCTTCCTTGAAGGTCACGTGCTTGCGCGCCTTGGGATCGTACTTCTTCATCTCGAGCTTGTCGGGCGTGTTCCGCTTGTTCTTGTACGTGGTGTAGAAGAACCCGGTATCCGCCGTCGAGACCATGCGTACTTTTTCGCGCATTATGCTTTCTCCTGCTTGCGGATCTTGGCAAGCACTGTATCGATGCCCTGGCGGTCGATAATACGCATGCCCTTGGCAGACACGCGCAGGCGCACATAGCGCTTTTCCGATTCCACCCAGAAACGATGCCAGTGCAGGTTGGGCACAAAGCGACGTTTCGTCTTGTTGTGGGCGTGCGAGACGTTGTAACCGGTGACCGGCTTTTTGCCGGTGACCTGACAGATCTGGGACATGACTAACTCCTGGGTCGCGCGCTCATGCGTCAGCGAGCCGCGCATTTAACCATCAATAACCGCGCGACACAACCGTTGTGCGCCAGAATTTGCAGGCCGCCGGTACGAAACGCGGCGGCCCGCAAGCCCGGCTGCTGTCTTAGAAGTTCACGCGTGCGCCGACACGGATCTCGTTGTCGAAGCCGATATCGCGACGCGACGTCTCGATGTCGCTGGCACGGAAATCGGCCGTGAGCGCGAGCGCGTCGTTGACGTAGCCCAGCGCACGCACGCCATAGCGCACACCGTCGGCATCGCCCAGGCCCGAGCCCAGATCGCCGTAATCGACCCAGCCGACATGCGGGTTGATTTCGATACGCGGATCGACCATCCAGCGCAGACCGACATCGGCGCCATAGCCGTTGGCGTCGGCATCGTCATTGCTGCCCGGCAGGTCGTCGAGGTTCAGGCGCTCGAAGGAGACCTGGCCGTAATAGCCCACGCCCGTGCCATCGCCGCGGCCGAAGTCGTAGAAATCGTTGGCGCCGACACCGATGCTGGTGCGATTGGCGTCGAATGCACTGCTGTCCACATCGACCCAGTCATAGCGGCCATTGACGTAAACATTGGGCGTGATCGCGACCGAGCCTTCGATGCCATAGCCGTCGTAATCGTGACCGGTGCCATGGGCGTCGCCATCGACGATCCAGTCGCCCTGAACATAGCTGTAATCGGGCGCGCCGGGCGTATCGTTGGGCGCGGCAATGCCGACCATCGGTACCAGGGATACACTCAGGGCGAGCAGGGTCTTGTTCATCGGATCTTCTCCTGTTGAGCGCAGAACTTATTGAAAGATAAGCAAGTTCGCGGCTGGCGCAAGCTAGTGGCTGGGTCGCGGTGTGTCAAAGCGTATTTGTGCTGAGAGACCGCCCCCGGTAATAAAACACCCCGCCGAAGCGGGGTGCCGGGACCGCGGCCGCGCACCCGCGCGACCGCCGGATTCTTTACGCCGTCGGCGCTAGAAGCTGTAGCGCGCGCCCACCTTGACTTCATTGCCGAAGTCCAGGCCGGCGCTGCCGATGTCGTAATCGGTCTTGGCATATTCGGCCGACAGGGCGAGATTGTCGGTCAGGTAGCCGAGCGTGCGCAGGCTGTAGCGCATGCCGTCGCCCTTGCCCAGATCCACGCCGTCGCCGGAATTGCGGCCGTAGTCGACATAACCGATGTTCGGGTTGATCTCGACGGCCGGGTCGACCATCCAGCGCAGGCCGGCATCGATGCCGTAGCCGGTGGCGCTCGTATCGGCGCTGCCGACCACATCGTCGAACTGCAGCCGCTCGTAGGACACCTGGCCGTAATAGCCGATGCCGGTGCCTTCGGCGCCGCCGTAGTCGTAGAAGTCATTGAGGCCCACACCGAGGCTGCCGCGATCGACATCGGTACGCGAGTCGTCCACATCCAGGCGGTCATAACGGCCTTTTACATAGACGTGCGGCACGATGGCCGCCGAGCCTTCGAGGCCGAAACCGTCATAGTCGGCATCCGCGCCGTCGACCTTGCCGTTGGGGATATAGTCGCCCTGGACATAGGTATAGCTCGGGCCCTCGGCGCTGGTCGGGGCGGCGATGGCGGCAAACGGTACGCAGGCGGCGCCGATCAGGATCACGGCCTGTCTATTGATGTGCTTCATGATGTACTCCAAAACGGTGGGGCCGGTGCAGACCGGCCGGGACAGCAATCTGTCCGCGCACATCATCTTAATTTTAAATTAACGAAACATTAACGCGTCTTAACGGCGCTGCGAAGCCTTTGTGGGCAAGGGCTAGAGCAACCCGCGTTCGGCGAACGAGACGGTTTGGCGCGCGGCGATGACCAGATGATCGAGCACGCGTACGTCGACCAGCGCGAGTGCGTCGGCCAGTCGATGGGTGATATCGCGATCGGCCGCGCTGGGCTCGGCCACGCCCGAGGGATGGTTGTGGGCGAGGATCACCGCGGCCGCGTTGTGGCGCAGCGCGGCCTTGACCACCTCGCGCGGATAGACCGCCGCGCCATCGATGGTGCCGCGAAAGAGTTCCTCGAAGGCGATGACATGATTGCGCGTGTTCAAAAACACACAGGCGAAGACCTCGTGCGGCACATGGGCCAGTTTGAGAGTGAGATAGCGCCGGGTGGCTTCCGGTGCGCTGAGTACGTCCACCTCGGCCAGGGTTTCCGTGGCATGACGGCGTGCCATTTCCATGACTGCCTGCAACTGGGCGAACTTGGCCACGCCCAGGCCGCGGGTCGCACAGAAGGTCTTCTGGTCGGCGGCCAGCAGCGCGCCGAGGCTTTCATATTCGCTAAGTAGCTGACGGGCGAGATCGACCGCGCTCGCCCCGCGTACGCCCACCCGTAGAAAAATGGCCAGCAGTTCGGCATCCGACAGCGCCCCCGCGCCGCGTTCCAGCAGTTTTTCTCGCGGCCGCTCGGCGGCCGGCCAGTCGGCAATCCCCATCGCATATCCTCCGTATCGTTGTTTTGCGATCCTCGTGGTCTGTTATCGGCGGGCAGACGGGGTTAATCCTGTAATTGCAAAGCAAGCGCCGTCCAGTCAGGCAGGTACAATGGCCACCATGTCTATGCTTGCCCATCGCAGAATCCTGCTCGGCGTGACCGGCAGTATCGCGGCCTACAAGGCGGCCGCGCTCGTACGCCGGCTGGTCGAAGCCGGGGCCGAGGTCCAGGTGGTGATGACCGAGTCGGCCAAACGTTTCATCACACCGATGACACTGGCCGCGCTATCCGGTCATGCGGTACGCGACAGCCTCTGGGACGAGGCTGCCGAATTGAACATGGGCCATATCGAACTGGCCCGCTGGGCCGATCTGATCGTGATCGCGCCGGCCTCGGCGGATACGCTGGCCCGTCTGTGTGCCGGCCGGGCCGACGATCTGCTGTCCACGCTGTGTCTGGCAAGTCATGCCGAGGTGCTGGTCGCCCCGGCGATGAATTACGTCATGTGGGCGCATCCGGCCACCTGCGCGAATGTCGAAACGCTGGGCGCACGGGGCGTGCGTTTCATCGGCCCAGCCGAGGGCGCACTGGCCGAGCGTGAAAGCGGCGCTGGGCGCATGGTCGAGCCGGAGGCGATCCGCGATGCGGTCATCGATTATTTCGAAGCCACCGCCGGCGAGGGCGTGCTCGCCGACCGCCATGTGGTGATTACGGCCGGACCCACGCGCGAAGCGCTCGATCCGGTGCGCTTCATTACCAATCATTCCTCCGGACGTATGGGCTATGCCCTGGCTGCGGCCTGTGCCGATGCCGGCGCCCGTGTGACGCTGGTGTCCGGGCCGACCGCCCTGGCTGTGCCCGCCGGGGTGGAACGTGTGGATGTACAGTCGGCCGCGGATATGCACGCCGCGGTCATGGCCGTAATCGACAGTGCGGATATCTTCATCGGCGCGGCGGCCGTTGCTGATTACCGGCCGGCCACCACCGCGGCCGACAAGATCAAGAAGTCCGACGGCGATACCAGCCTGGCGCTGACTCGGACCCGCGATATCATCGCCGACGTGGCCGCAGCCCACCCCTATCTGTTCACGCTGGGTTTTGCGGCCGAAACCACCGACATGCAGGCCAGTGCGCGTTCCAAGCGTGAACGCAAGAAGCTGTCGATGGTTGCCGGCAATATCGTCGGCCCGGAACATGCGTTCGGCCGCGACGACAACGCGCTATACGTGGTCTGGGACGGCGGCGAGCGTGAACTCGCCCAGGCCAGCAAACACGAACTGGCCGAACAGCTGGTCGATCTCATCGCCGAACGCATGGCCGCCGAAGTCGGCCTGTTACCCGAGTCATCCGAAGGAAATGTTTGATGTCCCGTTTGCAGGTCAAGGTGCTCGATGCCCGTCTGGGCCGCGATTTCGAATTGCCGCAACGGGCCACGGCCGGCTCGGCCGGTATCGATCTGCGCGCCATGCTCGAGGCCCCGCTCACGCTTGCCCCGGGCGACTGTGAACTGCTGCCCACGGGGCTGGCGATTCATATTGCCGATCCGAATCTGGCCGGCCTGATCCTGCCGCGCTCGGGGCTGGGCCATAAGCACGGCATCGTGCTGGGCAATCTCGTCGGGCTGATCGATTCCGACTACCAGGGCCCGTTGATGGTGTCCTGCTGGAACCGCGGTACGGCCGAATTCACCATCGATGTCGGCGAGCGTATCGCCCAGTTCGTGCTCGTGCCGGTTGTCGCCCCCGAGCTTGAGGTGGTTGAAGCCTTCGACGACAGCGCCCGTGGCGCAGGCGGCTTCGGTTCGACCGGCAGCCGCTGAGTAGTACGCCCATGACACCATTCGAACAAAACAAACGTATGTCACTCGATCCCGAACAGGCCGCGCGCGTGGCCCGCGTGCTGGGCGAAGCCTTGCCCTATATCCGGCGGTTTGCCGGCAAGACGGTGGTGATCAAGTATGGCGGCAACGCCATGACCGATCCCGAGCTCAAGTCCGGCTTTGCCCGCGATATCGCGCTCATGAAACTGGTCGGCTTCAACCCGGTGGTGGTGCACGGCGGCGGCCCGCAGATCGGCAAGCTGCTGGAGCGCGTCGGCAAGCAGACCGAGTTCATCAAGGGCATGCGGGTCACCGACGAAGAAACCATGGACGTGGTCGAAATGGTGCTCGGCGGGCTGGTGAACAAGGAGATCGTCAATCTCATCAACCAGCACGGCGGCCGTGCGGTGGGCCTGACCGGCAAGGACGGCGGGCTGATTCATGCCCGCAAGCTGGCGCTGGTGGGTGACGATACCGACCTGGGTTTCGTCGGCGAGGTGTCGCATATCGACCCGCGTATTGTGAAACGCCTTGAAGCCGACGATTTCATCCCCGTGATCGCGCCGATTGGTGTCGGTGCGGACGGGCGCAGCTACAACATCAACGCGGATCTGGTCGCTGGCAAGATCGCCTCCGTGCTCGAAGCCGAAAAACTCATGCTGCTGACCAATACGCCCGGCGTGCTCGACGGTGAGGGGCATCTGCTGACCGGCCTGGCACCTGGTCAGGTCAAGGAATTAATCGAGGCCGGGGTGATCCATGGCGGCATGTTGCCCAAGATCCAGTGCGCGCTGGATGCGGTGGCTTCGGGGGTGACATCGGCCCATATCGTCGATGGCCGAGTGGAAAACGCGGTACTCCTCGAGCTGTTCACCGATGCCGGCGTTGGGACCCAGATCACCCGCCAACCCGCCGAACCCCCGGCAGCGAACGATCCCGAGCCGGCCTGAATTCAGGCCGGCTCGGGTGCGCCGGTTCATGCGCCAGATCGATGGTTAGAAAGTCGCCCAGTCGGCATCTTCTTCGAGCATGGGCCGGGCCGGCGCCTGTCGTGGCGTAGTGACCGCCACCCGGGCCGGGGCGGCCGGGCGGGTTTGTGCCTGGTGGGGCGCGGGTGACGTGTTGTCCTCAGGCAGTTCGAAGAAGGCGATCTGCTTTTCGAGCGCGCCGGCCTGTTCTTCCAGGGACAGACTCGCCGCTGCCGACTCCTCGACGAGGGACGCATTCTTCTGGGTCGTGGTATCCATTTGCGATACCGCGATATTGACCTGGTCGATGCCGTGGGCCTGCTCGTTGCCCGCTGCGGCAATTTCGGAAATCAGGTCGCCGACCTGGGCGATCGAACCGACGATCTCCTTGAGCAGGGTTCCGGACAGCTCGACCTGATTCGAACCGTCGGCCACCTTGGCCGCGCTGTCCTCGACCAGTGTCTTGATATCCTTGGCCGCGGCTGCGCTGCGGCTGGCCAGGTTACGCACTTCCGAGGCAACCACCGCGAACCCGCGGCCCTGTTCGCCGGCGCGCGCGGCCTCGACCGATGCGTTGAGCGCCAACAGGTTGGTCTGGAAGGCGATATCGTCGATCAGGCCGACGATTTCGCTGATGCGCTTGCTCGATGCGCTGATTTCGCCCATCGCATGCACCGCGCGGGTCACCACCTCGTCGCCTTCGCCGGCTCGTGTGCGTACGGCATGGGCGAGCTGGTCGGCCTGAGTGGCGTTGTCGGCGTTCTGTTTGACCGTCGCGGTCATCTGTTCCATCGACGCCGCGGTTTCCTCGAGGCTTGCCGCCTGCTGCTGTGTGCGTGTGCTGAGCTCGTCGTTGCCGGAGGCGATTTCGCGTGCACCGGCGTGCACGTTCTGGCTGAGTTCGCGTAGCGAGATCACCAGGGCGGTCAGCTGTGCGCGTTGCTCGGCCATCGCTGCGAGTAGCCGGCCGACTTCATCGCTGCCGCGGACCGTGATCTCGCGGCGCAGGTTGCCGCGGGCCACGTTCTCGACCACATCGACGGCGTAATCCAGCGGCTTCGTAATGCTGCGCGTGATGATCCAGGCGAACACGATGGCCAAAACGATTGCTGTACCGGCGAACGCCAGCAGCGCGATCATCGAACTGCGCTGCTGAGCCTCGAGCGTGGGAATGCTCTGGGCCATGCGCGTATCGGCCAGTTGATCGATCGCTTCGGCCATCGACTCGAGATCGTAGATCGACTGCTTGTACTCTGAGAATGCGGTATTGGCGGCGGCGGTCGAACTCAACTCGCCGTCGCGGATACGCGCATAGGTGCGATCGAAGCCGTCGCGATAGCCGGCCAGTGCGCTCGCTGCATCGCGGTAGAGTGCACGCTGCTTGTCGTTGACGGCCAGCTGCGCGCCGTCCTGGAGCACGCCGACGAGTGCCTTGTGGTTATCGTCCCATGCCTGCTTGTAGTCGGCACGCTTGGCGGCATTCCCGATATTAATGAAGGTGTCTTTTTCGTAGCGTCGCGCTTGCAGCCCAAGACGCTGAACTTCTGCCGAATTGAGCGCGATTTGCGTATCCACGCTGATCGCGCGCGTTGCGGTCGCGGCCACGTGGTTGAGGCCGTAGGTCGCCACTGCTGTATCGACGATCAGAAGAAGCGTCAATATGCCGAAGGCGAGCCCCAGACGGCGGCCGATGCCGAGCCGATTGAGCATGAGGAAGACCGGTTGGTTAAAAGTTGAACTCTTATCGACGCGGATGGGCATTGCTTGAGAAAAGCGCCTCGATGTAGCGCGGCCATGCGCGTGCAAAGCGCCTAAGGCGCGGCGCGTCGGCGAGATCTTCGGCGTGCAACGCCAGGCCGAGCAGCCATGCCACGGTCGGTGCGATATCCGCGTTCTCGGCTTGTTCGGGTACGCCCGGGATGTTGTCGTTGCCGTTCGAGGGCGGGGCGCCGGCGGTGTCCGGCGCGGTCAGGTCCACCGACGCATTGTGTCGTTACAGCGGCCACGCAATGCGACGCATAAGACAAGCCAGGCCGCGATATGCCATTCCGTCGGCATCGTGATCCCCCAAGCCCATGCTACGAGTGCCGGGTGCTTCATCGCCACGTCGGCATGCCTACGGCAGAGCGCAGGTTGGCACGGGCACGCTATGGCGATCGGGTTTCAGCCATATGTCGTGCTTGAACGGCCGGTCAGCGCCTACCGCTTAGATCGCGCAGGTAGGTATCATCGGGCGTGATGACATAAAAGCAGCGCTTGTCCTTGAACGCGACGAACGGCCCCGGCAGGGCCTGCGGAGCCACATTCGTGTCGTTTTCGGATTCGGATACCCCGCCGCAGCCGTGTGATGAGACCGGGCCAACCTTGCGCCATTCGCCGTCGATCTGCGCATAGGCCGAACCATAGCGATGACCGGAGGACGAGCGGGTGAAAACCCACCAGAAAGTCATGTTCGGATGCTGTGCGCGCACCAGCGTACAGCGCCCCGGTGAGTGCAGACACTCGGGCCATGCCTCGGCGGCTGTCGTGATGAATTCAGCCGGTACGGCCGTATCGCCGGGAACAATATTGAACGTCGCGGCAATCGCGTCGGGGTCGGTCGTATCGACCGTCGGTTCGACATCTGTTGTCGACGGATTGTCGAGTACGGCCGCGATCCGTTGGGCGACGCGTGGATGGCCGTCGGCGAAATCGCTGTCACGCAACCGCTTCAGTTCGGCGACGCCATAGGCGCCGAGCTTATTGCGTAGATAGTTGTAGTCGAAGTGCGCCGGTGCGACGCGAGACTCGGTCAGCCGTTGGGCCTGGTTATGCGCACTCAGCGCGCGCAGATCGGCCAGCGGCGTATTGACCAGAATCAGCGTGCCGGCGACGACCAGGCCCATGACGACGTTGATCCGCTGCAGTCTTGCGCTGGCCTTGGCGCGTGACCAAAGGATCACCAGCGCATAGCTGAGTGCATAGGAGGCGATCAGGGCCAGCAGCACGACGGCCCAGAGCCGGTCGACGCTCAAGCCGTGCTGGCCGATACGCAGGCCCAGTGCCCAGCTCGCCAGAACGACGTTGAGCGGCAGGAGTATGACGGCCCCCCAAACCAGCGCGCGTAGCGGGCGTGGATAACCCGTTTCCTGTGGTGCTTCGAGAAATGCCGTGGCGAACAATGCCAGCAGTACCACGCTGAGCATCATCATCAGCGAGGCCGCACGCCCGGTCGCCCATATCTGTTCGACGCCGACCCACGGTAACGCCAGGGCAAAGAGCACGATGGCCAGCGCTACGGGTACCAGCAGCACACGTAGCAGGGCGCGGGTGATGGCGCTCAACGTCGCGATCAGTCGCGGCTGGTTGCGTATGACGACCAGCGCTATGCCGGCGATCAGGCCGTTGCACAGATACCCGAACAGTTCGTTGTTCAAAAGCTGCGAGAACAGCGTAATGCCGATGGCATCGAAAAGCATCGCCCAGAGTGTCAGCAGCCCCCAGGCAATGCCGAGAAACACGCTCACGAGCACGATGCAGAATAGCTGCTCGTGGGTGTAGATCAGCAGCTGCGGATAGTCAAAGACGGGTTTGTGCTGTGCGGTCCAGGCACGCAGATAGCTGGCGAGCACGAACACCGCGGCGCCCATGCTCAGTGCGAAACTCAAGAGGAAGGCATCGGTCGGGGAGCTGTGATTTTCGAACGGCTCGCACAGCCAGCCCAGATGCCAACCGAGGCCGAACAGCAGAGGTGCGAGCAGGACGGCCGCGATCAGATTGCGTATGTCGTACAGACGTTCGCAGCCCAGATAAAACAGCAGTGGCAACAGGCCGGCGACGACATAGGCGCCGTACAGCCAACGCGGCGCATCGAAAGCGTCGCTCGCCTGCGCAAGCCCATAAAGTGCAAGCGCCTGCGCTACGGCAAGTGCGACCAACGCATAGCGCGTAAGCCGGTCGAGGCCCGGCGTGTAGTCGCTGTTCGCGTCGGTGCTGTGCTGGCTCACGCGACGCCGTACTCGTCGCGATAGCGTTTGATTGCGGCCAGCCTGTCGTCGTCCAGCCCGGCGCGTTCGGCATAGCCGATCACATCGTCGAGATTGGCCACGGCGACCGTGGGAATGCCTTCGTCTTCAGCCAGTGCCTGCAGCGGCGAGCGCGCATCCGTGCCGCGTTCCTGGCGATCGAGCGCAATGAGCACGCCGGCGACTTCGCTGCCGGCGTTGCGAATCATGGCGATGGCTTCGCGCACGGCAGTGCCGGCGGTCATGACGTCGTCGACGATCACCACGCGCTGGCCCAGCGGCGCGCCGACCAGCGTGCCGCCTTCGCCGTGATCCTTGGCTTCCTTGCGGTTGTAGGTGAACGGGACGTCGCGGCCGTGATCGGCGAGCGCACAGGCGACAGTGGCCACCAGCGGGATACCTTTATAAGCGGGGCCAAACAGGCTGTCGTAGTCGATGCCGGCATGCGTGAGCGCCGCGGCATAGCCGGCGGCCAGGCGTTTCATGCCGGCGCCGGAGGCGATCGCGCCCATATTGAAGAAGTAGGGGCTCACACGACCCGACTTGAGCTGGAACTCGCCGAACTTGAGCGCGTCGTAGGTAGCGGCAAGGGCCAGAAAATCCTGGCTATGGTCGGTGGGCGGCGCAGACATGGGCAGTTCCCGGCGTGGTTGGATCGTACGGGCTTGGCAAGCACGTATGATAAGGCCTGCGCGGCGCAGCGGCGAGCCGTCACCGAGACGGTCCGCCGCGCGCAAGCGCTTGTCAATCAAGCCAAACAGGTCAAACAAGGGAACGTCGATGCGGGTCATGTCCTTCAACGCCAACGGTATTCGTGCCGCGCAGCGCAAGGGGTTTTTCGAGTGGATGGCCACCCAGGACCCGGACGTGGTCTGTATCCAGGAACTCAAGGCCCAGCAGCATCAGCTTGAGGGGGTGGCCGCGTTCTGGCCCGAGGGCTATCACTGCTTCTATGAAGAGGCGACCAATCGCAAGGGCTATTCGGGTGTTGCGATCTATTCCAGGCGCGAACCCGATGAGATCATCCGTGGCATGGGCCACGAGGAATTCGACGCCGAGGGCCGCTATATCGAGGCGCGCTTCAAGATGCCAGACGGCGATCTGAGCATTGCCAGCCTGTATGCGCCCTCGGGTTCGTCGGGCGATCATCGCCAGGATTCCAAGGAGCGCTATCTGCTGCATTTCCCGGAGCTGCTGGCGGCGCGTGCGGCCGCGCCCGGGGATTATCTGGTCTGTGGCGACTGGAACATCGCGCACAAGGAAATCGATCTCAAGAACTGGAAGAACAACAAGAAGAATTCGGGCTTTCTGCCCCACGAGCGCGAATGGATGGACCGGCTGTTCGGCGAGATGGGCCTGGTCGACGTGTTTCGCGAAATCAACCCGAACGAGGATCAGTTCACCTGGTGGTCCAATCGCGGGCGGGCTTGGGACAACAACGTCGGGTGGCGCATCGACTATCACGTGGCCACCCCCAATCTGGCGGCCAAGGCCACCGCCGAATCGGTATATCGCGCCGAACGGCTCTCCGATCATGCCCCGCTGACGATTGATTACGATGTCGACTTCTGAAGGCCTCGACACCGCAGGCAAGGGCCGGCGTGACTGGCGCGCGGCGCTCGAAGTCTATGCCCAGCCGCGGGTCATCGGCATGGCCTTTCTCGGCTTCGCCTCGGGGCTGCCGTTTCTGCTGGTGTTTTCCACGCTCTCGGCCTGGCTGGCCCAGGAGGGCGTGTCCAAGACCACGATCGGGTTCTTCTCGTGGATCGGGATGATGTACTCGATCAAGTTTTTCTGGGCGCCGGTGGTCGATCGCCTGCCGCTGCCCGTACTTGGCCGTCTGCTGGGCCGGCGCCGGGCCTGGATGCTATTGGCTCAATGTGGGCTCATGGCCGGTCTGATCGCGATGGCGACGACCGACCCCACCCAGAATCTCGCTGCGCTTGCCTGGTTCGGTTTGCTGGTGGCGTTTTCCTCGGCCACCCAGGATGTGGCGATCGATGCCTGGCGTATCGAGGCGGTAGACGAAAGTATTCAGGGCGCGATGGCGGCCACCTATCAGGCCGGCTATCGCATCGCGTTGCTCACCGCTGGCGCGGGCGCGTTCTATATCGCCTCGGGCACATCCTGGCCGTTCACGTATTTCGTCATGGCCGGGCTCGTCGGCGTGGGCATGGTGACCGTGTTGCTGGTCGCCGAACCGGAAGCCTCGGCGCGAGCGTCGCTGCTGCCGGAAGAGCCCTGGGTGAAGGCGCATCTGCAACGGTGTGGTTTTCTGCCCGAGCCGGTGCGCGGCGCCTATGGCTGGGTGCTGGGCGCGGTGGTGTGTCCGCTGGTGGATTTCTTCGCCCGCTACGGCATGCCGGCGATCATCATTCTGTTGTTCGTGAGCCTGTTCCGGGTGACCGATATCACGCTCGGCGTGATGGCCAACCCGTTCTATCTGGACATGCATTATTCGCTCAACGAAATCGCGAGCGTGACCAAGCTGTTCGGCATTGCCATGACCCTCGGCGGCGCGGCGCTGGGCGGCGTGCTGATCGTGCGCTACGGCATTCTCAAGCCGCTGCTGGCCAGTGCCATTCTTGCGGCCGCGACCAATCTCGCTTTTGCCTGGCTGGCTTCGCAGGCGCCGGATGCGCAGAGTCTGCTGCTGTTCAGTACCGGGCTGATGGATATGGCCACCCGCGGCGACAGTGCTGCTTTTTTGTGGACGCCGTTTCTGAATACGCCCTGGCAGCCGGGTAATCCGGGGCTGCTGTCGCTGGCGCTGACCGTATCTGCGGATAATCTGTCGGGTGGTATGGCCGGCTCCGCGTTCATCGCCTATTTATCTAGCCTGACGAATACTCAATACACGGCAACCCAGTACGCCCTGTTTTCATCGCTAATGACTTTGCCCGGCAAATATATCGGCGGTTATTCGGGCTGGGTGGTCGACAACTTCGGCTATCTGCCGTTTTTCAGCTACACCGCGCTGGCGGGCGTGCCCGCGATTTTGCTGGCGGTATGGCTGTTTTATATTCACCGGCATGAACAACCGGCTCATAAACCACAGGAATCGGCGTCATGAAGCATTCGAATCACTGGCTCAAAGCTTTGGTCGTGTTGCCGGCCAGCCTCGTACCGCTGGCTGTATTCGCGGCCACGCCGGCCGATCAGAGCCGGGTCGATGCCATGGCCTTGTACAACCGCGGCGCCGCAGTGGTGCAGACCACGCGCGATATCCCGCTCAAGTCCGGTGCCCAGACCATTGGCTGGCCGATCTCCGGGCGCCTGCGCGCGGATACGCTCTGGCTCGAAGGCGAGGGCGTGCGCCTGACCGGGCTGAGTACGAATATGCCCGATGACAGCGGTCAGGGGCTGCTGGCCGCGCGTATCGGCCAGCCGGTTACGCTGCTGCCGGCCAATGACGAAGGCGATGCCAGCGCGCGCGAGGCTACGCTGGTGGCGGCCAATGGTGACACGCTGCTGGTACGCGTGGATGATCATATCGAACGCTTGGGTCCGAATTCGCCCTGGCGTATCACCTGGCCGGCCGGCGACGACAGCGCCGCCGGGCTTAGCCTGGATATCGACGCCGACAAGGCCGGCAAGCAGGCACTGACCGCGACCTATCAGATCGACGGGCCGAGTTGGCAGGCCAGTTATACTGGGCGTTTCGATGCCCAGGCCGGCCAGCTGGAACTGGCCAGCATGGCGGTAATCGACAATAGCGCCGGCGCGCGATTGGCCGCCGACAAGGCATGGCTGGTCGCCGGCGATGTCGCGCGTAGCACGGGCAATGCGCCCGCACCGATGATGATGGCGCGCGCCGAGGCCAAGGCCAGCGATGCCGGTGCGCCCCAGGCCAGCGGCGATACCTATCGCTATGCGCTCGACAACGGCATCGAGGTCGCTGCCGGCGGCATTCGTGCGGTGTCGATCATGGTGCCGAAAACCTTCGAGGCCACACGCAGCTATCGCTTTGAGAACAGCTTCTATTCGATCAGCCGCGACAGCCAGCGCAGCCATGCCCAGATCCGTCTGGCCTTCGACAATAATGCCGATGTGCCGCTGCCGGCCGGCGTGGTGCGGGTCTACGACAGCAGCGGCGCGGCCAATCTGATGGGCGAAGACCGTATTGGCGACACGCCCAAACAGGCGCCGGTCACGCTCACGCTCGGTACGGCTTTCGACCTGACCAGCGAGCGTCGCCTGGTCGAGGATCGCAAGACCGGCGAGAACGCGCGTCGACGCACGATCGAGATCACCTTGCACAACGCCAGCGCCGATAGCGCGAGCGTCGAGGTCATCGAACACCTACCCGAGGGCGCGCGTATCGAATCGGCGCAACCGACGGTCGCCGATGACGCCCCGGCGAATACCGCCCAGTGGCAGGTCGATGTGCCAGCCAATGGTGAACAGACCGTTCGCTATACGGTGAGTTGGGAGAACTAGCCGATGGCGACCCGTGATCTGGCCCTCATCGGCGTACGGCTGATTGCGTTCTATCTGGTCGTACGCGGCCTTTTGGTCGCGGCCCAGAGTGTGCCCTACCTCTGGGCGAGTCAGTCGGTCGATGACCCGTCATTGGTACAGCTGAGCGTGCTGCTGCAACTGGTCGTGCCGGTCGTGCTGGCGGCGTTGATGTGGCTTGGCGCGCCGTGGCTTGCGGACCGTATGACGCGCGCCAGTGCGGGGGCTATCGAGCCGGGCGGTTTGAGCGCCGAGGCGGTCGCGGCGACGGCCTTTGGCGTGGCCGGCGTGGTCGTGCTGATTCACGGTCTGCCGCAATTGACATGGAGCGCGGTCCAGGCGCTGGTCGTAAGTCGGCAAACCGGTACCGCGTTTACGGCGCACGATCCGTGGTGGCAGGTGGCGGCGCTGGCCCTGCGTTGCGTGCTGGCGATAGCCGTCGTGTGCGGCGCGCGTTCGCTGGGTCGGTGGGTGCTTCGGCTACGCACGCTGGGCCTGCATTCGGGCGCGTCGTGAGCTGCTGCACGCCAATCGTTTTTATGCATGCGGGATGGGGTGGCCGATGAAAAGGCTTTTTCTGTCGTCCTCGTTTGCCCAGGTCGCAGATGAGTTCGCACGATTCGTCGGCGACGACTGCGCGGGCAAGCGTGTGACCTTCATCGCCACGGCCAGTGTGGTCGAACGTGTGAATTTCTATGTCGAGCAGGGCCGGCAGGCGTTACAGCGTCAGGGCCTCGAAGTCGACGCGCTGGATATTTCCACGGCCACGCGCGAACAGACACGCCGCACGCTGCAAGACAACGACTATATCTATGTCAGCGGCGGCAATACGTTCTATCTGCTCCAGGAGCTGCGAAGAACAGGTGCCGACCAGGCGCTGGTTCGGCAAGTCGAGTTGGGCACGCCCTACCTGGGTGAATCGGCGGGGGCGATGGTCATCGCACCGCATATCGAATACGTGCGGTTTATGGACGATCCCGCGGCGGCCCCCGATCTGGATGCCTTGACCGGGCTGGGGCTGATCGACTTCTTTCCGGTTCCGCATTACGGCAACGCCCCGTTTGCCGAGGCCGCCGAACAGATCATGGCCACGTATGGTGCAACGCTCGCGCTTCGGCCCTTGAGCAATACGCAGGCGGTGATTGTCGACGGCGAGCGCGTTGCGGTTGTGGGCGCCTGAGCCGATCGGCGCGCGCGGCTAATGGTCGCGCTTGACGATCTCGGTGGCGATTGCGCGTAGCGGGTCGGCATCGTCGCCGAATGGCGCCAGCGCCGCGAGCGCGTCCTGGTACAGGCGGTTTGCATAATCGCGCGCCGCGTCCAGGCCGAGCAGGGCCGGATAGGTGGCCTTGGCATGGGCGATATCCGCACCCTGTGTCTTGCCCAGCGTCTGCGTATCGGATTCGATATCGAGCACGTCGTCGCGTACCTGAAACGCCAGCCCGATATGCTCGGCAAAGCGATCCAGCGCGGCGCGGCGATCGGCGTCCAGCGACGGCCGGGTATCGGCGGCCAGACGCACGCAGGCACGCAACAGCGCGCCCGTCTTGTGCCGATGCAGGCGTTCGAGCGTGGCCTGGTCGATCGTCTTGCCTTCGCTGGCCATATCCAGCACCTGCCCGCCCACCATCCCGCGCGAGCCGCAGGCCAGCGCCAGCGTATGCGTACGCGCGGCAGCGATCTCGGGTCGGTCGGCCACGCTCACATCCGTCGCCAGCACTTCGAAGGCCAGACTTTGCAGGGCATCGCCGGCCAGAATGGCGGTCGCCTCGTCGTAGGCGATATGCACGGTGGGCTGGCCGCGGCGCAGGGCATCGTCGTCCATGGCCGGCAGGTCGTCGTGAATGAGCGAATAGGCATGGATGAGTTCGACCGCGGTGGCCGGCGCATCCAGGTGTTCGGCGGCGATGCCGAGGGTTTGGCCGGTGGCATGGACCAGCCGCGGGCGAATACGTTTGCCGCCGCCGAGCACGGCATAGCGCATTGCCGCGTGCAGCCGTGTCGGTTCGGTATCGGCGCCGGGCAGCGCGCGTTCGAGTGCTGCTTCGATACGGGCAGAACAGGCGTTGGATGCGTCGGTGGCCATGGGCGGGCAAGCCGTTGTTGAGCGGCGCTTTGATAGACGATGGCGCGCTAGCTAGCCACTAAAGCGCGAAGCGGTCAAATAGCCGGATCGCGCGAAGGGCGATCGCCGCTTGAAGATTCGATGACGGGCGCGCCGCTCGGCGAACTCCGGGTGGCACCGCGTGGTCCATCGCTATCGAACGAGCGAGTGGGCGGGCATCCCAGGAGACGAACATGCGTCGGCGTCGAAATACGTTGCGAAACACCTTGAGCTGCGTGCTGGCAACGCTTGTCGTGGTGGTTTGTCTGGGCGTGTGGAACGCGGCGGCCCGCGAGCCGGCCCCGGCGCTGGTCGAGCGTTTCGACAGCCTGCTGCTCACGACGATGAAACAGGGCGACGTGCTCGATTTCGATCAGCGCTACCATCGCATCGCCCAACGTATCGATACGGATTTCGATATCGCCCAGATTGCCCACCGGCGCCTGGGCGGGCAATGGGCGCAGATGAGCGCGCAGGCGCGTCACGCCTATGTGGCCCGGCTTCGACATACGCTGATTGCGCGCTATGCACACGACTACGACCACTATGCCGGTCAGCATTTCATGATATCCGGGCTGCGAACGCTCGCCGGCGACACCCGCGAGGTCGAAGCTGCTCTGGTCATGCCCGACGGCCGGCGTCGGGTGACGCACTATATTCTGGCCAGCGACCACGGCCGCTGGCGGGTGGTCGGCCTGTCGCAGCCGAGCGGCTATGCCCAGGCCGCGATCACGAACGAGGACACGCCGCAGGCGCTTTTCGGCTGGCTCGGCCGGCCAGGTACGCCGGCTACCCACAAGTCGCCGCCGGTCTGACGGCGGCAATTAATCGGCGAGTACGCGCTCGACCGTGTCCCAGTGATCGGCCCGAATACGCGGCCATTCGAGTTTCAGCCAGGGCGTGTAGCGCTCGGGATGCTCGGCCAATTCGCGATCCAGGGTGTCGGGCGTAACCGCCTGGCTGGCCGCGATCTCGTTGGCATTGGTGGTCACCGGCGTATCCGATTTTGCGACATAGACCGAGCACAGCTCGTGTTCGGCGCCGATGGTGCCGAAATGGGCATGGTATTCGAAGCGATACAAAAATGTGAGTTCGGCGCTTACGCCCAGTTCTTCGTGCAAACGCCGGCTGGCGGCATCGTCGACGGTTTCGCCGCGGCGCGGGTGGCTGCAGCAGCTGTTGGCCCAGTAGCCGCCCCATAGCTGTTTACCGGGCGCGCGCTGCTGTAGCCAGACCCGGCCCATGTCGTCGAACAAAAAGATGGAAAAGGCGCGATGCAGTACGCCATCGCCTTCGTGGGCAGCCGCCTTGGGTTTGTAGCCGAGTACGTTGTCGTCGCTGTCGACGAGGATGAGCGGCTCGTCGTCGAACGACACGATCGGGGCGGTGGAGTCAGGGTTGGACATGGACGGCTCAACGAATTTCGGTAATGAATGTGTTGTAGCCCGCGCTGCGCATGGCGGATGCAATCGCCTGGCAACGCTCGGGCTCGCTGATCGCGATCATCGCGCCGCCACCGCCGCCGCCGGTGAGCTTGGCGCCCAGCGCGCCGTTATCGCGCGCGATCTGGACCAGTTCCTCAATCTCGCGCGAGGAGACCTGCAGCGCATTGAGCAGGCCGTGGTCGATGTTCATGAGTTCGCCGAGTTCGACCAGGTCGCCTTTGCGCATGGCCTCGGCGCCGGCCAGCGCCAGTGCATCGATCTGAGAAAAGATCGATTCATACCGTTCGGGGTTTTTCTGCCAGGCAGCACGCACGCTGCCCACCGTCTGCATGGTGAGCGTCGCCACGCCCGACAGGCCGATGACTACCGGAATGGGGTGTGGTGTTGTCAGATCCTGGATATCGGCACGGCTATTGGCGTTGTCGCGGCGAAAGAGAATCGGCTTGCCGAACGTCGCCAGCGTGTTGTCGATGCCCGATGGCGTGCCGTGAGCGATCTTTTCGCAGTCGAAGGCAAGATTGGAAATCTCGCGCTCGCTGATTTCGATATCGAAACAACGTGCCATGGCACGGATCACGGCGACCGCGAGCGCAGCTGATGCGCCGAGCCCGTTCGCGCGCGGGATATGCGGAAAGACGTCGATACGCATGCCGCGATCGGCCAGGCCGAGGCGCTCGGCGATAAGCGTGATCGACGCATGCAACGAGCTGATCGCGCGTTCCGGCTCCGCCAGGCGCATTTCCACGCCCCAGCGCGGAATGACCAGATCGATATGGTTGGCTTGCGCGGTGACTTCCGCGCGCACATGCAGCGGAATAGGCGCAGCGATCGCATGCCGGCCATACACCACGGAATGCTCGCCGAGCAGGATGATCTTGCCGTAACCGATATCGCCGGCGGTATCGGCGTGTTCGATCACGTCCTGATGCGTGTTCGTACTCGTATTAACCTGCTCGAGCCGGGCGGTGTCTTCCAGCTCGGCGATGATCTCGCGTGCTTTCCATACCTTGATATCGCCGGCGGCGATCAGCCGGTCGACTACATCGTCGAAGATCGCGGCATCCGCACCCGCGGCCATCGCGACGCTGCGTGCATGCAACGTCATGTGGCCGCGCTGAATGCCGTGCGTCGAGAGTGCCTTGATCGCGGCAAAGTTCTGGGCCAGGCCCACCGCACCCATGACTTCGGCCAGTTCGGCCGCGGATTGAATACCCAGCACGCGATGCGCGATCTTGACTGCCTGGTTCGACTCGACCTGGCCGCCCACCGTGCCGATCTTGAGTGGAATATCGAGTTCGCCGACCAGATCCCCGGCTGCGTTGGCATACCAGCGGGTCAGCGAACTGTAGCGCCCGGTGCGCGCGGCATAGGCATGGGCCGCAGCTTCAATCGCGCGCCAGTCGTTGCCGGTGGCAATCGCTACGGCATCGATGCCGTTCATGATGCCCTTGTTATGGGTCGTGGCCCGATAAGGGTCCGTTTCGGCGAACTCGTTCGCGAGGATGATGCCGTCGCGTACTTCCTCTCCCGAATAATCGCCGGCGGCGAGACGGGCGGTCGGGATCACCGCTTTCGAGCGCACCAGCGCGCGGTCAGTGAGATTCGACAGAATGCGCAGGAAAACGCGCCCGCCCGAGATCTTTTCCACCAACGGCGCGGCGCCTTCGCACATCGTATTGACGAGATTCGCGCCCATCGCATCGCGCGTATCCACAAGCAGGTGCACGACCAGCATTTCGCCGTGCGCGGCGGTGCTGCCGTGGGTATGCACCTCGATTTCACGCGCGCCGCCACCGCGCGCGACCATGTTCGGATGCAGGCTGTTGGCCAGATCCAGAATTTCCTGGGCGTTCTGCAGCAACGCCTGGCGCGCGTGAGCCGCATGCGGCACGCCCACGATCTGTATCTGGCCGATGAGCAAAGGGCGCTCGGCATGACTTTCGAACCCGCCGGCGCCACGCACGATCTTGGCCGCGGAGCTGACTGCGGCGATGATCGAGGGCTCTTCGACCACCATCGGTACGAGATAGTCGCGGCCGTTGATCTGGAAATTCAGGCCCAGGCCCATCGGCAGCCCGAATACGCTGATCACGTTCTCGATCAGCCGGTCGGCCTGGGCGGCATCCATCATGTGGGTGCCATCGACGAGCATCTCGTATTCGCGCTCGTCGATGACCTCGCGCTCGAGCAGAACGCGCAGCCGGTTGGCGACGGAAAACTTGTAGAACGAAGGTATCCGGGAATGACTCATCGCAATTGAAAGCGTTTCGTGACAGGGCGAAAACGAGGCCGGAGCCGGGTTCCCGCTAAAGATCAGGGGCGCAGTTTATCGCAGACCGATGGCAGACCGGCGTCAGCCCGGCGATTGCGGCGTCCGACAGGCCACGCCGGCGGCGCCGAAATCCAGGTCCACGACCCGTGCGCCGGCCTGTTCAAGCGCGGCGTGCAACCGCTTTTCCCCATCACCACGTTGTGCGAACACCAGACCCACATCGCCGCCACCGGCGCCCGATGTCTTGAATACGCCGCCATGCTTTGCCGCCAGATCGGCCAGTTGAAAATGCTGCGGTGTGACAATACCGGCGCCGGCCGCGGCATCGAGTCGACATAGCGCAGCAAAATAATCGGCGGCGAGCGTGAGAAAGCTGCGCGTATCATTGAGGCTACCCACGACGGCGTCCGCCAGCGCGCGCAAATCTGCCATGTATCGGGCATGGGCGTCCGGCGCGCGGTTGCCGTAATCCGCTACGCGTTCGACGAGGTCGGGTGTGCTCGCGCCAGTGCCCGTAACCAGCGCGTAGGCCGCGAGATCGGCAGGCCAGGTGAGCGGTATGGGCGTGTGATCGCGGGTATAGCTGATCAAACCGCCGTAGACGGCGGCTGCCACGTCGCCACCGCTGCCACGTCCGTTCTGGGCTGTGCGATGGGCGGCGATCGCGCGCATTGCCAGGGCGCCCTTGTCGAGCGATTCACCGCTTGCCTGCGACAGGGCCGCGGTCAGCGCGGCAGCCACCGCCGCGCTCGATCCCAGCCCGAGCTTATGGCCGTCCTGGGCAAAATCCCGGCTATCGATCGTAACGTGCTGCGCGGTCAGGCGTGTGCCCAGCGCTGCAGCGCTATGCGCGCGTACTGCCTCGAACACAACGAGCTTGCTGCGTGTGGCGGCGTCGAACTCAGGGGGGGGCTGAAGGTCGGCGCCGAGATCGAGATCCCGAATACCCAGATTCGCAGCGGTGAGGCGCCAGCGCGCATCGGGCGAGGGCGTGGCCCTGACATGCACGCGCCGATCGACAGCCGTGAGCAACGCCGGCGCGCCGGCGAGTACCGCATATTCGCCGATCAGAAACAGCTTGCCGGGGGCGCTGGCTTCGACGGCCACGTTCAGTCGAGCGGGTGGGCGCCGGGCCCGAGGCCGCTGATACGCGTATCCAGCACGCCAGGTACGTCGGCCAGTACAGCAGCAACCTCAGCTGTATGTTCGGGCGCACAGATCGCCTTGACCTGGGGGCCGGCGTCGATCGTGAAATAAACCGGCGTACCGGCAGCGCGCAGCGCGCGTATTGCGTGCATCGAGGCAACCGTCGCGGCATTCCAGTAGATCAGCCCGGGGCGCGTCGACAGCATCAGGCCGTGCAGCTTCAGACAGCTCATCTCTGTGAGCGCGCCTACGGTTTCGAAATCGCGGGCGGCGATGGCATCGCGCATGCTCGCCAGATCGTCCGGTGCTCGTGCGACCCAGGCATCGTAATAATCGGAACGCTCGTCGAGTGCGGCCATGCCGGCGGTGGAATTCACGCTTTTCGCGTTGCGATCGGTAATCGCGACGACCACGCCCAACGGCCAGTCCTCGGCATTCAGTAGCGGCTCGGCGTAGGCGTCTTCGCCGCCTTCGGCCTGGCCGCGGTGCATTTCCACGATGCCGCCGAATATCGAACGCGCTGCCGAGCCGGAACCCTGGCGGGCCAGAATCGATAAGTCGCGCGCACTCGTTTCAAGGCCGGCGGCTCGACAGCCGGCCAATGCCAGCGCGCTGTAACCCGATGCAGACGATGCCAGGCCGGCACCAGTGGGAAAATTGTTCCAGGATTCAACGCGGGCGCGATGCGCGATGCCGGCGCGTGCGCGAATCAGGTCTAGAAACTTCGTGAATGGCGCAGCATCGACCTTGCGCCCGCCGATATCGACGCTGTCGCGTTCGGCGCCGGCATGAAAGCCCACGCGGGTATCGGTATAGAGCCCGTCGAGGGTAATCGAGATCGAGCCCACCGCCGGCAGATTGAGCGCGGCATCGCGTTTGCCCCAGTACTTGATCAGGGCGATGTTGCTGTGCGCGCGGGCAGTGACAGGCGAAATCGGTGCAGCAGCCATCGGGCGAGTTCCAGGCCGGTCGAAACCAGGTGAGAGGATACGCGAAAGCGCACACAGGGCGCAGGCCGGGCAGGGCCGTACAGGGTGCAGCATTTGCTAGCATAGCGGCATTCAAACTGGCCTGCCGATAATCGGCACAGCCGCGAAGACAAGAGATCGCGATGCCTGGAATCAGTGGACTGGCGCTTTATCTGCCGCCCTATCGTGTACAGCTGGCCGACTGGTGCGAATGGAATGACCAGCCCTGGGACAAGATTCGTAACGTCGTCGGGCGCAGTTTTCGTATGCGCGGCCCGGAACAGAGCGTGTATACGCTCGCCGCGAATGCCGCCTGGCGCTTGATTCAGGCCTACGATATCGACCCGCGCGAGATCGGCTATCTGGCGCTGGGCACCGAATCCTCCAGCGATAATTCGGCCGGCTCGGTGATCGTCAAGGGCATGCTCGATGACGCGCTCGCCGCCCACGAGATGCCGGCGATGTCGCGCGAATGCGAAGTGCCGGAATACAAGCATGCCTGTCTGGGCGGCGTGTATGCGATGAAGGGCGCGCTGCGCTATCTCGCGACCGACGGGGCCACGCGCAAGGCGATCGTGATCTGTTCGGATATTGCCGAATACGAGCGCGGCAGCAGCGGCGAGCCTACCCAGGGCGCGGGCGCGGTGGCGATGCTGCTCGAAGCCGAGCCGCAGCTGTTGCATGTGGATCTGGCCGGCGCGGGCAGCGCTTCGGATTATCGAATGGTGGATTTTCGCAAGCCGTTCGCGCGTTTTCGTGGTCAGCCCAGTCGTATCGATGGCCAGATGCAGGATCTGCCGGTGTTCAACGGCCGCTATTCGACCAGCTGTTATATCGATGCCACGCGTCATGCGATGAACGCCTTGCTGGCGCGCCAGCACGCACGTTGGCCCGATTACTTTCACGATGTGGACGCCGTGTTCATGCACCGGCCGTACCACAAGATGCCGGCCTCCGGCTGGGCCATGGCGTATCTGTTCGCCCTGGCCGAGGGCGATGACGCCGCGCGCGCCGAGCTGCGCGACTACTGCGCACAGGCCGATATGGACTACGACGCCGTGCTCGCCGAGATCGGCGGAGCGGCGCCGGATATGCGCGAGCGCGTGCATGCGGGCCTGAGCGGTGACGATGCCTTCCCGCTGGCCTCGCTACTGCTGCGTTATCTGCGCAGTACCGACCTCTGGAAGACGCTGGTTACCGGCAAGCTGTCGCTGGGCAGCGAAATGATGCGCGATCTGGGCAATCTCTATACCGCGGCCCTGCCGGCGTGGCTGGCGGCCGGTTTCGTGCAGGCGCTGCGCGAAAATACCGATCTCGACGGCCAACGCTGGCTGGCGCTGGGCTATGGCAGTGGTGATGCCGCCGAGGCCCTGCCCATGCGCGTGGCCGACGGCTGGCGCAACGCCGCCGAGCGAATCAATTTCATGGCCGCGCTCGGTGATCCGCTCGATCTCGACCAGGATCAGTACGTGGCCCTGCACGATGGGCGCGTGGCCGCGCTCGATCCGGTGCCCGCGCATGACGAGTTCGTGGTCGATGCGATCGGCGCGCGCGACGAGCCGGACTTTCGCGACGTGGGCATCGAGTACTACCGCTATGTCGCCAACGGCCATACGCGCAACCGCAGGCGCTGATTACGCCTGCGGTGCAACATGACGCCCGTGTCGGCGGCTAGGGGCAGGGGTTGGGATTGTCGGCGTGAATCGCCTCGATCGACTGGATGAGCTCGTCCGATAGCTCGATATCGGCGCTGGCGATATTGGTTTCCAGCTGTTCCATGGTGGTCGCGCCGATGATGTTCGAGGTCAGAAAGCTGCGGCTGTTCACATAGGCCAGCGCCATCTGGGCCGGGTCCACGCCGTGCTTGCGTGCCAGCGCCACGTAATCGGCGGTGGCCTGTTGACCACGGGCGTTGGTATAGCGCGAGAAACGCTCCCAGCGGGTCAGGCGTGCGCCTTCGGGCATGGCGCCGTCGAGATACTTGCCGGTCAGCATGCCGAACGCCAGCGGCGAATAGGCCAGCAGACGCACATCCTCGCGTTCCGCGCATTCGGCCAGGCCGATCTCGAAGGTGCGGTTGAGCAGCGAATAGGGGTTCTGAATGGACACCACGCGTGGCAGGTTTTCGTTTTCGGCCGCGCGTAGATAGCGCATCAGCCCCCAGGGCGTTTCGTTGGACAGCCCCACACAGCGGATCTTGCCTTCCTCGACCAGGCGGCCCAGTTCGCCCAGCGTTTCCTCGATGGGTACGGCGTCGTCGTCTTCATTGTGGACATAGCCGCGCTTGCCGAAGGTGTTGGTCGCGCGATCCGGCCAGTGCACCTGATACAGATCGAGATAATCCGTATGCAGCCGATCGAGGCTGGCTTCCAGCGCGCTGCGGATCTGTTTCGGCGTCAGGCGGGTTTCGAAGCCGTCCCGCAGGTAGTCCATCTTGGAGCGGCCGGTGACCTTGCTGGCCAGCACCACGTCGTCGCGCCGGCCGGAGGCGGCCAGCCAGGAGCCGATGTATTCCTCGGTGCGGCCCTGGGTATCCGCCTTGGGCGGCACGGGATACATCTCGGCGGCGTCGATGAAGTTCACGCCCTGATCGAGGGCATAGTCGATCTGGCGGTGGGCTTCGTCCTCGGTGTTCTGTTCGCCGAAGGTCATGGTGCCGAGCGCGATACGGCTGACGTCGATATCGCTGCGGCCGAGTTTGCGGTATTGCATGAAAGTCTTCTTTACTGGCGTGTGATGTGTTCTGGCGTGCTCAACGGGTGAGCGCGGCTTCGCGCTGTTCGAGCAGGCGTCGGATGATCGGCCCGATGATGATTTCGATGGCCATGCGCATTTTCGTGCCGGGTACCACCACCGTATTCGGGCGCGACATGAACGACCCATGGATCATGGTCAGCAGATAGGGAAAATCAACCGCCCAGTGGGCCGGATCGCGAAACCGGATCACCACCATGGATTCGTCATCGTTGGGGACGTCGCGGGCCACGAACGGGTTGGAGGTATCCACCAGCGGCACGCGCTGGAAATTGACATCGGTGCGGGTGAACTGAGGGGTGATATAGCGCACGTAATCGGGCATGCGTCGCAGGATCACCTTGGCGACATCCTCCGGCGCATAGCCGCGCACATCGATATCGCGCCGGATCTTCTGGATCCATTCGAGGTTGATGGTGGGTACCACGCCGACCATCAGATCCACATGCTGGGCCACATCCACCTGATCGGTGACCACGCCGCCGTGCAGTCCTTCGTAGAGCAACAGTTCGGTATCGGACGCGATCGGTTCCCAGTCGGTGAATGTGCCCGGTTCGCGGTCGAACTCGGCGGCTTCGATTTCGTCGTGCAGATAACGGCGGGTTTCGCCGGTGCCGCGATCGCCGTATTCGGCAAACAGCCTTTCCAGACGATCGAGGCGGTTGGCGCCCGGGCCGAAATGGCTGAAGTTCTCGCCCCGAATGGTGGCCCGTCGTACCGCCTTGGCCATTTCGCGCCGGCTGTAAGCATGAAACGCATCGCCATCGATATAGGCCGCGCGCACATGCAGGCGATGGAAGATGTGCTCGAATGCAATACGCGCGGTCGACGTGCCGGCACCGGAGGACCCCGTCACCGCGACGATCGGATGGATCACGGACATGTTGCGATAACTCCCAGTACTGCGGCCCGTACCATAGCCAATCCAGCCGCTGCGAGCGATGCGTCGCGACGACCGCGACGCCGTGCGCGGCCCGCCGCAGCCGCTACCGGCCGCGATAGAGAATGGCATTGAAAACGAGCGTACCCCCAGACGACAGGTTTGCCGTCGGATCGACAAACGCGGTTTGTCGATTACTCACCATACCACTGCCATGCGCCGGATCGCAGTGTACTGCCGTCTTGCGGCAGGCCTTTTGCATGCACTCGCTATCAGGCCGCAAAGACTGTGCCGCCGTGGCGTAGCCGTTCGCATCGATCGTGCTCGTGTTGCGCTGCAGCTTGACAGGAACCGGTCTATACCATTTAGTGAAACCACTCATTCAGAATCCACGAAGGGGGATTTTATGCGGCTCAAAGCCATCGGTTTAGCCATTGCATTCGGGCTCGTCACGGTTGCGGGCGTGGCAAATGCCGAAACCTGGCGCTTCGGTCTCGAAGAGATTGAAGGCAGCGTCCAGTACGAATATGCCAAGGAATTCAAGGAGCGCATCGAGGAAAAGAGCGGTGGCGATATCACCGTGCAGTTGCTGCCCTACGGCAAGTGGGGTTCGAGCTATTCCGCGCTGTATGACGCCATCCAGAACGGCGCCATTCAGATCGGCTTCGGTTCGGGCTTTCTGGGCGGTACCGTGCCGGAGAGTCAGCTCATGAGCCTGAACTTCGTCATGCCCGACGATCAGCTGGAAACCGCCGAAGTGCTCAACTCCGATGCATTTCTGAAAAGCGATGCCTGGCAGAAGTCGTTTAAGGATCGTGGCTTGGTGCCGCTGGCCGAGCTGCCCGAGGGTTATCAGGTATGGACCGCGAACCGCGAAATCCGTACCCCGGATGACATGAAGAACCTGCATATCCGCGTGATGGACAACAGCCTGTTGCGTGCGACCTATCGCGCCTACGGTGCTGCGCCGATCACCATTGCCTACGGCGAACTCTACAGCGCGCTGCAGCAGGGCCAGGCGGATGCCAACATCCAGCCGGTGTTCGCGCATGAAGAAATGGGCTTCTACGAAGTTCAGGACTACATGATCTTCGCCAACCAGTCGCAGTTCGTGGCCAACATGATCGGCAACCTGGACTGGTGGGATAGCCTGTCCGCCGACCAGAAGAAGATGGTCGAACAGACCACCCAGGACCTGGTCAAGGTCGGCTACGACATCCAGAACAAGTTCAATGACGAGCGTCTGGATACCATCAAGGAAAAAAGCGATATCAAGATTATCGAACTCAGCGACGACGAGCGCGCCAAGTTCGAGGAAAAAGCCAAGCCGGTACGTGACACCTACGTAAAAGACGTGGGCGAACGCGGTCAGGCTTCGCTTGATGCGCTGCTCAAGGCCATCGACGAGCACAAGAGCGACAGCGACAGCCAGTAAGGCTTCGTTGCGCCTGCCCGGTCGACCTGATCGGGCGTCATAATGAAAACCCGGGCAGTCCGCTGCCCGGGTTTTTTCATGTCCGGGGCAGGGCGAGCGGTTCCTGAACGCGGCGCCGTTTCCTTGACGACCGCGTTGTAGCGACGGCCGTCCGTTGGACGTGCGCGAGCCCCGGGGAGCTCACCGTTTGTAGCGCATATGCAGCGCCTCCGAGCGGGGATCGCTGGCTGCGGGTGATGCCTCCACAAAACCCAGGCGCCTACACAGCGCGATCGCTGCTTCGTTTTCACGGAATACGTTCAACGAGATCGTTTCAGGCTGCCTGGCCAAGGCCCAGCGCAGTAGCCAGTATGCGAGTTCTAGGCCGTATCCATGGCCTCGATGCGCCGGTTTGACGATCAGGCGCGCGAAATGAAGACGGCTTTTCCGATTTGGGTACAAGCTGTCCGAAGCCAATCAATTCCTGCGTATCGGCCAGACAGAAAGGGTAGGCATGGGCCCATTCAATTTGTTCGGCCAGCTTCGTCTTGTCGATCGGATACGACACCCGCGGACCCGCCCAATGCCGACACTGCTGCGCCGAGCCGATCCAGGGGATGACCTCGTCGAGATCGGCTTGCCCTGCCGAACGAAGTGTGGACACGCTAAAGTTTTTCTTGCACCAAAAATGCGCCCCTTTACGGGGCGCGATTATTAACCCGGCACCCAAACAGCTGACGCTGTCAGCCGTTTTCAACGCGATTGAAAATCAAGGCCGGCACGTGTCCGTCCTTGATTTTCAATAGCTTCGCGGCCGTCGGCCGCGGCGAGTACGCTGTGGCGCACTCGCGTTATTAACCCGATAATTCATCTATGTGTGCCGGGTTAATAACGTCGCATCGTTGCGTGTAGGCGGCGTTTGCCCATGTCGCTATTGCCCGCCGATCGAGGGCAGGAACAGCGAGATTTCCGGGAACAGGATCAGAATGAAGGTCGCCAGCATGAGGATGGCGATGAACGGCGGTGTGCCGCGGATCACGTCCATATAGGGCCGACGGAATACCGCGATCGCGGTAAAGATATCGCAGCCGAAGGGCGGCGTGGCCGAGCCGATGGCGGCCTGCAGGGTGACGATTACACCCACATGCACCGGATCGAGCCCGGCAGATTGCACCAGCGGCTTGAAGATCGGCACCAGGATCAGAATCACCACGATCGGATCGACGAACATGCAGCCGACGAAGAACGCGGCCGCGATCAGCAGCAGGGCAAGAATCTTGTTGTCGCCGATGGCATCGATGGCCGGCCCGAGCAGCTGTTCAGGCACGCCGGCGGTACCCAGCGTCTGCGAAAACGCCGCGCCCACCGCCACCAGGATGAACACCACTGCGGTGATCATGCCCGTCGACAGTGCCAGCGAGCCGAGATCGCGAATGGAAACCTGGCGATAGATGATGACTTCGAGCACCAGCGCATAGGCCACGGCGATGGCCGAGGCTTCCACGGCGCTGAAATAGCCGCCGTAGATACCGCCGACCACCAGCACCGGAAAGCCCAGCGGCAGAATGGTCTTGCGCAGCGCGGTAAAGCGCTCGCCCCAGCTGGCCTTGGGCTCGGCGGGGATGTCCTGAATGATGGCGCCGATATAGCAGTAGACGGAGAACATCCCCAGGATCAGCAGCCCCGGCAGGATGCCGGCGAGGAACAGATCGCCGATCGAGGTCTTCATGACCACGCCGTAGACGATGAAACCGATCGACGGCGGAATCAGCAGGGCGATATCGGAGGCGTTGATGATCAGCGCCAGGGCGAACTTGTCCGGATAGCCCTTGGCGAGCAGGCGCGGGCGCATGGGCCCGCCCATGGCCACGACCGTGGCCTGGGTGGAGCCGGACACGGCCCCGAATAACGCGCAGGAGGCGGCGGTGGTAATCGGCAAGCCGCCGCGCATATGGCGGGTAAAGGCATCCACCAGATCGAGCAGCCGATTGGCGGTATGGCCCTTGGTGAGAATATCGGCAGCAAAGATGAACATCGGTACCGCGGCCAGCACCCAACTGCCCACGCCGTTGATCATCCAGCTCACGGCCTGGTCAGGGCCGAAGAACGTCATGCCCGTGAACATCATGTAAAGCGTGCCCGCGGCCAACGGCACCATCATGGGAAACCCGAGCATCAACAGCACGAGCATCAGCAAACCCAACCACATCAACATGCGCTATCCCCCGTCATCATTTTTCTTGCAGGCCAATGCCGACGCTTAGACGCCATGTCTTTCGGCACTTGCGTGGGTTTGGCCGCTGTCGTCCAGCGGTACGTCGGAATACTCTTCCTTCTCGTTGAAGGAGCGATAGATATCGTCGCTGACCAGATTGCGAATGATGGTCAGCAGGTACTGCACGCCGGCCAGCGTGAAGCCGATGGGCAGGGCTAGGTTCACCGTCCATAGCGGCACGCCCAGCGATGAGCTCGCACGGCCGCGTTCGTAAAGCGTCATGTCGTACTGGGCGGATTTGTAGGCGAAGTAGAACATCAGCGCGCCGGTGCCCAGGCAGATGATGATCAGCAAGGTCTTGCGCAGCCCGCCGCTGAGCTGATCGTAAATGGCCGACATGCTGATATGGCGTGCACAGCGTGCGGCATAGCCGACCCCGACGAAGGTCATGACCACGATGAGCATTTCGGTGACTTCGTAGGTGCCGGGAATACCCCGGTCGAACAGCAGGTTGCCGACGACATGCGCGCTCATCAGCGCAGCCATGATCAGTACGCTGCCCGCTACCACCACGCGCTCGATCCAGCCGAATGCCTGGTCGATCGCATTGAGTATCGATAGAACGATATTGCGATGCCCGGCCTCAGCGGTTGGGTTTTCGCTCATGTGTGCTGCCTCGTCTTCATTTTCCCATCGTCGGCCTGACCTGCCCGGCCGATTGCCCCCAAATCACAGGGCACAGCGGTTGCGAACCGGGGCCTTGTGCCTGCGCGGCTTGCCGCGCCATTGATTGACGGTACAGGCATCCCGCGCACTGCGCTACTCGCCATTCGGCCAACGTCGGTATGCCCGCGGCGCTCGCGCAACTGGTTTTAAAGCTAGCAAAAGCGATGCCAGACGCGGGGCGCGTGAGCCCGAAAACGGACGGCACGCGTGCTGCTCGACGCGGGGAAAGTGGTCAGGGCAGGCGGCGGTACGCCATATCGAATACGGCATGTCCCTTGCGCAGGCCGCGCGCTTCGAAGCGCGTTCCCGTTCGCGGGGGATCGCTTACGAAGCCGTCGCGATCGCCGACGTTCTCGAACGATTCGTGGGCATCGAGCACGTCGCGCATGTGTTCGGCGTAGTTCGCCCAATCCGTGGCCAGGCGCCACAGGCCGCCCGGTTTGAGCACCCGCGCGATCTCGCTGGCGAAGCCGGGCTGTACGATCCGGCGTTTGTGGTGGCGCTTCTTCGGCCAGGGGTCGGGAAAGTAGAGCAGCACCTGATCGAGGCTGGCATCGGCAAACCCGGCCGCCAACACCTCCACTGCGTCGAGATTGAATACGCGTACGTTGGTCGCGCCAGCGGCGTCGAGCGCGCCGAGCAGCCGCCCCACACCGGTGAGATAGACCTCGATACCGATGAAGTCTTCGTCCGGGTGACGTGCGGCCAGATCGGACAGTACCTCGCCGGCGCCGAAGCCGATTTCCAGCGTACGCGGTGCGTCGCGGCCGAATTCCCGTGCCCAGTCGACCGGTGCATCGGGCATGGTCAGCCCATAACGCGGCCAGAGCACGTCGAGGTTTTTCTGTTGGCCGCTGGTCAGACGGCCTTCGCGGCGTACGAAGCTGCGGATACGGCGTTCGTGCGTCGTGTTCACGTCATGTCATCCTGGCAAATGCGGCGCGCCGCGCCCGATCGAACCAAGCTGCGAATGACGACACGCCCTAGAACGGCAGGTCGGTCATCGGCGAAGAGGCCGAGGCATAGCGTCGGCGCGGCATGCGCCCGGCCAGAAAGGCCATACGCCCGGCAATGACCGCATGGCGCATGGACTGGGCCATGAGTACCGGTTTGTTGGCATGGGCGATGGCCGAATTCATGAGTACGCCGTCGCAACCCATCTCCATGGCAATCGATGCGTCCGAGGCCGTACCCACGCCCGCATCCACGAGCACGGGCACGTTCGCGTTTTCGACGATCTCGATCACGTTGTAGCGGTTCTGGATACCCAGCCCCGAACCGATCGGCCCGGCCAGCGGCATGATCGCGACACAGCCGATGTCTTCCAGGCGGCGCGCGGCGATCGGATCGTCGCTGGTATAGACCATGACCTCGAAGCCGTCGTCGACCAACTGTTTTGCGGCGACCAGGGTTTCGCTCATGTCCGGATAGAGGGTTTTCTTGTCGCCGAGCACCTCGAGCTTGACCAGGTTATGGCCGTCGAGCAGTTCACGGGCCATGCGACAGGTGCGCACCGCGTCCTGGGCGGTGTAGCAGCCGGCGGTATTCGGCAGCAGGGTGTATTTTTCCGGCGGGATGATATCCAGCAGATTGCGTCGCTTGGCCGCCTCGGGATCGTTGAGCGCGGGCGTGCGCCGGATCGCGAGGGTGACGATTTCGGCCCCCGAGGCGCGGATGGCGGCATCGGCCTGGTCGAGATCGGCATACTTGCCGGTGCCCACCAGCAGGCGCGATTCGAACTTGCGTCCGGCAATGGTGAGTTGGTCGGACTCGGCGACCGCCTGACCGCCGCCGATGGCATGCACGATTTCCAGCGTATCGCCGGGCGCGATCATCGTCTGTTGGTAGCGTTCGCGAGGCACGATCTGGCCGTTGTGTTCGACCGCGATGCGTTGCTCGCCATAGCCCAGATCGCTGACCAGCTGCGCGAGCGTGGCGTGCTCGGCGCATTGCGTGGGGGCACCATTGACTTCGATCTGCATGATGTTGTCTGACGTCGTTCGAGAGTGGCGAACAGGCGATCTCGCCTGTCCAGACGCGCTAGAATAACGCGCCTCGCGGTTGCACGCGACTTGCGCGGCACGCAGCCAAGGCGCCATCGTCCGCGAGGAACGCCACGGCGTATGCGTGGTCCATCCGCCGGGTCGGCGATGCATTGCGCGCCGCTTCGATAATTACAGTATGGCCTTGCCCGCATGAAACGTTTTGTCCGGATTCTGCTTGCCGTGTTGGGCGTGCTCGTCGTGTTGGTCGTGGTCGCGATGATCACCTTGCCGCTGATCTTCGACCCCAACGATTACAAGCCGCAGATCAACGCCGCGATCGAACGCCAGATTGGCCGCGAAGTGAATATCAGCGGCGATATCGGCCTGTCGGTCTTCCCCTGGTTGGGCCTGGAGCTCGGCCGGGTCGAGGTCGCCAACGCCCAGGGCTTCGGCGACAAGCCCATGGCCGAAATGAACTCCGCCGAGATCAGCGTCAAGCTGCTGCCACTGCTCGCCCGCGATATCGAAGTGGGTACGGTCAGTCTCAATGGCCTGCGCCTGCGTCTGGCCCGCAATGCGGATGGGCGCAGCAACTGGGCCGATATCAGCGAGCATCTGAGTCAGACCCAGGCCGAAGCCGAACAGGCCGAGCAGACCGAAAGCCCCGACGAGGTCGATCGCAGCACGCGTACGCCGGGCGGTTTTACCCTGGAATCGCTACAGATCGGCGCGATCGATATCTCGGACGCTGCGGTGTCCTGGCGCGATGCCACCACGGGTGCGGACTATCGTCTGAGCGGCGTGCGGCTGGCCACCGGCCGGCTCGTCGACGGTCAGCCGGTTCGTCTCGAGTTCTCCGGCGATCTGGCCGCACCCGCGCAGGATCTGAAAGCCGACTTCAATCTGGTTTCGCGGGTCGAGCCCAATATCGCCGACCAGTTCTACCGCTTTTCCGATCTGAGCCTGAGTGTGCTGGCCACTGGCGAGGCCGTGCCCAACGGCAAGCAGCAGGGCTCGCTGTCCGGCAGCGGCGAATACGATGCCGCGGAAGGCCGACTCAAGCTCTCCGGGGTGACATTCCAGGGCGCGGGTCTGAACGTCACCGCCAGTGTCGACGGCGTAGGTCTGAACGACAAGCCATCCTATGCCGGACGGGTCACGGTTAAACGCTTCGACCCGCGCGCGGTCATGAACGAGCTGGCCATCGACGCGCCGGCCACGCAGAAATCCGGCGCGTTGTCGTCGGCTGGTTTCGATGCCCAGTTCGATGTCAACGGTCAGCGCGCCGAGTTCAAGCAGATCCTGGCAACCCTCGACGACAGCTCGCTCAAGGGCACGGCTGCGGTCGAGAATTTCGAGCGGCCGGCGTTCACCTTCGATCTCGATCTGGACAAGCTCAATATCGACGATTATCTGCCGCCGGGCAGCGCCGAGCAGGCGAAAAGCGAACAGCCAGCCGAAACCGGCGGCGGCGAGAAACAGAAAGCCGCCGAGATCGATCTGTCCGCGCTCAAGGATCTACGCCTGAACGGCCAGCTCTCCGCAGGTTCGTTGACGGCCGCGAATATCGAGGTCACCCAGGCCGAACTCACAGTCGCAGCACGCGACGGCGTGCTGACGATCGAGCCACTCACCGCCGATCTCTACGATGGCAACGTGCGCGTGAATGCCCGGGTGGATGCCTCGAAGGATACGCCGCGCTATGCCCTCAAGGGCAATCTCAACGGCTTGCAGTTCCAGCCGCTGCTCGAAGACGTGGCCGATACCGACCGCGTCTCGGCATTGGCCAATATGAGCGTGGATGTCACCAGTGCCGGCAAGCAGGTGGCCTCGATGAAGCGCGCCCTCAATGGCCGTTTCAGTTTCGACCTGCGCGACGGTGCCTTCAATGGTTTCAATCTTGCCCAGGTGATCGCTGGCGCACGTGCCCGGCTGGCCGGGGATAAGAGCGCGGACGTCGACAATGGCGTCGGCAGCGAAGAAAAAACGCCATTCAACCGTTTCGCGGCGTCGTTCAACGTCAGCGACGGCGTGCTCGCCGGCAAGGATCTCAATCTGGCCACCGCGGCACTTGAGGCCGACGGTTCGGGCAGCTATGACCTGGCCGACAACGCGCTCGACTACACCGTCGCGGTCAAGGTGCCCGACAATGCCTCCGGCAAGCTCGGCGAACTGGCGGGCTTGAGCGTGCCGATCAAGCTCACCGGCAACCTGATGTCGCCGAACTACAGCCTGGATGTGAAAAGCGCGCTGCGCGGCGCGGCCGAACAGCGCCTGCGCGAGGAAAAGGACGAGCTCAAGGACAAGGTGCGCGAAAAGCTCGAAGAGCGCGGCAAGAAAGTCGACGAGGACACCCGCGCGCGTATCGAAAAAGGCCTGAACAGCCTGTTTGGCGGTAACAAGAAAGCCGCCAAGTCCGATAGCGAGGCCGAAGCCGGTACGCAATCGGATGCCGATGCGCCGCAAGGCAGCGACGATTCCGAGCGGTAAGGCCGGGGCACGCAGGTGCCTGGTGCTGGCCGCGCTCGCGCTGTGTATGAGCGCGAGCGCGGCGGCGGTGACCATCGAACGCATGCAGGTCGAACGCGCCGATACGCGCTATACGATTACCGCCGACATGCGGCTTGCGGTCGCCCAGCGCCAGGCCTTTCGTGCGGCCAGCGATTACGAACGCCTGCCCGAATTCAATCCGAGCATCATCGAAAGCAAGCGCCTGCCCGGCGACCGGCTGCGTTCGACCATTCGTCTGTGCGTGGCCCTGATCTGCAAGCAGATCGAACAGGTCATGCACTATCAGCAAACGCCGCCGGACGCGATCTCGATGCAGGTCGTGCCCGGCGCGGGTGATCTCAAGTCCGGTCACGCAGACTGGCGTTTCAGCAGCGAAGACAGCGGCGCGACCCGGCTGGTCTTCGAAGCCGAGATCGACCCCGATTTCTGGGTGCCGCCCCTGGTCGGCCCCTATCTGATCGCCCGGGAACTGCGCCGCCAGGCGCGCGTGACCGGCCAATCCATCGAACGGCTTGCCAGCGATTATGACAACGACCGCCCAGACCGCGACTGAGCGCGCGCCGGCCACAATCGCCGATGCGCTGCTTGCCTGGTTCGACGTGCATGGCCGCCACGATCTGCCGTGGCAGCATCCGCGCAGCGCCTATCGCGTGTGGGTGGCCGAGATCATGCTCCAGCAGACCCAGGTGGCCACGGTCATCGATTATTTCAACGCCTTCATGGCGCGCTTTCCCGATGTGCACACGCTCGCCGCCGCGCCCAGCGACGACGTCATGGCGCACTGGGCGGGGCTGGGCTATTACGCGCGTGCCCGTAATCTGCACGTCGCCGCACAGGCCGTGGTGGCCGAACATGGCGGCGAATTCCCCCAGGATGTCGAATCATTGATGCGCCTGCCCGGCATCGGTCGTTCCACCGCCGGGGCAATCGCGGCCCAGGCGTTTGGTGTCTGGGCGCCCATACTCGATGGCAACGCCAAGCGGGTGATCGCGCGGCTGGCCGCGCTGGAAGCCACGCCCGGCACGGCCGCCTATGAAAAACCGCTCTGGCAACTGGCCGAACGCTATACGCCGCGGACGCGTGTGACCGACTACACGCAGGCGATCATGGACCTGGGCGCCACCCTGTGCACCCGGTCCCGGCCGGCCTGCGAGCGCTGCCCGCTGGCCGATCGCTGCCAGGCCTATGCCAGCGCCAGACAGGCGCATATTCCGGCGCCGCGCAAACGCGCCAAACGCCCGCTACGCGAAACTCGGGTGCTGGTGATAACCGATGCCGACAATCGGGTACTGCTGGAAAAACGCCCGCCAAGCGGTATCTGGGGCGGGCTCTGGAGCCTGCCGGAGGTAGCGCTCGACGCCAATATCGCCGAGCAGTGTCAGGCGCAATTCGGGCTGGCGGTCGAGCACATCACAGAACTTGCGCCCATCGAGCATGCGTTTACCCATTTTCAGCTGCGCATTCATGCCACGCGGGTGCATAGCCGGCATGCGACACGTATCATGGATTCTTCGCGGCAATGGTTTGCCGACAGTGCGCGCCCCGGCGTGCCTGCGCCCATTGCCAAGCTTTTGGACAGCCCGCAACACACGCTAGCGCTATGAGCCATACCGTACACTGCGTCAAACTCGATAAAGAGGCCGAAGGCCTGCCGCGGCCGCCGCTACCTGGCGAGCTCGGCAAACGCATCCACGAGAATGTCTCGATGCAGGCCTGGCAGCAATGGATGACCGAACAGACGCGCCTGATCAATGAGTACGGCCTGCACTTGGCCGATCCGAAAGCGCGCGAGTTCCTGATGGAACAAACCGAAGAATATTTCTTTGGCAGCGGCCAGACCGCCGAAACGCACTACGTGCCGCCCGAACAGTAGGCCGAAAGGGCGCGACCGAGGTTGACGTTAGGCCTCGGGATCGGTTTAATACGCGCTCTCCAAGATCGGATTCCACGATCTGGCCGGATAGCTCAGTTGGTAGAGCATGCGACTGAAAATCGCAGTGTCGGTGGTTCGATTCCACCTCCGGCCACCATTTTTCCCCTGCCCGTTGCTTGAATGTTCGGCGTTCTGATGCGTTGAATGCGCCATGCGTGTTTCGCGCGTAGCCGTGCCGCCGCGATGCAATCGCTTGTAAAGCGCGCCCGCCTGGTTTGCGCACTTGCCTTGGCGAGTGCCGGGCGCCGCGGTTGCGAATGACAGCGCAAGTTTCGAGACGTTTTGCAGCCGCGTTCGCGCTAGATTGGTTCGGCGTATCCAACAGCGAGGCGGAACGGGTATGAGCGAGCAGCCACACGCACACCGCTGGGCCGCCGTGCTGGCCAATGATGCCCGCGCGGACGGCGATTTCTTCTATGCGGTCAAGACCACGGGCATCTATTGCCGGCCCAGTTGCCCGTCGCGCCCACCGCGGCGCGAGAACGTGCTCTTTTTCGACGATGCGGCCCAGGCCGAGCAGGCCGGGTTTCGTGCCTGCAAGCGCTGCCAGCCGCAGCAACGCTCGCGCGCAGGCCGCAACACCGAGCGTGTGGCCCAGGCCTGTCGCTTCATCGAGGACAGCGACAAGGCGCCATCGCTGGCCGTGTTGGCCGAGCGCGCGGGCCTGAGCCGGTTTCATTTTCAGCGTGTGTTCAAGGATGCGATCGGCATGACGCCGCGTCAGTATGCGATCGCCTGTCGCGAGCGGCGGGTGCAGACAGCGCTTGCTAGCGGCCAGGATGTGACCGAGGCCGTATTTGGTGCCGGGTACGAATCGAGCGGGCATTTCTATGCAAACGCCGATCAAGCGCTGGGCATGGCGCCGACGGCCTATCGCAATGGCGGTGCCGATCAGGTGATTCGTTTCGCGCTCGGCGAGACGACGTTGGGCACCATTCTGGTGGCGGGTACAGAACGCGGTATCTGTTCAATCAGCCTGGGCGACGATCCGGAGGGGCTGATTCAGTCGCTACAAGCGCGTTTTGCCCGCGCGCAATTGATTGGCGGGGACGGCGTGTTCGAAGACTATGTCGCCACCGTGGTCGGCTTTGTCGAAGCCCCGGTACAGGCGCTCGATCTGCCGCTGGATATCCGCGGCACCGTCTTTCAGCAGCGAGTGTGGCATGCGCTGCAACGCATTCCCTGCGGGCAGACCGCCAGTTATGCCGAGATCGCAGCGCGTATCGGCGCGCCCACGGCTGCCCGCGCGGTGGCCCGTGCCTGTGCGGGCAATACCCTGGCGATAGCGATTCCCTGTCATCGCGTCGTGCGCACCGATGGCGCGCTCTCCGGCTATCGTTGGGGCGTGGCACGAAAACGCGCCTTGCTCGATCGCGAGGCAAAGGTCGCGCACAACGACGCTCATACCGACTGTTGACGGCCCGAACTTCGCGCGCTGCTGTGCCGTGGAAGCGGGATGCGCGGCGCGCAAGCGCTGTTCTACACTCGTGTTCGAATTCGAACATGCCGGTCTGGTTCGTATGGCCGATCTTTCTTTCGTGCGCGTGAGCGGCCGTGAAATCGCGCCGCATGTGGATGAACTCGCCGAGCTGCGTATTCGCGTATTTCGCGATTTTCCTTATCTCTACGACGGCGATCTCGATTACGAGCGCGACTATCTGGCGACCTATGTGAACTCAGCGCGCTCGCTGGCCTTTCTCGTACACGAAGGCCAGCGGCTCGTGGGCGCGACCACGGCCTTGCCGCTGGCCGACGAGGAGCCGGCATTTCGCAAGCCGCTCGCCGAAGCCGGCTTCGATGTGGCGCGGGTGTTCTATTTCGGCGAATCGCTTTTGCTGGGCGACTACCGGGGCCACGGACTCGGGCATCGCTTTTTCGACGAACGCGAAGCCTGGGCACGCCAGGCGGGCGATTTCTCCCATGCCTGTTTCTGTGCGGTGCAGCGCCCGGCCGATCATCCGCTGCGCCCGGCCGACTATCAGCCGCTGGATGCGTTCTGGCAGCGGCGCGGTTTCGTGCGCCGCGACGATATCTGTGCGACCTACCGCTGGCGCGATATCGATGCAGCCCAGGAAACCGACAAGCGCCTGACCTTCTGGCTGCGCCGACTCGACGAATAATCCGGCGAGCCTGTAACCCAGCGAACCCGCCGTATTCGAGCGCCCGACGACGACCTGTTCGGTATGTTGCGGGCGCGCACCAACCGGGTGCAGGGGGCATGCCGGCGCGCACATCGCATGGCCTGCCCGTCGGTGCCGGGGCTGGCGTAAGCGAGGCAATACCACGGCCGGCGCGCGGGGATTCGGATCGTGGTCAAGCGATAGGGTCGGGGCTGTGGCGCGACAATGGTGTGAAACTTGCGTTAGGGTAGGGCCAGCTTCGCAGGGAGCGTCGGGGGGACGCCTTTGAGCACTAAATTATCGGTAGATCACGTCTATAAGGTTTTTGGCGCGCATCCCAAACGCGCGCTCGAACGCATCGAAAAAGGACAGACCAAGGACGAGATATTCGCCGCCACCGGCATGACGGTTGGCGTGTCCGATGCCAGTTTCGATGTGGCCGAAGGCGAGATTTTCGTGGTCATGGGGCTGTCCGGCTCGGGCAAGTCCACGCTCGTGCGTATGCTCAATCGCTTGATCGAGCCGACCGCCGGCTCTATTCATATCGACGGCCAGGACATTACGCGCATGACGCGTAAGCAGTTGATTGCGTTGCGTCGCCGCGAGATCAGCATGGTGTTTCAGTCGTTTGCGCTCATGCCGCATCAAAGCGTGCTCGAAAACACCGCGTTCGGGCTGGCGGTGGCGGGCGTGGACAGCGCCAAGCGCAATGAAAAAGCGCTCGCCGCGCTGGACGCGGTCGGCCTCAAGGCCAATGCGCACAGTTATCCCGACGAACTCTCGGGCGGCATGAAACAGCGGGTTGGCCTCGCCCGTGCGCTGGCGGTCGACCCCGGCATTCTGCTCATGGACGAGGCGTTTTCCGCGCTCGATCCATTGATTCGTACCGAAATGCAGGATGAATTGCTGCGCCTGCAGGCCGAGCATGCCCGCACGGTGGTGTTCATTACCCACGATCTGGACGAAGCCATGCGCGTGGGCGATCGCATCGCGATCATGCAGGGCGGCACGGTGGTCCAGGTCGGCACGCCCGAAGAGATCGTGCGCGAGCCGGCCAACGAATATGTGCGTTCCTTCTTTCGCGGTGTGGATGTCAGCCATGTGTTTACCGCCGCGGACGTCGCTCGGCGCGATCAGGTCACGGTCATGGAACGCCCCGGGGTGAGCGTGCGCGCCGCGCTTGAGCGTCTGCGCGAGCACGACGGCTCGGCCGCGGTGGTCCACGATCGCAGCCGCATGTATCAGGGCGTGGTGAGCATCGATTCGCTCATGGCCTGTATTGACGGGCTGGGCCGGCGTGACGACGGCCGTATCGAGGATGCCTTCATCGCCGAAATTCAGCCGGTGGCAGCGGATACACCACTGACCGAACTCATGACGCAGGTGGCCGAAAGCCCTTATCCGGTGCCGGTGGTCGATGACAACGGTCGCTACAAGGGCACGATTTCACGCGCGACGCTGCTGCACACGCTCGATCGTACGGACAAGGGGGCTGCCGCATGATGAGTCTGCAAGCGGGTATCGGCGCGTTCTGGCAAAGGCTCAAGGAGGCGTTCGTGATCGATCTTCCGATCGGTGAAGGTTTCACCGCGGTGGTCGATTTCATGCAGGCGCATTTCGACCTGTTCTTTACCGCGGTTGCCAATACGATCAGTTTCGTTGCCGACAATCTCACCGCGTTTTTCAACTACCTGCCGCCGCAGCTGGTATTCGGTGTGCTCGCGATCCTCGCGCTCTGGCGCGTGGGCTGGCGATTTGCCCTGTTCGTACTCGTGGGGCTGTATGTCGTGCTCGGCATGGACCTGTGGGCCGAGTCGATGGATACGCTGGGGCTGGTGATCGCGGCGACGCTGGCAGCACTCGGCGTGGGCCTGCCCCTGGGTGTTGCGATGGCAAAAAGCGAACTGCTGGCCGCCACGGTACGCCCGGTGCTCGACTTCATGCAGACGCTGCCGGCATTCGTGTATCTGATTCCGGCGGTGATCTTTTTCGGCACCGGTCGCGTGCCGGGTACGATCGCCACGGTGATCTTCTCCATGCCGCCCGCGGTGCGCATGATGAATCTGGGCATTCGTCAGGTACCGGCCGAAAACGTCGAGGCCGGGCGCGCCTTCGGCTGCAACCCGTTGCAGTTGCTGTTCAAGGTGGAACTGCCGCTGGCGCTGCCCTCGATCATGGCCGGTATCAACCAGACCATCATGCTCGCGCTGTCGATGGTGGTCATCGCGTCGATGATCGGCGCCGGCGGGCTGGGCGATCCGGTACTCGCCGGGATTCAACAGTTGCGGCTGGGCACGGGTTTCGAAGGCGGCCTCGGGGTGGTGATCCTGGCGATCATCCTCGATCGCCTGACCCAGAGCTTTGCCCAGCGCAGCCGCCAGCGCACGTCGATTGCCACCCGCTTGAAGACCTTCTTTGGGCGCGGTGAGGGCGCGGGCAGTCACTAGGGCCGGGCGCGCGCCTGGACGCGCCGCGCCGGCCAATCGATCATTCGAAGGGAGACCAAAAAGATGAAAACGCATTCATTCAAGCACTGGCTCGGCACCGCCGCGATGGCGGCCGGCTTGACCTTCGGCGCGCTGGGCAGCGCCCAGGCCGCCGACGATACGATCGAATTCGGCTGGACTGCCTGGTCGGACGCCGAGTTCGTGACCAAGCTGGCCAAGCAGGTCATCGAGGAACATACCGACTACAACGTCAAGCTCACGCTCTCGGCCATCGGCGTGCAATATCAGGGCGTGGCCAATGGCGATCTCGACGCCATGCTCATGGCCTGGCTGCCCGATACCCATGCCGACTACATGAAACGCGTCAAGGACGACGTCGTCGATATGGGCACGATCTATGGTGGCGCCCGTTTAGGCTGGGTGGTGCCGAACTCGATTCCCGAGGATCAGCTGGCCTCGATCGAGGATCTGAAGAAAGCCGAGGTCCAGGACAAGCTTGGTGGCAAGATCCAGGGCATCGATCCCGGCGCCGGGCTGATGCAGCTGTCGAACAAGACCATCGAAGCCTACGATCTGGGCGACGACTATCGCCTGGTGTCGGCCAGTGGTGCCGCAATGACGGCCGCGCTGGCCCGTGCCGAGAAGCGCGACGAATGGATCGTGGTCACCGGCTGGACGCCGCACTGGATGTTCGGCCGTTGGGACCTGCGTTTTCTCGACGATCCGAAAGGCACGCTGGGCGAAGCGCAGCATGTCGACGTGATCGCGCGCAAGGGCTTCAAGAAAGACTATCCGGAAGTTGCCACCTTTTTGAGCAACTACAAGCTGGATCTCGACGAACTCCAGGCCGCCATGTATGAGGCCCAGGAAACGAGCTACGACGAAGCCATCCAGAAGTATATCGACAGCCACGGCGACCAGATCGAAGGCTGGTTCGAACAGAGCTGATTTCGCTTCTTGGCGATGGATGTGCAAGGCCCGGCATCGCCGGGCCTTTTTTATGCGCGCTCTTATCGTATCGAGCGCCCGGCTCGGCGGATACGGTTCGAGATCGGCAATAACGATATGCGTGCATGATGAAGCCTGTTAGCCTCCATCCCTCTCTTGCGATCCGGCCGCGGCGATTCTGCCCGGTTTTCGCACATTTCAGGATGATTGAATGACCGAGTCGAACCGTCGTGCTGCGCTGTTTTTCGGCGCCGCGTTTGCCTTCGTCGTGACCATGATGGGCACGACCTTGCCGACGCCGCTCTATCCCATCTATCAATCGGAACTGGGTTTTTCGCAGCTGATCATCACCGTGATCTTCGCGGCCTATGCGGTCGGTGTGATTGGCGCGCTGATCGTGACCGGCAGCTGGTCGGACCAGCTGGGGCGCCGGCCGATGCTGGCGCTGGGGCTGATCTTTTCGGCCGCCAGCGCCTGTGCCTTTCTCTGGGGCGGCGGTCTCACGGCGCTTCTGATCGGGCGCGTGCTCTCGGGTGTCTCAGCCGGCATATTCACGGGTACGGCCACCGTGGCCGTGGTCGAACTCGCGCCTGCGGCGTGGGCGGGCAGCGCGACGCTGATCGCGACCGCTGCGAATATGGGCGGTCTGGGTTTCGGGCCGCTGTTCGCGGGCGTGTTGTCGCAGTATCTGCCGGCGCCGTTGCACCTGTGTTTCATCGTGGATCTGATGTTGATCGTACTGGCCGCTGTCGCGATTCTATGTGTGCCCGAAACAGCCCGCCGTCCGGCCCGGGTACGTCTGCGGATTCAGTCGTTGCAGGTGCCGGCACAGGTACGCGGCGTATTCATACCGGCGGCAATCGCCGGCTTTGCCGGTTTTTCCGTACTCGGCCTGTTCACCGCAATCGCGCCGGCGTTCATGGGTAAGATCCTGCACTACGAAAACCATGCCCTGACCGGGCTCGTGGTGTTCGTTTTGTTCGTCGCCTCGACGCTGGGTCAGATCGGTCAGGCGCGTTTGCCGCAAGCGTGGCGTTTGCCGCTGGGCTGTATCGGTCTGATCGTGGGGATCGCGCTGGTAGCGCTGGCTATCATCCTGTCGTCGCTCGTGGTGCTCGTGGCCGGCGCGATCGTGGCCGGTATCGGTCAGGGCGTGGCGTTTCGGGCGGGCATGGGGGCGGTGACCGCAGCCAGTCCGCCCGAGCGCCGCGGCGAAGTGGCGTCGACATTTTTCGTGGTGTTGTATGTCGCGATCTCGATTCCCGTCGTGGGCATCGGTGTGGCGGCCCAGACGCTGGGCCTGCGTAGTGCGGGTATCGGGTTTTCGGCTGCGGTGGCGGTACTGGCCGCGGTGGCACTGGTCAGTCTGCTCGTTCGTCGGCGTGAATCGTACTGACCCGCAGCAAAGCGGGTGCGGTCAGGACGATTCGCGCTGTTGTAGCCGCCACATCGCTGCGTAGTGGCCGTCGGCGGCGAGCAGCTCGGCATGCCGGCCGCGCTCGATGATCCGACCATCGTCCATGACCACGATTTCGTCGGCATCGACCACGGTCGATAGCCGATGCGCGATCACCAGCGTGGTGTGATCGGCGGCCAGTTCGGCGAGCGCGGTGGTGATCGCCTGTTCGGCGTGGCTGTCGAGTGACGAGGTCGCTTCGTCGAAGATCAGGATCGCCGGGTTCTTGAGGATCGCCCGGGCGATGGCGATACGCTGTTTTTCGCCGCCGGAGAGCTTGAGCCCGCGCTCGCCCACGAGCGTGTCCATACCGTCGGGCAGGCGTTCGATCAGCCTGTCCAGATGGGCCATGCGCGCCGCGCGAGCCACCGCCGCAGGCGGCGCATCCGGCTGACCATAGGCGATGTTGTATTCGATGGTGTCGTTGAACAGCACCGTATCCTGGGGCACGACGCCGATCGCATCGCGCAGGCTGGCCAGCGTCACATCGCGAATATCGTGGCCGTCCACGCTGATTTGCCCGCCATCGACATCGTAGAAGCGAAACAGAAGCCGCGCGAGTGTGGATTTGCCGGCACCGGACTGACCGACCACGGCCAGCTTTTTGCCGGGTTCGATGGTGAAATCGATGCCGCGCAGAATCTGGCGCTGGGCCTGGTAGCCGAACTGCACGTTCTCGAAGCGCACTTGCGGACGCGTCGCAACAAGCGTGTGTGCGTTGGGCACGTCATCGACGCCGGCCTCGACATCGAGCAGCCGGAACATACGCGCGGTATCGGCCAGCGATTTCTTGAGTTCGCGATAAACGAAGCCGAGGAAGTTCAGGGGCACGAACAGCTGAATCATGTAGGCATTGATCATGACCAGATCGCCGAGGGTCATCTGCCCGGATACCACGCGCGAACCGGCCAGCAGCATCATGGCGGTAATGGCGATCGCGATCACCGTGGCCTGAATGGTATTGAGCGTGCCCAGCGACAGACGCGAGCGCCGCAGCGCGGCTTCCCAGTCGCGCAGTTCGCGGTCATAGCGTTCGGCCTCGTAGCGTTCGTTGCCGAAGTATTTCACTGTTTCGTAGTTGAGCAGACTGTCGACCGCACGCGTATTCGCACGGGCGTCGAGTCGGTTGGACTCGCGCACGTGGCGGGTGCGCCATTCGGTGAGCAGGGCGGTGGCGCCGATATAGATGACGACGCTTACGAGCACGATCACGGCAAACCACGCGCTGTAGTAGAACAGCAGAATGCCGGCTACCAGCGCGATCTCGAGCAGCGTGGGAATGATGTTGAACAGCATGAAACGCAGCAGAAAGCTGATGCCGCCGATGCCGCGTTCGATATCGCGCGATAGCCCGCCGGTGCGCCGCGACAGATGAAAATCCATGTCCAGGGCATGCAGATGCTCGAACACGGTCAGCGCAATACGCCGCATCGCGCGCTCGGTAACCCGGCCGAAGACCAGATCACGCAGCTGGCCGAACAGCACCGAGGCCAGACGCAACGCACCGTAGGCCAGCAACAGCACCACGGGCAGGCTGATGCGTGCGGTCTCGCTGGTATCCAGGGCATCGACGATATGCTTGAGTACGATCGGCAGCAGCACGGTCGCGCCCTTGGCGCCGATAAGCAGCACCAGGGCCGCTGCCACGCGCAGCCGATGTTCCCACAGATAGGGCCACAGCGCGGACAGGCGTCGCCATTCGTCGCGCGGCGCCTCGCTTTGAGTCGCGTCGTTTTTCAAATCGCTCCAGACCGTCCGGGCGGGCGCCAGCGGTGCGGCCCGGACGCGTTGTGGCTGTCGGCGGCGCTAGCCGTCGTCGCGCTGATCGAGCGGCTGCTGGGGCACCTTGCGCAGCTTGGAAATATCGTAGCCGTAGTCGGCGACTTTCTTGACCAGCGAATCGTAGGTGGCCTCGTCGATTTGCGGCGTACGCGCCATGATCCAGACATAGTCGCGCTTGTCGCGGGCGACGATGGTGGTCTGGTAATCGTCGTCGACATAGGAAATCACGTACTGCATGCGCAGCACCCAGTAGAAACGCATCGCCCAGACGGCGTTGTGGCTGTTGTCGAGCACGCTGCCGACCGGGTGCATGGTCTTGCGTTCGCCGTCGAAACCGCCTTCGCGATAGGTGAAGGTGGTGTCGATTGTGCCGGGTTCGCTCTGTTCGTAGCGTTCGATCGAGTTATAGGCGTTCTCGGTCGCACTCGGCGGGATATGGGCGATGACATACCACTTGCCCATGTAGCGATCGATATCCACCTGTTCGGCGACCGGAAAATCGGCGGGCGGCATGAGGCTGCAGGCAGCCAGCAGGCCGGGGGCGAGCAGCACGAGCAGTTGCTTGAAAATGGTCATGGGCATGTTGATATTTGCGATGATCAGGATACTACGTCGTACCCGCGGGCCGTGGATGCCCGCCGCCGCTTCGATCAGCGTGCGCGCACCACGCGTTCGCGCGTGCCGAGTGCGGAGGAGAGCATTTCGAAGGGGATCGGCCGGGCTACGTGATAGCCCTGGGCATAGTCCACGCCGATGGTGCGCAGGGCATCCAGCATGGCGCGTGTTTCCACATGCTCGGCCACGGTGAGCAGACCCATCGCTTGGCCGACCTGATTGATCGCTTCGACGATCGAGCGCTCGACCGGATCGGTGAGGATGTTGGAGACGAGCTTGCCGTCGATCTTGATGAAGTCCGAGGGCAGGTTCTTGAGATAGGAAAACGAGCTCAGCCCGCTGCCGAAATCATCCAGCGAAAAGCGACAGCCCAGCGCCCGCAGCGAATGAATCAGCTCGCCGGCACGCCGGGTATTGGTCACCGCCGCGGTTTCGGTGATCTCGAAGACCAGCCGGTGCGGGTCCACGCTGGCGGCCTCGATCAGCCCGCGTGCATAGTCCACGAACTGTTCGTCGGTAATCGACTGGCCGGAAATATTGATGCTGTAATGCTCGATCGCGGCATGATCTTCGCCGGCCTGGGTGATGAGTTCGATCGCGCGGCGCAGCACCCAGCGGTCGATACGCGGGGCGATGTTGTAACGCTCGGCGGTAATCAGAAAATTCTGGGGCGAAAGGACCGATCCATCGGTATCGCGAACGCGCAGCAGCAATTCCACGCCGTAACCCGGGTTTTCGCGGCGATCGATCGGCTGGATGAACTGGGCGAACAACTCGAAGCTGTCGCTGTCCAGCGCTTCGCTGATCTGCTGCATGCGTTGCATGTCGCCGTGGCGGGTGAGCGTTTCGTCGCTGTCGCCGTGGTAGACATAGACCTGATTACGGCCTTTTTCCTTGGCCAGATAGCAGGCGGTATCGGCCCGGCGTAACAGTTCGTTGGCGTCAATGGCCTCGCGATCGATCGAGGCCACGCCCACGCTGGCGCCCAGACGAAAGAGTTTTTCGTCCCAGCGAAAACGAAAGCGATCGATTTCGGTGCGCAGCTCCTCGGCCTTGACCTGCGCGTCCATGATCGACATATCGCGCATGATCAGTCCGAATTCATCGCCGCCCAGGCGCGCGAGCGTGTCATCGCTGCGGATACAGGTGCTCAGGCGCGCGGCGATCTGGCGCAGCATTTCGTCGCCGGCATTATGTCCGCAGGTGTCGTTGACCAGCTTGAATTGGTCGAGATCGATATAGCACAGCGCATGGCTGTGCCTGTCGTCGACTTGCGTGAGGGCCTGGTCGAGCAGTTGTTCGAAGGCGCGTCGGTTGGGCAGGTCGGTAATCAGATCGTGGTTGGCCTGATAGGCGAGCTCCCGCGAGATCTGTTGCAGGCGCGTGATGTCGTGCAACACGATCACGGTTCCGGTAATCGCCTGGGCGCTATCGCGGATCGGCGCGATCGTCACCTTGACGGTATGGCCGGTCTGTTCGGGCGCGCGATCGTAGAGGGTGAGATCCTCGTCGTGCTCCTGCATCGTGCCGCTGGCCAGGCATTTGTGCACCAGCCCATTGACGGCCACGTTGCGTTCCGTGTCGATGAAATTACAGATCTTGTCGAAATGCCGGCCCAGCGCGGCGTCCATGCGTACCGCCAGCATCTGTTCGGCGCGTGGGTTGAGATAGTCCACGGCGCCGCTGGCATCGGTGGTGATCACCGCGTCGCCGATCGAGGCGAGCGTGACCTGGGCGCGTTCCTTGTGTTCGTTGAGCGCCTGCTGTGTTTCGATCAGTCGGGTGCCGTCCCGGCATACGCCTTCGCTGCCGATGGCGCGACCGGCGGTATCGTCGATACGACGCGACGAGATCAAAAGCCAGGCGATTTCACCGTTACGGCGATAAACCCGGGTAGGGTGGCGATGCAGCTGTGCACTGTCGAGCAGGGTGCGCTCGTCGTCCGCATCGGCCAGCAGGTCGCGCAGCAAGCGGCCTTCCAGCTCGTCGGGCCGGTAGCCGAGCATGTCGGTGACGGTATCGGTGACCCAGGTGATACGCCCATCCTGGTCGGTGTGATAAAGCACGTCCGTGACATTGCGTAACAGCCGTTGTACCCGCTGGTGGCGTACCAGCAGCTTGTCGCGGTAACGCTGTACGCGGTGGACGAGGTTTTCCACCGCATCCGCCAGGCGGCTATCGACACCGCTGAGCGCGGGCGGGCGTCGCGCGGCGTGCTGGCCGACGATATCGGATTGGTCCAGCCAGCTGATCAGCGGCGAGATCGCGTTATCGCGATCCGGGTCGCTGTCGTAGAGCGCATGCCAGCACAGTACGATCACACCCAAAGTCGAAATCATCGCCAGGCCGCTCATGGCCACGACCGTGAGCGTGCCGGCGGCATAGCTCAGGGTCAGCATGGCAATCTGCGCAGCGAGTACGCTGCTCAGGGCAACCACGATGACAATAAGCCGGCGGCGCGCGAGTTTCATGGCCACCGTGTCATGGACAGGCGGATACGCGTATCGGCCGAAAAGTTCGGGCGGCGAGCGGAAAACATATGTTTCGACCTGGCCTCGATCGTCGGTTACAGGGCGTAATCATAGCGCGCATGCGATCACAAACCACTGAATATCCATTGAACCGATATCCTGGATACTACGAATTCTCGCGGCCCACGTATAGGATGGCGCCATGATCGGTGATTTTTATCAACCCGAATTCGCGCTTCGAACGCGCCGTATCGGGGGTTGACGTGTTTTTATGGCGCCCGGTCGGGTTGCTCGCCAGTCATATGCCGAACCTCGTACGGCGGCTGCGGGTTCGACTGACGGCGTCTTTGAGCCAGAGCGCGACCTACTCTCTGGCCAACATGCGATTGTTCGCCATCGTGGCTGTCGTATGCCATCCCGTGTTCTACGTCTACTGGACTGAGTTCCAACCTCAGGATTTCGAAAGCGTGTGGCTGCGCGCGTTCAGCGTGGTGGTGGCCCTGCCCATGCTGTTCGGGCGCTATCTGTTTCGCGGCGGCGAATGGCGACGTGGCATTCGTATTTACTGGTTTCTGATTCTTATTTACCAGCTGCCGTTTTTCTTCGTGTTCATGGCGTTGATGAATCATTTCGATACGGTATGGGCGCTCTCGACCATGGCCGCATCGCTGTTTCTCGTACTGCTGGTCTTCGACTGGCTGATGATCATGTTGATGGCGGGCATTGGTACGGTCGTAGCCTGTCTGGTCTATATCGCCATCGGCGGCGATATGAGCGCGCAGTCCGAGACGCTGGGCCAGTTGGTGCCGACCTATCTTTTCGCGCTGCTCGGCGGCAGTGTCTTCAACTACAAAACCGAGCTCGTTGCGCGCGAAAAACTGGCTGCGATCACCTCGGCGGTGGGCACCATGGCGCACGAACTGCGTACGCCGCTGCTGGGTATTCGAAGCGGCGCGCGCGGGCTGCAGAATTATCTGCCGTCAATTTTCGAAGGCTTCGACATGGCGCGCGAACACGGGCTGCCGGTCAAGCGCATCCGCACCGCGCACTACCGCGAAATGCATGCCGTGCTCGATCGCATCAGCACCGAGGCCGAATATACGAACGTCATTCTGGATATGCTGCTGGTCAATTCGAGCCGCACGCGGGTCGACGAATCCACGTTCGAAACCGTATGCATCGGACGTTGCGTACAGGAGGCACTTGCGCGTTATCCGTTTCATTCCGCCCAGGAGCGCGCGATGGTGCATTGGAATGAGGGCGCGGATTTTCGTTTTTATGGATCGTCCGTGTTGATGGTCCACGTGCTGTTCAATCTGTTGAAGAACGCGCTGTATTTTCTGGCCAGGGTGGATGACGGGGATATCCGTATCTGGGCCGAGCGTGAAGCCGGCGGCGCGCACCGACTGTATTTTCGCGATACCGGGCCGGGAATACATCCCGATGTGTTGCCGCGTATATTCGAGCGGTTCTATTCCGCCATGCCGCATGGCCAGGGCACGGGCATCGGCCTGGCATTCGCGCGTATGGTAATGAACAGCTTCGGCGGCGATATTCGGTGTCATTCGGTTGTCGGACGTTATACCGAATTCGTCATGTTGTTTCCTGCGGTAGGCCGCGATGAATAAAACCTGTTTAGCGCCGTATTTTCACCCCACTCAGATCGTGCTCGTCGATGACGATATCGACTTTCTCGGTAATCTCAGCCTGCAACTGGAAGCCGATCTGCCGTATCTGCTGTTCGATTCCACCCAGAAAGCACTCGGTTATATCAACGACCGCGAAGACGAGGCGCCGTCGCGACAGCGCTTTTTCAAGCTGCAGGAAGAGGCCGACGGCCGGCGTCGGGTTACCCTCGATACCGAGGCTCTGGCGCGCGAAATGCACTTCACCAACCGTTTTTCGCGGATCTCGATCGCGATGATCGACTACGCCATGCCGCGCATGAACGGCCTCGAGTTCTGCCGCCGTATCGGCGATCCGAATATCAAAAAAATCCTGTTCACCGGCGTGGCCACCGAGGCCGAGGCGGTGGAAGGGTTCAATGCCGGTGTGATTGATAGCTATATCCGCAAAAGCGAGCACAACGTCTACGAGCACCTCAATCGTACGATTCGAGAACTCCAGCACGACCATATCCTGGACACCTTTACGACCGCGATCGATATGTTCGATGTCGAGGTCCCGGCGCTTCTGGCGGACGAGGCGATTGCACAGCTGCTCGCCACGCTGCGCTCGCGCTACGAGTTCGTCGAGTACTACATGGTGCTCAATCCCACCGGCTTTGTGCTCATCGACGGCGATGGCGAACTCTATCGCCTGGTGATCGTCGACGAGGTCGAACAGAAAGCCCTGGTCGAGCAGGCGGTCGCGCTCGGTGCGCCCACTGAATGCGTGCGTCTGCTGCAGGCCGGGGAGAATCTGCTCGACCCGGCCTTTCCGGGGCGCGCAAACAACGCCGCCGGCGAGTCGTATCGGCACTGGAAGTCGCATATGCGCGTAGCCGAGCGTGTCGAAGGCGCGCGCACTTATCGCTGGGCCGTGTTCGAATCCGACCCTGAAGAGCATGGCATGAGCCGGCCCAAGGCGACCTTCAATCGCTATCTCGAGTGGCTGGATACCGTCGGATATTCATTGATGTAGACGCCTCGGGCGCCGCCCGGGCGCCGGTACCGCAATCGCCTGTCCGTGCTTGCCTGGCGGGGCTTTCAGGCCGCCGCCGGCGTGCGGTTACCGTTCTTTTCTTGCGCTTTTGAAACATCCTTTCAAAGGTTGGCTTCTATCGGCTTGGCAAATATGAAATTGCCCGCTATTGCGGCGGCGCAATTTTGTATGGCGCAGATATTTAATATAAATAGAGTTCAATTAAAAATTGCGCGTGCGGTCGCGAACGGCCGTCGCAAAGCAATGAACCGCCATATCAATACAAGACGAGGTTGCCATGAACGAATTCGACACATCGCGCTACTCTTCGCTGCGCCCACACTCGGCTACCGAGCCGGCCTTTCTCCAGCATCACGTCGATCACTATTTTCGTGAACGCGTCGAGAAGACCTGGCAGGGCGGGCATATCATGCATGGTCGTCAGCCGGACACCGATTCCATTCTGATGGTGACCAACGATTATCTCGATCTGGCCAACCATCCGGAAGTCATTCAGGCTCAGATTGATTGTCTGCGCGCATCCGACAATACGGTGGTCATGTCGGGCGTGTATCTGCACGGCGACAGCCCGCAGCTGCATCTCGAACGGCGTATGGCCCGCTGGATGCGCATGGAGTCGAGTCTGCTGTGCCAGTCCGGCTATGCGGCCAATGTCGGGCTGATTCAGGCGATCGGCGCGCCTGGCACGCCGGTGTATGTCGATATGTTCGCCCATGCCTCGCTCTGGGAGGGGGTTCGCAGCGCAGGACTCGAGTGGAAGCCGTTTCGCCATAACGACCCCTCGCATCTGGAAACCATGATCAAGCGCAATGGTGCCGGCATCATCGTGATCGACTCGATCTATAGCACCACCGGGAGCGTCGCGCCACTGAAAGAGATCGTGGCGGTTGCCAACCGACATGGCTGCGTGACCATCGTGGACGAGTCGCATTCGCTGGGTACGCACGGCGATCAGGGCCGGGGGCTGGTGGCCGGACTCGGTCTGGAATCGCAGGTGCACTTCGTGACCGCGAGCCTGGCCAAGGCCTTTGCCGGACGGGCCGGGGTCATCGCCTGTAGCGAGCGCCTGCGCCAGTTCATCAAGTACAACTCGTTCCCGGCGATCTTCAGTTCATCGCTGCTACCGCACGATATCGCTGCGCTCTCGCGTACGCTGGATCTGATCAAGGGCGCCGATAACGAACGTGAACGGCTGCACGCCAACGCTGCGTATTTGCGTCGCCATCTGGACGCGCTGGGTTACAACGTGGATAGCGGCCAGGCGCAGATGATTGCCCTCGAGGCCGGTCGCGAAGAGCAGACCATCGTCCTGCGCGACGCGCTGGAATCGCGGGGCGTATTCGGTTCGGTTTTCTGCGCGCCGGCCACGGCCACCAAGCGGTCGTTGATCCGGCTGTCGGTCAATTGCAGCCACAGCTATGCGCAGCTCAACCGCGTGATCGATGTCTGTCGCGAGATACGCGAGGAAGTGGATCTGGCGAATTGGCCTTCGACCCGACGCGGCGGCAAGTGTGCCGCCGTGGCACGCGCGAACGCGGCCTGATTGCGACTTGCGACTTGCGGCGCGTCGGTCCGTTTTGCGGGCCGGCGCGCCGCAATAAATACAGAGCGCGTTGTCGTCTAAAACCCGCTGATAAAACCCGCTGAGGGTATCGGCGGGTTTGTTGTTGGGCGGGGCGGCTGCCCGTAATCGTGCGTATGTATCCGGGCCCGCCACGTTGTTATGGTCCGGCACTGCACCAGCCGACTGCATCGGCTGGTTTGACGGCTGCTTGGCGCCGGGCACTGGTGTGCATGCGTTTGCACAGGCGTTTTCAACCCGGGTTGATTCCTGCATTTGCTGGTTGCGGCGTCGACAACAGCCGTGTGCGCCTCGTCGCAGAATTAAGCGGCGAGGGATGATTTGCGTCGCTGTTTGTGACAGCGACGCCATGCCAAGGCAATGACTGACCATGACCGATCTAAACGAACTCAGCGAAAAGACCGATACCAGCGTCGAAATATTGCAGGCGATCGCCGATCAGCAAGGCGATGATGCCGACCGGATCCAGGAAGTCCTGGAAAACCCGGAGGATTTCGACTCCCTCATCGCCCGCGCCCGCGAAAACGCCAGCCACGAAAGCCTGCCCTTGAAGTGGCAGGGGCGCGAGGTACTTTAGCTTTTCTAGTCGTTTCCTGGCCGTTGACCTGGCTACCACCAGGTCAACGGGCTCGACGGGCATGCCGTCGAGCCCGGGGGCAAGGCTAGTCCCAGATGCCCGGTTCCACCTGATCGGGGTTCTTGAGTACCGAACGATGGAAGACCGGTTCGTCGATGCCCTCGGCGCGCTGGCGTTCGTAGTCCTTGAGTACGCGCAAGGCGATCGGCAATAACAGCAGAATCGCGATCAAGTTGGTTGTTGCCATCAAGCCCATCGCCAGATCGGCGAAATCCCAGACGAAGGTCAGCGTGGCCACCGAGCCGATCATCACCATCGCCAGAATCAGTGGTCGCAGAATAGTCACGGCTTTCTTGTGGTACTTGCCGGCGAGATATTCCAGATTGATTTCGGTATAGGCGAAGTTGGCCAGAATCGAGGTGTAGGCGAAAAAGAAGATCGCCACGGCGATGAACCCGACCCCGAAGCTGCCCAGATGATCGGCCATGGCATCCTGGGTGAGCTGGATACCCTGCATGGAGTCACTGCCGGTCTGAGTGGCCAGCATCTTGTCGTATACGCCCGACAGAAGAATGACCACGGCAGTGCAGCTGCAGATGATCAGCGTATCCACGATCACGCCAAACGATTGCACCAGGCCCTGGGCGGCCGGGTGGTTGACCTCGGCAGTGGCGGCGGCGTTCGGCGTGGAACCCATGCCGGCCTCGTTGGAAAACAGGCCGCGCTTGACGCCGTTTTCCATGGCGACTTTGATGGTATAACCCACGGCGCCGCCGACGGCCGGGCCGAAGCCGAAGGCGCTTTTCACGATCAGCGCCAACATGCCCGGTACCTGTTCGTAGTTGGCGATCAGGATATAGACCGCGACCAGAAAATAGGCGATCGCCATAAGCGGCACGATCTTTTCGGCGGTCTTGGCAATCGAGCGCAGGCCGCCGTAGACGACGATGCCGGCGAGCACCACCAGTACGAGACCGGTGGCCCAGGTCGGGACATTGAAAGCGCCCTGCATGCCCTTGGCGATGGTATTGGCCTGGGCGCCGGAGAACGCGAAACCGTAGGCGATGATGAGAAATACCGCGAAGATGATGCTCATCCAGCGCTGACCAAGCGCGCGTTCGATGTAGTAGGCCGGCCCGCCACGATAGACGCCGTCGGCGTAATGGATCTTGTAGACTTGGCCGAGCGTACATTCGATGAAGGTGGTGGCCAGACCCACGAGCGCGGTCATCCACATCCAGAACACCGCCCCGGGCCCGCCCACCCACAGGGCCAGCGCCACGCCAGCTAGGTTGCCGGTGCCCACACGGGCGGCCAGTGAGGTCGCGAGTGCCTGAAAGGAGCTCACGCCCTGATCACTGCTACGACTGTCGAAGGCGATTTTCACCATATGCCCGAGCATGCGGAACTGCATGAAGCGGGTGGCGACAGTGAAAACGATGCCGGCGCCGAAGAGCAGGTAGAACAGGATATAGGTCCAGACAAAATCGCTAACCGGCGTCATCACGGCATAGATCGCGCCGCGCAACGTTTCAATGAATTCCATTATCGGGTTCCCCCTGATCGAATAGACGAGCGTGGCGCGTTTGTCGTCGCGTCCCACCCGGTGATGTGTGCAAGCAATTGTTACGCCAGCGTGTCTTGCGACGCGTTATCGAATGCCAGTCGAACGCCTTCCCCATGGCGCTTGTCATCGAGCCTACGCCCGCCGCGGCGCGAACGCCATACCGCGATTGGTCGAAGTGGCCGTAACGCGCAGCGGGTGGATGCGCCGCGCTTAACGGCCATGACCGGGGCAGGGCTTGCGGCTTGGCCTGCGGTTCGAGCGGGCAAAAAAAACCCGCCGCATGGTGACCATGCGACGGGTGGCAACGCCATGGCGACGATCAGTTGACCGGTCCGCCCTCGCTGTCCTGACTGCATTCGGCCAGGCCGGCATCGCTCGAGCAGCGGATCTTTTTGAGCATGTGCTGCATGTCGTGGTCGTACCACTCCTGATCCCAGAGCTTCTGCCGGGTTTCGCGGAACATCTCGCGATAGTTGGCATCGCGTTCGCCCGAGATGTGTACCCAGTACTTGTCCGGGATTTCCTGGTCGGCGTTTTTCACCCGACGCATGGTCGAGTCGTACATGTTGTTGAACACCCAGCTGCGCGACTTCTGGCCAAAGCCGTCGTCGAACTTGTCTTCGTGGATGATCAGCTGACCCGAGAGCATGCCGAGCACGAAGTCGGCGATGCCGCCTTTTTCACCCAGGCCCTTGTAGAGCTCGAGTGCGTTGTAGGCAAACGACGGGGCATAGGCGAGATCCACACTGCCGTTGTTGAACATGGGCCCGAAGGAGGCAATCGAGGCGCCCACCGGCGAAGCACCCGCGACATTGGCCAGCGTCGAGGCCTGCTTGTCGTACGACATCACGGCGATCTTCTTGCCGGCGATGGTGTCCAGGCTTTCCAGATAGGCCTTGTCGCGGGAGAACAGGAAGGCCTTGCCCAGCGGCACGACACCGACGACTTCATAGCCATCTGCGCTCATGCGATCGGCGGCTTTGGGGCTGGACATGACCTTGATTGCGGTCTTTTCCTGATCGTAGGTCTGCAGCCCGCCGGCCATGTCGAGACTGCCGGCGAACTTGACGAAGTGAATGGCACGAATACCGGTCACCGCGGCCATGTCGCACTTGCCGGCCTTGAAGTCGTTGGCGGCGACGGCTTCGTCGGTATAGGCGCGGGTGTTGAACTTGATGCCCCATTCGCGCGCCTGCACGACATAGTCCTGGAACGACTGATAGATGAAGCCGTTGGCGCCGATGGGGTCATAGATACACAGGGATCGGGTTTGCTGGGCGCTGGCGGTTTGCAGTGCACCGCCCAGCAGGGCGGCGGCGCCGAGCGCGGCGGCGCTCAGGTAGGACGTCATTTTTCGTGACAGCATGGGTCGTATCCTCCGGGGTTGTCTTTGTACTACAGAACTTTCAACGGAATGGGCCGGGGCCGCGGTGCGACCCCGGGGCGTCGACTAGAACAGCGCCATGAAGATCAACGGAATGAAGGCCACCAGCAACAGCGAGGAGCCCATCACAGTAATCGGCAACAGCAATGCTTCGTGGCGGCGCCAGAAACTCGGGTCGTTGGCCACCTCGGCCTTGGCCGCCTGAATTTCGGCATCGCCGATGACCTGGCGCGTCAACAGCTGGTTGAGCGCCACGGGCGGACTCAGATAGCCGAGCTCGAAGGCGACCAGCACGATCATCCAGAAATGCACTGGATTGATGCCGTTGTCGTAGGCCAGCGGTGCAAGCGTCGCGCTTACCAGAATGATGGCGCCGTAGGGCTCCATGATCATGCCGATGATCACCAGCATAATCACCAGAATGCCGGTTGCGTACCACACGTTGCCTAGGTTTTCGGGGAACAGCTCCATCACGCCGGAGCGCTCCATCACGCCGCCGAAGACGATGGACAGCACCATCAGCATCAGCAGCGCGCCCAGCAACACGGAGGTATCCGCGGTAGAGGCGCGCAAGGCATTCCAGAAACCGGCCGGTTCGTGATCGGGGGCTTTCGCCTGACCACGATCGGCTGCATAGATGGCCTTGTCGTAGAGCCGGCGTGCGCGCCAGCGGTCATAGCCGAGCAGGGCGATCATCATCAACGGCAGGATCACCGGCGCGGAGAACTCGTTGAAGCTCTGGCCGAGCAGCTTGGCGTAGATGAGCACCACCGCGACCGCGATCACCACATACGGGATGATCGGTAAGAGTGCGCGGTGCGTAGCGGGCAACGCGTCATCGGGCGTGGCCAGATGCGGGCGGCTCTTGCGGGTGAGATAGACGAAGCCGGTGAACAGCGTCGCGCTCAGCGCGAACACGTACAGACCCCAGCCATAGAGCTGATCGGTGGTGACCTGCCGGTTGAGCGCGGCGATGATCACCACCATCAGACAGGGGTTGAGCACCACGCCCATGCTGCCCGACATCGCGGTCGAGGCCACCGCCAGCTGGCGATAGGTGCCGGCGATCCGGAGTTCCTGATAGATCACGGCGCCAATTGCGAGCACGAAAATGCCCGACGCGCCGGTGTAGGCCGTCGGCCAGGCGGAGGCGATCACCACGATGATGACGATGAATTCCGGGCGCATCTCCCAGGAGCGAAATACCCCGAACAGCAGTTCGGCGATCCGGGTGTGCTTGAGCATCATGCCCACCCACACATACAGGCCGATGCCGGTATACAGATCCGCAAACCGGATCATCTTGGTCAACTGAATGGCCGGGCCGGCGATATAGCCTTCGCTGATGAAGAAATACAGCAGGCTGATGAGCGCAAGCCAGCAATACAGCGGGATGGTCAGCTGGGCATGGAAGAACGAACCGCCCGGCGTGGCGCTCGCGGGGATACGGAAAAACCGGTATGCCGCTACGGCTGCCAGGGCAAGAAAGCCGATCAGCCACACCAGGTTCAGGCCGAAGTCGCCACCGGAGTCCAGGCGCATCCACACGAAGCCGCTGACGGCCATGGCCAGATTGGCGGCCACCTGCGCACCCGCGCTGACCCGATAGTCGAGCTGTGACTTGGGCATGCGCAGCGCGATCTGCTCGTTGAGCGCCAGGGCCACGAAGCCGCCGAGCATGATCAGCAGCACCAGAATATAGGCTTGCAGGCCCTGACCCATCTGGTTGATACGGCCCATGCCCAGTTCGAGCGAGCGAAAGGCGCGCAGCGTGGAGGTCGAGGTCATGCGCTGGTTGTATTCGTAGCGCTCGTAGCTTTCACGACACTGGCCGCGCTGGGCTTCCAGCGAGCGGCGCAGGGCTTGCGGATCGGAGGGGCCTGCATCGAACAGGCTGTCTTCGTCGGGCTTGGCAGCTCTGGACTGACTCTGGGCCACACGCGCGTCGATATCCATATCCGGATTACACGACGGCTCGTCCATGTCGACGCGCAACATGTTGTAGTTCTGCCAGACATCGCCGCCGAGGCTGAGCAGCTGGCCGTGAATGAAGGCACTCGTGCCGAACAGGATCGCCAGCAGCAGCAACGCCGCGATCGGCAGGGTGATCAGCCAGTTACGCGCCGCGCTGTAGCTCGTGGACAAATCGTCACTTTGCGGATCGAGTGCAGTCGATCCGCTCTCTAGGTTTTGATCACTCATCAGTCTAGGAAGCTGCCGGCATCGAAGTTGGAATCGGATTCGCTGCTGTCGTCATCGCCCGGAAAATCGCCGAGCGCGAGAAACGGCGTGCGCTGGCCGGTTTCGCGGGTCCAGATGCGATCGGACAGATACAGCGCCTGGGCATAGGCGACTTCACTGAGGATCATGTAATCCGGCGGGCCATCGCCGGCGTTGTAGATCTTGGCGACCTGACGAATACCCTGTTTTTCCCGGGCCTCGTCGGACTGGCCGTAGCCCGCCAGGGCGTAGAGCATGGCGGCCATCGGCATACCCTTGGACTCGCCGTAATCGGCCGCTTCGGTCAGCTGCGTCCAGGCATCGCTGCCCTCGGGCGCGGTACCCGGCACGCTCAGCCAGACCACCGCCTGCAGCGCGTTGGGAACGCCCCACCATTTTTCGTTATCCATGCACTCGGTAGCCCGACCGGCGCGCGCGGCCACATCCTGCGGCACGCCCACACTGCTCGACGCCTGGATATCGCTCAACAAGGCCTGCACTGACGTCAGCGTGCCGACCATGTATTCGAATTCCTCGACATCGTTGCCCAGCGACGGGCATTCGCCGTTGCCCAGTTCGCCAAAAGCGTCGACCGTGTCGCGATATACCGCATAACGGCGCAGCGCGGTGCGCCGGAACAGCCGCTGAGACTCGACGCGCGCGTCGCGCGCCTCTTCGGTATTGCCCTCGCGCAGTGCACGCGCAAAGCGCAGCTGTTCTTCCTGGGCCTCGGCTTCCGAGCACAGCCCGGCCAGCAGGCTGGTGTTGAGCAATACGTTGGAGGGGCGGCCGATCACGCGGCCGAACGACGCCAGCAGTTGATGCTGGCCCATGCCGGTGCCGCAGGCGGACAGGTCGAGGTCGCCGCTACCGATCACGTAGGGCACCACTTCATCCTGCGAATAGTGTGCGAGCACATGACCGGTGGGCTTGTAGATCAGGCCGCAGCCGCTCAGCGCGACGACAAGGCCTGCCATGAGCGGCAGCGAGAGTCTCTTCAACATGGCGGTTAAGTCCTCCTACGTATTGTTGTAATCCTTGTGTACTCGCACCACATGACGCCGGCCAGCCTTGTTGTTGTTCGTACCGCGCACGTATCGCGGCCGGGCGGCGAATGCCGTTGCCGACAGTGATCAATATCCGACATCGTTGCCCCCAGCGCCACGGGCAGTTCGGGAAATATATCTTTTACGCCCGCCGAAACCAAGTTTTCGTGGACCATACACAGCGCACAGCAGGGCTGGCCACGCTTCGGGCAAGCGCTTGCCCATGCGACAATCGCGCGCTGCAAAGCCCGGCTTCATACGGGTTCGGCCGTCGTCTGCACACGGCTCGGGCGCGCTAGCGACATAGCTCATGAATGACAATCGATCGACAGATGTAATCGTGCTCGGCGGCGGCGCGGCCGGGCTGATGTGCGCGGCGGTGGCCGGCGCGCGCGGTCGTCACGTAACCGTGGTCGAGGGCAGCAAGCGCTGCGGCAAGAAGATCCTCATGTCCGGCGGTGGGCGCTGCAACTTCACCAATCTGTATTCCACGCCAGAGAATTTTCTTTCGGCCAACCCGCATTTCTGCAAGTCGGCACTGGCACGCTACACCCCGGCCGATTTCGTCGCGCTGGTCGAAGCCCATGGCATCGCCTACCACGAAAAGGAACGCGGACAGCTGTTCTGCAACGAGTCGTCCAAGCAGATCGTGGCCATGCTGCTCGACGAATGTGCTGCCGCGGGCGTGGATATTCGCGTGAATACGCCGATCGAACAGGTGCGCCGCGACGCGCAGGGCGGCTTCATCGTGGATACGCCTGCGGGCCCGCTGCACGGCGAAAGCGTGGTGGTGGCCACCGGCGGGCTGTCGATTCCCAAGATGGGGGCCAGTGGTATCGGTTATCGGATCGCCCGCGATTTCGGCCTGCCCGTGCGCGCGACGCGGGCCGGCCTGGTGCCGTTTACCGTCGATGCTTCGGCACGTGCAGCCTTCGCCGAACTCTCCGGCATCGCGACCCAGGTCGAGGCCACCTGCAACGATGGCCTCTTCGACGCCGGCCTGTTGTTCACCCATCGCGGCCTGAGTGGCCCGGCCATGCTGCAGATTTCCTCGTACTGGCAGCCGGGGGACACGATCGTCATCGACTGGTTTGCAGGTACGGATGTCGGCGACTGGCTTGAAAACGAGCGTGCAGCACGGCCGAATGCTCGTCTGGCCAGCGCCCTGGCCACCCGCTTGCCGCGCCGGCTGGCGAATTGGCTGGCCGAACGCTGTGCGCCAGGTAACAAACGGCTCAAGCAGCTGGATGCCACCACCACGCCCGTGTTGATCGACCAGCTCTCGGCCTGGCCGTTCAGCCCGGCCGCCACGGAAGGCTATCGCACCGCCGAGGTCACCCTTGGCGGCGTCGACACGCATGCATTGTCCTCGGCAACGCTCGCGGCAAAGGACGTGGACGGGCTGTATTTTATTGGCGAAGTAGTGGATGTGACCGGCCATCTCGGCGGTCACAACTTTCAGTGGGCCTGGGCCTGTGCGCAGGCCGCGGGCGAGGTAGTCTAGGCCCTCTTTCAGGCGTTTTTCGGCAAAGGATTGATCGTTATGCGGATGCGATGCGTGACTGGCAGATGGCGTGATCTGTTGTTGCCCTTGGGGATGCTCACGCTGGCAGCCTGTGCCTCGCAGTCGGTCGAAACGGCGCGCTCATCGGATGCCAGCCCCGACGTGGCCGCGGATATGCGCATGTCCGCACCGCCGGCTAGTACGCCGCAGCCGCCGGCCGCGCCGGCCCGTGACGCCGTGGGTTTTCAGCGCTGGGTTGCGGATTTCCGCCGTCGCGCCGCCGCACGCGGCGTATCGGCGGGCACGCTCGACGAAGCTTTCGACGGGGCCGAATTCGTACCCCGTATCGTCGAACTCGATCGGCGCCAGCCCGAATTTTCGCGCGCCATCTGGGATTATCTCGACAGCGCGGTGTCCGACGCGCGGATTCGCCAGGGCCGCGAGCAGTTGGCGACCTATTCGGCCGAGGCCCGCGAGGCCGAGAATCGCTATGGTGTGCCGGCGACGATCATCGGCGCGATCTGGGGCGTGGAAAGCAATTACGGCCGCAACTTCGGCAACTACGAAACCATCGACGCCCTGGCCACGCTCGGCTACGACGGTCGGCGCACGGGTTTTGCCGAAGAGCAGCTCTATGCCGCGCTGGAGATTCTGGCCAACGGCGATATCGATCGCGAGCGCATGCGCGGCTCCTGGGCGGGTGCCATGGGTCATACCCAGTTCATTCCCACCAGCTTTCTGGCCTACGCCGTGGATGAGGATGGCGACGGCCGTCGCGATATCTGGGGCAGCATCGCCGATGTGATGGGTTCGACGGCCAACTATCTGCAAAAGAATGGCTGGCAGCGCGGCCAGACCTGGGGCCGTGAAGTCGTCTTGCCGCCGAACTTCGACTACGGTCAGGCCGAGCTCGATACGCGGCGCAGCACCGCCCAGTGGCAGGCCGTGGGCGTGCGCGCGGTCGACAGCCGCGGGCTCCCGTCGTTCACCGCGGCGGCCATCATCGCCCCGGCTGGCGCGCATGGGCCTGCGTTCATGGTGGGGCCGAATTTCCGCACCATCCTGCGCTACAACAATGCCACCAGCTATGCATTGGCGGTCGGTCTGCTATCCGACCGGCTGGCTGGCGCGCCCGGCGTCTATGGTGACTGGCCGCGTACGCTGGCGAGCCTGTCGCGTACCGAAATCAAGGATATGCAACGCCTGCTCAACAAGCTTGGCTATGGCACCGGCACGCCGGACGGCATCATAGGCCCGAATACCCGTGCCGGGCTGCGCGCATTTCAGCGTTCGCAGGGGCTGACCGCCGACGGCTACCCGACCCACGAACTGCTGCGCCGGATTCGTAGCGCCGCCGGCTGACCGCAAAGGCCGGGCGCGGCCGCGCCCGGCCTTATGGCGACAACGCGGCCGATCAGTTATGGCCCGCGATGGGGTGGGGTAGGTAGGGCGCTTCCAGCTTTTGCTTCTCGTCGGCGCTGAGCTCGATATCGATTGCCTGGACCGCCTGATCGAGATGATGGGACTTGCTGGCCCCCACGATCGGCGCGGTAATCACCGGATTGGACGCCACCCAGGCCAGCGCGATCTGGGCCATCGACACATCGCGGGCTTCGGCGACTTCGCGTAGCGCGGCGATCACCGGGGCGTCGATTTCGCCGCCGAGATGCCACTTGCGCGTGTTTTCGTCGGTTTTCGCCCGCGTGGATTCGCCGCCTTCGCCCTGGGTCGTCTTGCCGGCCAGCACGCCGCGCGCCAGCGGGCTCCACGGAATCACGCCCACGCCCTGATCGGCGCATAGCGGCAACATTTCGCGCTCTTCTTCGCGATAGACCAGGTTGTACATCGGCTGCATGGTCACGAACGGCGTCCAGCCATGGCGCTCGGCCACCTGCTGGGCCTTGGCGAATTGCCAGGCATACATGGACGATGCGCCGATATAGCGGGCCTTGCCGGCCTTGACCACGTCGTGCAGCGCTTCCATCGTTTCCTCGATCGGCGTGTCGTAATCCCAGCGATGGATCTGATAGAGGTCGACATGATCGGTGCCCAGGCGTTCGAGTGAGCCGTCGATCGCACTCATGATGTGCTTGCGCGACAGGCCGCGGTCGTTCGGGCCGTCGCCCATGGGCATGTACACCTTGGTGGCGAGCACGAACTCATCGCGCCGGGCGTAGTCGGTCAACGCCTTGCCGACCACCCGCTCGGAAGCGCCCAGCGAATACATATCCGCGGTATCGAAGAAATTGATGCCGGCATCCAGCGCCTGCTTGAGAAACGGCCGGCTGGCCTGTTCGTCGAGCACCCATTCCCGCCATTCGGGCGTGCCGTAAGTCATGGTGCCCAGACACAGGGGCGAGACTTTCGTGCCGGTGCTGCCAAGACGTTTGTACTGCATGGCGTATACGCTTTTGAAAAATCGATGCCACATACAATAAAGCAGGCAGCGTCGCTCGGGAACCGGGCGCGACCGTGCTAATCTGACGCGCATTCGAACTCACGCAGAGACAAGCCCCGATGGGCGAACAGACCACCCTGACCGGACTCCTGGAATCGCTGGATTCCAGCGCCCAAGGCCAGGCCGACAGTCATGGTTCGGACGATCAGCTGTCGATTGGCGAAGTGCTGGAAGTCATCGGCGAGCGTGGCTACGGCCCGCTTGTGCTCATCCTGGCGCTCATCGCGGCGTTGCCCACGGGCGCGGTGCCCGGCATTCCGAGCGTCTGCGGTATTTCCATTGCGCTGGTCTCCACCCAGCTGATCTTCGGCAAGGCCCATCCCTGGCTGCCCAAACGTCTGCGCCGCCTGGCGATCGAGCGGCATCGCTATCGTCAGGTTTCGCGTCGGCTCATACCGTGGACACGCCGTATCGATCGGCTCGTGCGTCCGCGTCTGACCGTGCTCGTACAAGGCGCGAGCACCCGGCTGATCGGCCTGGCCTGTGTCGCCCTTGGCCTGTGTATGGTGCCACTGGAAATTCTGCCGTTCGCTGCCGCCGCGCCCGCACTCGGGATTGCGCTCATGGGGCTAGGGCTGACCGGACGCGATGGATTCTGGGTGCTGGCGGGTCTGGTACCGGCCGGGTTGGCCGGCTATTTCGTCTATACCGTGCTTAGCTAGGCCGTCACCGGCAAGCGCGCTGGCGCGGCCCATCGATCCGACGGATGATCGTGCGGCCAGTGTTTATTCGAAATCCGCTAGACTCGGATTCGACAATCAAACCCTATCCTCGCAAGGAAGTGAATCGTATGAATAAAATCTTCATTGGGCTGGCCACGAGCGGGCTGCTCGCTGCCACCGCCCTCAGTGCGAACGCAGCCGAAACCTATACGATCGATCCCTCGCATACCTATGGCAACTTCGAGATCGGCCATATGGGCCTGTCCACCATGCACGGGCGTATCGATGTCACCGGCGGCGAAATCGTCATGGATCGCGACGGCGATACCAGTCGGGTTGAGGTGACCCTCGATCCGGCCAGCGTGGATACCGGCCACGACAAGCGCGACGAACATCTGCGTGAAACCGAAGGTTTCTTCGAGGTCGAGAAATATCCCGAAATGCGCTTCAAGTCCACGAGCGTGACCTTCGACGGCGATGACGAAGCCACCGTGGAAGGCGAGCTCACGATGCACGGCACCACCAAGCCCGTCACGCTCGATGTCGACGATATCGTGTGCAAGACCAACCCCATGGACGAGAAGAAATACACCTGCGGCTTCTCGGCCGAAACCGAGATCAAGCGCAGCGATTTCGACATGGACGCCTTTATCCCGCTGGTGGCCGACGAAGTCGAAATCCAGATCGAAGCCGAAGCCAACCGGCCCAACGACCAAGGCTAGACCAACGCGTTATCAGCCGGTGGCTCGAACGCGTCACCGGCTGATCGCAGGCGTGTCGGTGATCGCGAGGCTTCGTTGCTTCAAAAAAAGTCCGCAAATGAATGCTAGGCGTGCCAATTAAAGGGTCGCGACTCGGCCACCACGCCCGTCTTATTCGTCCCCGATCTTGATTATGTACAAAGGTCAGCATGCGGCGCGAACAGCACAGCGACCGGCCATCGAGCGATCTATCTTTCGTCTTATTCGCGTGTCTTGGCGTTCATTCGCGGACAAGCTGCCCGCTTGAGAACAGCCTGCTCCGTTCCATCCATCACCGAGAAAACATTTATCCGCAGATTACGCCGATTACGCAGATGCATTGATTTGGCCGTAGTGGGCAACCGGCTTCATTTGAGCCGCGGCGTTGGTGAGATTAGCGGCAAGCAAAGGTCCGCAGATCGACGCAGATCAAAGACAAGAAGCCGCGGTCGTCCGATTCGTCTGGCGCCTGTGCCACGCGCTTCTTCATCTGCGTAATCGGCGTAATCTGCGGTTCGGCTTGAGGAACGAAGCCACCACAAGGTCGCTTACCGAGCTCCGGATACATCGTGCTGCATCTGCGGACTGCCTGTACCAGGTCGGTGCGTGCACTTCAGATCAACCGGCCTTCGAGCGATCCTTTGTTTGTCTTATTCGCGTGTCTTCGCGTTCATTTGCGGACAACCTGCTTGCCTGACTGCAGCAGCTGCGTTTCATCCCTCACCAAGAAGACATTTATCCGCAGATTACGCCGATTACGCAGATGTATTGATTTAGTCGTAGTGGGCAACCGGCTTCATTTGAGCCGCGGCGTCGGTGAGATTAGCGGCAAGCAAAGGTCCGCAGATCGACGCAGATCACGCAGATCAAAGACAAGAAGCCGCGGTCGTCCGATTCGTCTGGCGCCTGCGCCACGCGCTTCTTCATCTGCGTAATCTGCGGTTCCTCTTGAGGAACGAAGCCAACACGGTTGAAACAACTCGCGCGGGCAATGGCCGCGGCCATTAACCCTGGCGCGCCTCCAAAGCCTCCCATCGCTCCAACGCGTTCTCGAGGTCGCTCTGGGCCTTGCCCAGCGCCTCGGTCTTGCGTTTGATTTCGTCGGCCGGCCGGTCGTAGAAACCGGGCTGGCCGAACTCGGTTTCGAAGCCTTCGATCTTCGTTTCCAGCTTTTCGATTGTGTCCGGCAGGGCGCGCAGTTCCTTGCGTTCGGCGCTGCTCAGCGGATTGGTCGGTTTGGGCTTGGGCGCTGCCGGCGGCGCGGAGGCTTGCGGTTTTTTGGTCGCAGCGGGCGCGGGTTCGGCCTTGCGCGGGCGCTGGCGCAGCCAGTCGGTATAGCCGCCGACATAGTCGTTGACCGCGCCGTTGCCTTCGAACACGAGACTGCTGGTGACCACGTTGTCGAGAAAGGCACGGTCATGCGACACGAGCAGCAGCGTGCCCTCGTAGCTCATCAGCCGTTCCTCGAGCAGTTCCAGGGTCTCCACGTCGAGATCGTTGGTGGGCTCGTCCATGATCAGCAGATTGGCCGGGCGGGTGAACAGCTTGGCCAGCAGCAGACGGTTGCGTTCGCCGCCGGAGAGCACGTGCGTGGGGCTGCGGGCGCGCTTGGGCGAGAACAGAAAGTCCTGCAGATAACTCATCACGTGCCGGTCCTGGCCGTTGATGGTGATCGAGGAGCGGCCTTGGGCGACGTTATCGAGCACGCTGATGGAGTCGTCGAGCGCGGCGCGGTGCTGGTCGAAATGGGCGATATCGAGATTGGTGCCGAGCTTGATGGTGCCGGCATCGGGCTCGATCCGTCCGAGCAGCAGATTGATCAGCGTGGTCTTGCCACAGCCGTTGGGGCCGATGATGCCGACCTTGTCGCCGCGCTGGATCACGGTCGACAGATTGTTGACGATCGGCTTTTCGCTATCGCCGTCGCGCCAGGTGTAGGCCAGGTTTTCGGCCACGATCACATGCTTGCCGGAACGCGCGGCGTCCTGGGTGACGATATTGGCGGTGCCGCCGCGTTCGCGCCGTTCGGCGCGCTCGGCGCGCATGGCCTTGAGTGCGCGTACACGGCCTTCGTTACGGGTGCGCCGGGCCTTGATGCCCTGGCGAATCCAGACTTCTTCCTGGGCCAGGCGCTTGTCGAACAGGGCGTTGGCCTTTTCCTCGTCGGCCAGCATCTTTTCCTTGCCCTCGATGAAGGCATCGTAGTTGCCGGGCCAGGAGGTGAGCTTGCCGCGATCCAGATCGATGATGCGAGTGGCCAGATTCTTCAGGAAGGCGCGGTCATGGGTGATGAACAGCAAGGCGCCGTTCCAGGCCAGCAGCATTTCCTCGAGCTGGGCGATGGCCGCGATATCCAGATGGTTGGTGGGCTCGTCGAGCAGCAGCAGGTCGGGTTCCTGCACCAGCGCGCGGGCCAGCAGCACGCGGCGTTTCTGCCCGCCCGACAGGGCTTCGAACTGCCAGTCGGCGTCCAGGTTCAAACGCGACAGGGTGGATTCGACCTGGGGCGCGAGCGTCCAGCCGTCCATGGCTTCGACCCGGGCCTGGGCCTTGGAAAAGGCATCCATCACGTCCTCGCCGGCCGACAACCGGGCGGTGAGTTCGTGAAAACGCGCCAGGGCCGCGCCGACGTCGCCGAGTCCGCCGGCCACCACATCGAATACTGCGCCGGACGTACCCGCCGGCACCTCCTGTTCGAGGCGCGCGATACGCAGATCCGGCTTTTGTTCGCGGATGACCTCGTCCGGCTCGATCTCGCGCGACACGATGCGCATGAGGGTGGATTTGCCGGTGCCGTTACGCCCGACCAGGGCGACGCGCTCGCCGCGGTCGATGCTGAGTTCGGCGTCGTCGAGCAGCGGATGGGTGCCGTAGGCCAGACGCAGGTTGCGCAGTTGCAGAATCATGGGCGCGACAACATCGCGAGGTGGGAAATCGAGGCGGGTATTGTACGCGTTGGCGGGCGCGGTCGTGGGCCGCGGCCCGGCAATGGAAGCGATCGCCCACCAGGGCCGAATCACCGCATCTGCGCCAACCGCAGACAAATGGTTTCTTGATGATGGAGGAAACGCAGCGGGCTGTTCTCAAGCAAGCAGGTTGTCCGCAAATGAACGCTAAGACACGCGAATAAGGCAAAAACGGATCGCTAGAAGGCCGGGGGATCTGAAATGCACGCGCCGCACGCTGGAGGCAGTCGGCAGAGGCAGCACTCTGTGTGTGCAGTTCGATAAGCGGCCGTGTTGGCTTCGTTCCTCAAGCGAAACCACAGATTTCGCAGATTACACAGATGAGGAAGCGCGTGGCACTGGCGCCAGACGAAGCGGCCTAACGCGACTTCTTGTCTTTGATCTGTTTGATCTGCGTCGATCTGCGGATCTTTCTGTCCGGCTACCGCTACCAGGTTCAAGACGCCAATGCAGTCGGCCTCGCACCACGGCCAAATCAATGCATCTGCGTAATCGGCGTAATCTGCGGATCAATGACTTTTTGATCATCGAGAAACGCAGCGAGCTGTTCGCAAGCGGGCAGGTTGTCCGCAAATGAACGCGAAGACACGCGAATAAAGCGAAAGACAGATTGTTCGAAGGCCGGGCGGTGAAATGTTCGCGCCGCACGCTAACGGTAGTCCGCAGAGGCAGCATTGCACAGGTCGGTAAGCGACCGTGTGGTGGCTTCGTCCCTCAAGCCGAACCACAGATTTCGCAGATTACGCAGATGAAGAAGCGCGTGGCACAGGGGCCAGACGATGCCGAACGGCCGTCGATTTCTTGTCTTCAATCTGTGTGATCTGCGTAATCTGCGGATAAATGTCTTCTCGGTGATTGATGAAACGCAGCGGGCTGTTCTCGAGCAGGCAATCTGTTCGAAAATGAACGCGAAAATACGCGAAAGACCGGTAGTTCGGCGGGTAAGCGTGCCGTGCTGCAACCCGTATGCTGACGTTCGTTACCCATCACCAAGAGCCGCGATTTGATGATGCCATCCGTTACCACGCTTTACCTGGCAGCTGCGCTATGGGCCGGTGTGCTGCTGGGCGGCGTATTCGTGCTGCTATGGGCGCGCTCGAAACAGGCGCAGCTGGTGGCCGACCGTGCCAGCGCCCAGCGCGAAGCGGACACGCGTGCGGCCGAACTGGCCGATGTCCGGGCTGCCCTGGATAACGCCCGCGCCGACAACGCGCGCCTGGAAACCCGCCTGGAGGCCGAGCGCCGCCATGCCGAGGACAAGCTCAAGACGCTCACCGACGCACGCGAAGCGCTCACCCACCAGTTCAAGACCCTGTCGCAGGAGATTCTGGAGGAAAAAAGCCGGGCCTTTACCGAGCAGAACAAGGCCAGCCTGGAACCGTTGATCAACCCGCTGCGCGAGCATATCGGGCGCTTTGAAAAACAGGTGCGCGAAGCCTACGACCAGGAAAACCGGCAGCGCTCGGCATTGGCCGAACAGGTGCGCCTGCTCGAACAGTCCAACAAGGCCATTGCCGAGGATGCGACCAATCTCGCCAATGCGCTGCGCGGCGAATCCAAGACCCAGGGCAACTGGGGCGAGATGATTCTGGAAACCGTGCTGGAACGTTCGGGGCTGGAAAAGGGCGTGCAGTACGAAACCCAGTTCGCGGCCACCACGGAGGACGGCAATCGCCAGCTACCGGACGCGGTGGTGCATCTGCCCGAACAGCGCAGCATCGTGGTCGATGCCAAGGTGTCGCTGACCGCCTATCTGCGGGTGCACGAAGCCGAGGACGAAACCACGCGCCGTACGGCCCTGGCCGATCATGTGGCCTCGGTACGGCGTCATCTCAAGGGTCTGTCGGCCAAGAACTACCAGAACATCGACCGCATCGAAACGCTGGACTATGTATTCATGTTCATCCCCTCGGAAGCAGCCTACGTCGAGGCCCTGCGCGGGGATTTCGATCTGCAGCGCGAGGCGCTGGATGCCAATATCGCGCTGGTGTCGCCGACCACGCTCATGCCCATGCTGCGGGCGATCGCCAACCTGTGGAAGCTCCAGCAGCAGGAAGAAAACGCCGCCGAGATCGCCAACCGGGCGGGCGCGCTCTACGACAAGTTCGTGGGCTTCGTGGACGATCTGGACAAGCTGGGCCGGGCCATGGACACCGCCAACAAGGCCTTCGATTCCGCCCGCAACAAGCTGGTGAGCGGACGCGGCAATATCGTTCGGCGCAGCGAACAGTTGAAAAAGATGGGCGCGAATACCAGCAAGTCGATGGGGGCCACGTGGGTGCGCCAGGCCGAGCTGGGCTCATCCACGCACGCCGATGAAGCGCCCGACGACGATAACGACGACCTGGACGAACGCCATGAGCCTTAAAGACGAGCTTGCCCTGCTGCGCGAGCGTATACCGCCGGTGGCCGCCGAACGCGCGGCCGAACTGGCCGGTGATGGCGCGCTGCTCGTGGATATCCGCGAGGCCGATGAGATTGCCCAGGGCACGCCGGTGGGGGCGAAAGCGCTGGGCCGCGGGTTTCTGGAAATGCGGATCGAAGAACAGGTCAGCGATCCGAGCCAGACCATTCTGCTCATGTGTGCATCCGGCTCGCGCTCGCTGCTGGCGGCCGATCAGCTCACGCGGCTCGGCTATACCGATGTGCGCTCGGTGGAAGGCGGCTTCGATGCCTGGAAGGACGCCGGGCTGGCCTTCGAAACCCCGGCCATGCTCGATACCGCCGATCGCGCCCGCTATGCGCGCCAGCTCACCCTGCCGGAGGTCGGTGAAGCCGGCCAGACGAAGCTGCGCGATGCGCGGGTACTGATCATCGGCGCCGGCGGGCTGGGTTCGCCGGCGGCCTATTATCTGGCCGCGGCCGGCGTGGGGCATATCGGCATCGTCGATCACGACGTGGTCGATCGCTCCAACCTGCATCGCCAGATCCTGCATCGCGATGCCAGCGTCGGCCAGCCCAAGGTGCGCTCGGCGATGGCCAGCCTGAGTGCGCTCAATCCGAGTATCGATATCGAGCCGATCGAAAAGCGCGTGAGCGCCGACAACGCCGCCGAGCTGGTGGCCGGCTACGACCTGGTGGTGGACGGCAGCGACAATTTCAGCGCGCGCTATGCCATCAACGATGCCTGTGTCGCCGCGCGTATTCCCCTGGTCTATGGGGCGGTCGAGCGCTTTGCCGGTCAGGTCGGCGTATTTCCGGCCGGTGGCCAGCCCTGTTATCGCTGTCTGTTCGCCAGTGCACCGCCGGCCGGGGCGGCACCGACCTGCGCCGAAGCCGGTGTGCTTGGCGTGGTGCCGGGCATCGTGGGCACACTTCAGGCACTGGAAGCCATCAAGCTGATCGTGGGCATGGCCGACACGCTGACCGCACGGGTGCTCACCCTCGATGCCAAGACCCAGCGCTGGCGCAGTCTGCAGATACCGGCCGATCCACACTGTGCGACCTGTGCCGGCGGGTGATCCGCCGACGCGTGCATGCGTATTTGACACACGCTGTACATGACAACCGACGATAGTCGACTATCGTCGTGGTAGGGCGGATTGCTAGGATTCGGCGACTTTATAGCGCCCGGTCTGGATGGGCGCGATCGCGAGGGGATACGAGATGCCGGCCTTTCTTCTGATCGTGATTACGTTGGTGGCGTTCTATTTCGCCTACAAGTTCTATTCACGCTACCTGGCCGAGAAGGTCTATCGGCTCGATCCGAACTTCGTCACCCCCGCGCATGCCATGCGCGACGGGGTGGATTTCGTACCCACGCATAAACATGTGTTGCTCGGCCACCATTTCACCTCGGTGGCCGGCGCGGCGCCGATCGTCGGTCCGGCGATCGCGGTCTACTGGGGCTGGCTGCCGGCATTGACCTGGGTGGTGCTGGGCACGATCTTCGCGGCGGGCGTGCATGATTTCGGCTCGATCGTCGTCTCTGCTCGCAATCGCGGCCAGAATATCGGCACGCTCTCCGGCAAGGTGGTATCCGCCCGAGCCAGCACGCTGTTTCTGCTGATCATCTTCTTTTTGCTCACGCTCGTGAACGCGGTGTTCGGCGTGGTCATGGCGATTCTGTTCGAAAAGAATCCGGGCGCGGTGATCCCGGCGCTGATCGTCATCCCGATCGCGGTGTTCATTGGCCAATGGGCCTATCGCATGGGCCGGTCGATCATCATTCCTTCGGTCATCGGTCTATTGCTGCTCTATGCGGCAATCCCGGTGGGCCAGGCTTATCCGATCTATGTCGACGGGCTAGCCGAGGCGGTCGGACTGTCGGTGCGTACCACCTGGATCATTCTCATCTTCGCCTATACCTGGATTGCCTCGCGGTTGCCGGTGTGGGTATTGCTGCAGCCGCGCGACTACATCAACGGCCAGCAGCTGATTGTCGCGCTGGTGGTGATCTTTCTCGGCGTGCTCGTCGGCTGGGATACGGTCAGCGCGCCGGCGGTCAACGAAGTGGCGCCGAACTCGCCGCACTGGTTCCCCTATCTGTTCATCACCGTCGCCTGTGGCGCGATCTCGGGTTTCCATAGCCTGGTCGCCTCCGGTACGACTTCGAAACAGCTGGGTAACGAAACCGAGGCGCGTTTCGTCGGCTATGGCGGTGCGCTCGGCGAGGGTGCACTGGCGCTGGCCGCGATTCTGGCCTGTACTGCGGGGCTCGGCGCGGCCGGCGATTGGAACGCCGCGTACGCCGACTTCGGTGCGGCCTCCGGCGGTGCGCTTGGCCACTTCGTCAATGGCACCGGGCATTTTCTAAGCAATCTCGGCATCCCCGCGACGCTGGGGGCGACGTTCGCGGCCGTGGTGGTCATCACCTTTGCCGGCACCACGATGGATACCGGCGTACGTCTGCAACGTTATATTCTTGAAGAGATTTCCGAGCTGGCGGGCGTCAAATCGCTGGTCGGACGCGTGAATCTGCTCACCACGCTCGCCGTGCTGATTCCGCTCGGGCTGGCGCTGCTGCCGGGTGGCGACAGCGCTGGCGGCAAGGGCTTTGCCTTCGGCCGGTTGTGGACGTTGTTCGGTACTACCAACCAGCTCACCGCCGGACTGGCGTTGTCGATTATCGGTGTATGGCTGCTGGCACGTAATCGCAACCCGTTGGCCGCGCTCATTCCGCTGGTGTTTCTGCTGTTCATGACCACCTGGGCGCTGGTGCTCAACCTGGGCGACTTCTTTGCCAAGGGTGATTGGCTGCTGCTGATCATGGATGCGGCGATCTTCGTACTGGCCGCGTGGCTGGTGGTGGAAGCGTTTACGGCCTTCAACCGCGAGCGGCGTAATCCGAGCGCGGCTACCGAGCAATCATGACCGCTATGCACGCGCCGGCCGCCGCGTATCGCGATCGGGGTCGCGGCGCGGGCGCGCGCATCAGGTGATTCTGGTGCGCGAGCAGGATGCCCAGCACAGCGGTTCGGGGTGTTGTGGTCGTCTCGGCGAATGTCACACTAGGCTGGGCGCGGCAGCGGATTTCAGCCATAGCCGGGCGCGTATGCAACACACCGGAGAAATCTATCGCGCGCTCGCGCAAGCTGCGCCCGATCTCGAACTGGTGGTGGCCGATCCGCGTAATTTACTGTGGCTGTATCCGGCGGTCTGGAAATCCGCGCGTGCCGACGGCGCCAGCGTGTTCGCCGCACTGCGGGCCGTGGCGCGTGCCGGCGCGCCGGTGGCGGTGGTCGTCGATGGCCATACGCTCTACTCGGGGCGCCTGCCGGATACGGCGACGGTCGTGAATGCCGTGCTCGAATACACCGGGCGCTCGTTACCCGCGTGAAGATCGCCCGGGTTACCGCAGGTCGAAACCGATGAGCGAAAAAAGCCTCTGGCAACGTTTTTCCGACTACCACGACGAACTGTTCATGGCGCCGTGGCGCGCCGGCATCGCCCGCGAGGCGCGTTCGGAAGAAGATGCGCTGGTTGCGCTGTTGTTTCTGGAGGCATTGGGTATCCCCGGGCCGGCGGATTATTATGCGCTTGAGCTGTATCCGGATCTGATCGAGGCATTCCATCGCTGGCACCAGCGCATGGGCATGGAAACCTTTCCCGAAGCCGGCGTGTGTTGCTGACGACGCGTGCTCTGTACGTGCGGGCAATGCCCGTTCGGACGGTGCGCGCAATACGGCAATCGAATTAACCCAGGTCGACCGATAGACGCGAGCCATGGCGCATTCTCATGCACATCACCACCGCGATGGCCACGATCTGCCCACGCGGTTCTATCTATTTGGCGGCAAGGGCGGGGTCGGCAAGACCACGCTCGCGGCGGCCAATGCGCTGCGCCTGGCCACGGCCGGCGAACGTACGCTGTTGGTCTCCACAGATCCGGCCCATTCGGTGTCCGACTTGCTGGAAACTCGGCTCGGCGCCGAGCCGACTGCGGCCGGCGACAATCTCTGGGCCATGGAGATCGACCCCGAGGCCGATGCCAGGGCCTATGTCGAAGGGATTCGCGAAGACGCGGAATCGGCGGTGTCCAAGGCGGTGCTGCCGGCGCTCGACCGGCATCTGAAGCTGGCCGTACAGGCGCCGGGCACGGCCGAATCGGCGTTGTTCGATCGTTTTACCCGAATCATGGAATGGTGCCCGCAGCGCTTCGATCGGGTGGTATTCGATACCGCGCCCAGCGGCCATACGCTGCGCCTGCTGACGTTGCCGTCCATGCTCGGTGCCTGGGTCGAAGGTTTGCAGGCCCAGCGCGCCAAGGTGAACAAACTGCAGGGCATGTGGCGCTCCATGGCCGGTGTACGCGAGCCCGAGCGCGAAGACCGTGTGCTCGTACGCCTGCGCCAGCGCGCCGAACGCTTCGCCCAGGCCCGCCAGCGTCTGCACGACGAATCGGTGTTCCATCCGGTGTTGCAGGCCGAACGCCTGCCGATCGAAGAAACCGCCCGCGTGATCGAACAGCTGCGCGATACCCATATCCCGGTGGGCGCGTTGTACGTGAACCGGCTTTGGCCGGCCGATGAGCGCAGCGCCTTCGTGACCGAACGCGTGGCCCAGCAGAACGAATATCTGGCCGAAATACGCGATCGCTTTGCCGGCCAGGAACTCATCGAGGTCGCCCAGAGTGCACGCGATATCGTCGGTCGCAGCCAGCTCGAAGCACTGGCATCCCGCCTGAGTACGCCGGGCGTGGGCTAGCGCGCCCGCCAGGCGTTCAATCGAGCAGCCGGATGGTCAGCCGGCGGACCAGCTCCCGGGCCTGGGCCGGCCCCAGATGGTGTGCGAGCGCGACCGTGCGATGGCGCAGGCGCATCATCACCCGGGTACAGGGCTTGCCGAGCAATGGCTCGGCCGTGACGGTATCGGGGATTTGCGTTGTGACGGGCAGGGTGAGTGCGTCGGCCCCGTGCGCGGCGTCGTAATAGTCGCGCACGTTGTCGTCGGCTTGCTGCGGAACGTAGAGCCCGTTGATGTGTTGGCGCTGATAGCGGCCGCAATCGCCGCCGGTGATCACGCTCAGCGATTGCTGGTCGATGACGATACGGGCACGCCGGTTGTGGCGCAGTGCCGAGCGCACGATCACCGCCACGGCAAGGGCAATGAACGCCAGCACGACCAGGGTGACGGGTACCATCGCCTGGTCGGCCAGTTCCAGAAGATGGTGGTGCGCCCAGAAAAGCAGGGCGACGTAGATGATCGCGACATTGGCGACGAAGTAGAGCAATCGCCGCAAGGGGCGCCAGCGCGGCGGGCGAATCTCGATCGCGACGGTGCCATCGGCGCGGCGATGCTCGGTGATGCCGTGTCGATGGTCACGCCAGCCCGACAACAGCGCAACGAGCAGGCTCGCGACGAGGCTGAGCAGGGCACTGGCGAGTACCGCCATGCCGGCATGGGTCAATGGCAGCGAGGCGAGGGTGGGGGCCTGATACCAGGGCGATTGCCAGAAGCCGAATCCGAGCAGGCTGCATACGCACACCGCCAGCGTCATCGCACACAGGCTGATACGCCCGCGTGCACTCTGCACAAGGCCCACGAAGCCGATCAGCGGTAGTGTCCAGCCCAGTACCGGGCCCAGATATTGGCCGATATCGAAGCGGTCGATCGGGGCGAGCAGTACAGTCAGGCCGGACGACAGCGCATAGCCCGAGGTATCGACGCCGTCGCCCAGGGCCAGCCAGGGCGTGAAATAGAGTACGAGCAGGGCGCTGGTCAGCGCAGCAAGCGTCCAGCGGCCATCGATCGGCACAGGCAGCGTATCCGGTTCGTAACCTGAAACGGATTATAGATCAGCGGCGCGCAATTGAGTCGAACGCGATAGATATCCGGCCACTTCCAATCGCTTGTTCTGCCATGGGTCGCGGTGTTTGTGCTCCAGCAGTCTGGCGCGTGGGCGGGATGGCCCGGCCGCCGCGCGATCAGCCGGCCACGGCCTGCGACGCCGGCGCCGGGCGCGGGCGTACCCACTGCGAGGTCGACAGAATCCGGCTTTCGTCGCAACGGTGGGCATAGCGCTGGGCCACGTCGATGATCTCGCCCAGCAGGTTGTCGCGCAGCGTGGTCGGATCCAGCCCCAGATCCAGCAGGCAGGCGTTATCCACGCACAGGTCGTTTTCCGGCGCTTCACGGCGCGGGTTGGGCAGATGGGCGATCTGTGCGCCGGTCATGCGCGCAACCAGTTTGGCCAGTTCGCCCACGCGCCAGGTTTCGGTCATCTGGTTGTAGATGCGCACGCGTTCGCCGGCGGCCGGCGCGTTGCCAATCGCCATTTCGATACAGCGCACGGTGTCCTGAATATGGATGAAGGCCCGGGTCTGGCCGCCGCTGCCGTGCACGGTCAGATCGTGGCCGACCGCGGCCTGCATGAGAAAACGATTGAGCACGGTGCCGTAGTCGCCGTCGTAGTCGAAGCGATTGATCAGGCGCTCGTCCAGCCGCGTCTCGCGGGTCTGGGTGCCCCAGACCACGCCCTGATGCAGATCCGTGATCCGCAGGCCGTCGTTCTTGTTGTAGAAATAGAACAGCAGCTGATCCTGGGTCTTGGTCATGTGATAGATACTGCCCGGATCCGGCGGGAACAGAATCTCGCGCTGGGTACGCGCGCCGGCGCTGTCGTCGACTTCGACCGTGAGATAGCCCTCGGGAATACGCAGCCCGCCGCCATAGCCATAGACGCCCATCGTGCCCAGATGAACCAGATGGGCATCGATGCCGGTTTCGACCAGCGCACAGAGCACGTTCTGGGTCGCGGCGAGATTGTTCTCGACCGTGTAGCGTTTGGCGCGGGCGTGTTTCATCGAATAGGGCGCCGAGCGCTGTTCGGCGAAATGCACGATGGCATCCGGCGCCAGGCGTTCGATCGTGGCCTCCAGGCGGTCGTATTCGCGGGCGACATCCATATGCAGCGCAGCGATCGTGCGCCCGGTGAGTTCCTTCCAGGCGGCCAGACGGATATCGATCGGCGAAATCGGGGTGAGCGAACTCACGCCGAGCTCGTTGTCGATATGTCGCCGCGACAGATTGTCGATCAGTGTCACCTCATGGCCCTGACCGGAAAGATGCAATGCCGTGGGCCAGCCGCAGAAGCCGTCGCCGCCGAGTATGAGGACTTTCATCGTGCGTTCTCCAATGCCGGGGTCGCAAAGCGCAGGTTGGGGCGTCGTGCCGGGGCGAGCTGGGTCGCGAACTCGGCCGCCGAGGCGGCCCAGCTATGGGCACGGGCATAGGCGATGCCGGCCTCGCCGTCGAGTTCGAGCGCAGCCAGCGCCGCGGCCTGCAGATCGTCGTCGAGCACGCCGGTGATACCGGGCTGGACCACCTGTTTCGGCCCGGTGACCGGGTAGGCAGCCACCGGCACGCCACAGGCCATGGCCTCCATGAGCACCAGCCCGAGCGTGTCGGTCTTGCTCGGGAACACCATGCAGTCGGCCGCACAGATATGACGGACGAGGTCTTCGCCCAGGCGCATGCCCACGAAACAGGCCTCCGGATAGCAGCGCTCGAGCGCGGCGCGGGCCGGGCCGTCGCCGACTACCAGCTTGCTACCGGGCAGATCGAGTTGGAGAAACGCTTCGACGTTCTTTTCCGGCGCCACGCGGCCGAAGTAGAGAAATACCGGCCCGGGCAGATCGACAACGGCCGGCGTGACCGGGCGAAACAGCCGGGTGTCGACGCCGCGGCCCCACAGGGCCAGGCGCGAAAAACCGCGATCCTGCAGATAATCGGCCAGCGGGCGCGTGCTCACCATGGTGCGTACGCTGCGCCGATGAAACAGATTGAGTACCCGATAACCCAGGCCTACGGGCACCATCGGCCAGCGTGCATTGATGTATTCGGGAAAGCGGGTATGAAACGAGGTGGTGAAACGCCAGCCCCGCAGCCGACAGTACAACCAGCCCGCCAGGCCCACACTGCCTTCGGTGGCGATATGCACGGCATCCGGCACAAAGCGTTGCAGGCGGCGGGCCACGCCGGGCAGCGGCGCGGCGGCCAGCCGGATTTCGGTGTAGGTGGGGCAGGGCACGGTCACGAACAGGCCCGGATGGATCACCAGCACGTCATGACCGGCGGCTTCCAGTTCTCGGACCAGGGCGGTCAGCGCCGTGACGACGCCATTGACCTGCGGCTTCCACGCGTCGGTGAGCAATGCAATACGCATGCGGCTCCTCGTTGCGGGGCTGTCATCGACATGACAGCCGGCTTGCAATGGAGCGCAGTGTGGGTCGTTCAGATAACGCCGGGATGACACGGCGATGTCGTTTGCATGACAACATCGCCGCGTTGTCGCGGGAACGAAATAGGGCAGTGCCAGCCCGGCGCGGTTCGGCCGGGCCGGCCGATCAGACTATTCCTGCGGTTTGATGACCAGCTTGCCGGCCGCCTTGCGCGAAGCCAGCATGGTGATGGCCTCACCGCCGCGTTCAAGCGGATAGGTGCCCGAGACATGCGGGCGCAGCTTGCCTTCGGCCAGCCAGGTAAAGATCTGCTTGAGCTGTTTCTGGTTTTCCTGCGGTTCGCGCTGGGTGAACGAGCCCCAGAACACGCCCACGATCGAGCAGCCCTTGAGCAGGGCGAGATTCAGCGGCGGCTTGGGAATCTCGCCAGCGGCGAAGCCGATCACCAGCAGACGTCCGCGCCAGGCCGTGCCGCGCAGGGCTTTTTCGGTCATGTCGCCGCCGACCGGGTCATAGACCACGTCCACGCCGCGCCCGTCGGTGCGGGCCTTGATCGCGTCCTTGAGGTCTTCTTCGACGTAGTTGATGGTTTCATCGGCGCCGTGCTCGCGACACACCGCGAGCTTTTCTTCGCTGGAGGCCGCCGCAATCACGTGCGCGCCCAGCGCCTTGCCTAGTTCGATCGCGGCCAGGCCCACGCCGCCGGCCGCACCCAGCACGAGCAGCGTTTCGCCGGACTTGAGCGCGGCGCGGTCGGCCAGGGCGTGATAGGTGGTGCCATAGGTCATCACGAAGGCGCTGGCGGTCACGTGGTCCACGCCGTCCGGCATCGGGATCACGCGGTTGGCGTCGGTGGCGATCTGTTCGGCCATGGCGCCGTAGCCGGTAAAGGCGATCACGTTGTCGCCGGGCTTGAGATGGGTGACCTCGTCGCCGACGGTATTGATCACGCCCGCGAGTTCGCCGCCCGGCGAAAAGGGCAGCTCCGGCTTGAGCTGGTATTTGTCCTCGATGATCAGGCTGTCCGGGAAATTCACCGCTGCGGCTTGCACGTCGATGAGCACCTGCTTGGGGCCGACCTCGGGCGTGGGGCGTTCTTCGACGACCAGCGTTTCCGGCGGGCCGAATTGTTTGCAGAGCAATGCTCGCATCAGGGGGTCTCCTCTTTATTGACGATTGTCTTGATTGAGCGCCGCTACACGGCGCAGCCATAAACGGACGTTCGTTCATGCATTCTGCCTGAACCTGATCCGATCGTCGCTTGCCAGCGGGCTCGGCACAGAGCGGCAAGGCCCCTCGGGCGACGCCTATTCGGCGATGGCGTATCGGGCCAGAAACGTCGCTACGGCCGCATCGCAGGTGCGCTGCACCTTGGCCGCGGAAGGCCGGCGTTCGTCGTTGAGCATGCGCGGCCAGAACACCACGCTCGAAATCATGCCCAGAAACTGTTCCGCGGCCAGGCCGGCATCGGGCACATCCAGCGTACCCAGGTCGTGTTCGCGTTCGAAGTAGCCTTTTACCGCGGCCAGAAACGGGCCGTGACCGCGTTGTTCCAGGGCGTGGCCCATCTGCGGCAGCCGTAGCGCCTCGGCGATCAGTGCGCGCACCAGCGGATGGAAATAGGGGGTGAGAATCAGCCGGGCATAACGCTCGGCAATTTCGTGGAGTACGCGTTCGGGTTCGCCGGCCGGCAACTCGGCGAGCGATTCTGGCGAGCCATCCAGAAACGGGCGCTCGATAATCTGCGCGAACAGCTCGTCCTTGCTCGGAAAATGCCGGTACAGGGTGGCTGTGGACACACCCGCGGCCTTGGCGATCCGGTTCAGGCTGGTGCCGGCAAAGCCGCGCTCGAGAAAACATTCGAGGGCGGCATCGAGAATGGCATCGCGTTTCTCGGCTGAAATCTGACGATGGTAGGCGGCGGCCGGGCTGGCGCTGGCCATGGGCTTTCCTGACTGGGGCACAGCCCAAGTCTAGCGCAATTATTCCTAAGGTGAGTCACTCGACTTGACTTAAAGACAACGGCGCTGCACTCTCATCTCAAACAGGTCATCAGAACCATAGCGTTGCCGCTCGGGTACGAAAGCGCCCGTGCTCGGCGACCGCCTTTCGGCAGGAGCGCCATTACCCGTGGATTCGATCCGCATCGGCTGTGCGTCGGCATTCTGGGGCGATACCAACACCGCCGCCGCCCAGCTCGTCGAAAAGGGCGATATCGACTATCTGGTGTCCGACTATCTGTCGGAAATCACCATGTCGATACTCGCGGCCAAGCGCCGGCGCGATCCCGGTGCCGGCTACGCCGAGGACTTCGTCGCCCATGCGCTCAAGCCCGTGCTCGCCGAAATCAAGGCACGCGGCATTCGCGTGATCAGCAATGCCGGCGGTATCAACCCGGCGGCCTGTCGCGACGCGCTGGCCGCAGCGGCGGCCGAAGCGGGGCTGACGTTCAAGATTGCGATCGTGACCGGCGACGATCTCATGCCCGAGCGCGCGCGTCTGGCCAGCGCCATCGAGCCCATGGCGGGCGAAGGCGCCATGCCGCAGGCGCCGGTGAGCATGAATGCCTATCTCGGTGCGCCGGGCATTGTCGCCGCACTCGATGCCGGTGCCGATATCGTGATCACCGGGCGCTGTGTCGACAGCGCGCTCGTGCTCGCGCCGCTGGTGCACGAATTCGGCTGGGATTGGCAGGACTACGACCGGCTCGCCGCGGGTAGTCTGGCCGGGCATATCATCGAATGTGGCTGTCAGTGCACGGGCGGCAATTTCACCGACTGGCATCTCGTGGCCGACGGCTATGCCGATATGGGCTTTCCCATCGTCGAGGTCGCGCGCGATGGCGCATTCGTGGTGACCAAGCCGGCGGGTACGGGCGGGCTGGTGAGTTGTCATACCGTCGCCGAGCAGATGCTCTACGAAATCGGCGATCCGCGGGCCTATCTGTTGCCGGATGTCGCCTGCGATTTCACCCAGGTGACGTTATCCCAGGTCGGCGAGAATCGGGTCGCGGTCGCCGGCGCGCGCGGTCAGGCGCCCAATGCCGATTACAAGATTTCGGCCACCTATATGGATGGTTACCGCTGCACAGCGGTGTTCGTTGTTGGCGGCATCGAGGCCGGGGCCAAGGCGCACAGCGCAGCCATGGCCATCCTGGCCAAGACCGAGCGCTTGTTCGCCGAGCGCGGGCTCGGCCCCTACGCCGATTACGATATCGCCGTGCTCGGCACGGAAGCGATGTATGGCGCGAATGCCCGCCAGGCCGCCGCACACAGCCGGGAAGTCGTGCTCAAACTGGCGGTACGCCACGAGTCGAAGGACGCATTGGCGCTGTTTACCCGCGAACTGGCCCAGGCTGCCACCGGCATGGTGCCGGGGGTGACCGGCTTTTTCGGCGGGCGGCCCAGCGTGAGCCCGGTGATCCGGCTGTATTCCTGTTTCGTGCCCAAGGCAGCAGTGGCCGTACAGGTCGATATCGACGCCACGATCGCACAGGTCGTAATCGATAGCGACGGCGGTTTCGACCGCGACTCACGGGCAAGCGAGCCTAATCCGACCGACGACATCGCGCTCGATGATCCTGTGCCCGTTCCGCTTGTTCGCTTGGCGCTGGCGCGCAGCGGCGACAAGGGCGATGCCGCCAATATCGGCGTGATCGCGCGCGATCCGGCCTATTTGCCGTATCTGCGCGCTGCCCTCACCGATGCCGCGGTTGCTGACTGGTTTGCCCACCTGCTCGAAGGCGAGGTCTGCCACTGGGAACTGCCCGGCACCCATTCGATGAATTTCCTGCTCACCCGCGTACTGGGCGGTGGCGGCGTGGCATCGCTGCGCGCCGACGCCCAGGGCAAGTGTCTGGGTCAGATGCTGCTGGATTTTCCGGTGCCGGTATCCCCGGCGATCGCCGCGCGTATCGACACTGTTTAACGAGAGCCTGTTATGCAATTCACCCCCGAACACGACGCCCTGCGCGACACCATTGCCCGGTTTATCGATCGCGAGATCAACCCGCATGTCGCCGAGTGGGAGCAGGCCCAGCAGTTTCCCTCGCACGAACTGTTCAAGAAGATGGGCGATCTGGGCCTGCTTGGTATCCACAAGCCCGAGGCCTACGGCGGTCAGGGGCTGGATTATTCCTATGCCATGGTCGCCGCCGAGGAATGGGGCCGGATCAAATGCGGCGGCGTGCCCATGGCCATCGGCGTACAGACCGATATGGCCACGCCAGCGCTGGCGCGCTATGGCGGCGACGAACTACGCGGTGAGTTTCTGGCCCCGGCCATCGCCGGCGAGCAGGTGGCCGCCATCGGTGTATCCGAACCGCAGGCCGGCTCCGATGTCGCCCAGCTGAAGACTACGGCACGAAAGGATGGCGACGACTACGTCATCAACGGCTCCAAGATGTGGATCACGAATGGCATGAAGGCCGACTGGATCTGCCTGCTGGCCAACACCTCGGATGACGGGCCGCACCGGAATAAGTCGTTGATCGTGGTGCCGCTGGATAGCCCCGGCGTCGAGCGTGCCCGCAAGCTGCACAAGCTCGGCATGTGGTCGTCGGATACCGCCCAGCTGTTTTTCGACGACGTGCGCGTGCCGCAGCGCAACCGTATCGGTGCCGAAGGGATGGGCTTCACCATGCAGATGCAGCAGTTCCAGGAAGAGCGCATATTCGCTGCGGCCTCCGCGCTCAAGGGCCTGGAAAACGTGGTCAACGCCACGATCGAATACACCTCGGACCGCCAGACCTTTGGCGTGCCGATTCTGCATAACCAGGTCGTGCATTTTCGCCTGGCCGAACTGCAGACCGAGATCGAAGCCCTGCGTTCACTGACCTATCGGTGTTGCGAACGCTATGTCGTCAACCCCGACGATAGCGGTGTGCTGCAACTGGCCTCCATGGCCAAGCTCAAGACCGGGCGCCTGGTGCGCGAAGTCACCGATGCCTGTCTGCAGTACTGGGGCGGTCAGGGCTATATGTGGGAAGCCGAGGTTTCGCGGGCATTTCGCGATACTCGCCTGGCCTCGATCGGGGGCGGCGCGGACGAAGTCATGCTCGGCATCATCTGCAAGACGATGGGCATTCTGCCCGGCCAGCGGGGTTAGATTCGGATATGGCGGTTCTCTCCACCCGTGTCGATCGCAACGCCGACAGCTTTCAGCGCAATCGCGAAGGCATGCTCGCCGCGGTCGACGCACTGCGCGAAATCGAAGCGAAGGTCCATGCGACCGAACAGAGCAAGGCCGAGCGCTATCGCAAGCGCGAACAGCTGCTGCCGCGCGATCGGGTGAATCTGCTGCTCGATCGCGGTTCGCCGTTTCTGGAGCTGTCCACGCTGTGCGGCTATGGCTGTCACGACGATACCGATGGTTCGCTGGCCGGCGGCAACAGTATCTGCGGTATCGGTTATGTGTCGGGCGTGCGCTGCATGGTCAATGCCTCCAACAGCGCGATCAAGGGCGGCACCATGACCCCCTGGGGTGTACAGAAAACCCTGCGCATACAGGAAATCGCGCGAATCCAGAAATTGCCGATCGTGTCGCTGATCGAGTCCGGCGGCGCCAATCTGCTCTATCAGGACGAAATGTTCATCGAAGGCGGGCGCACCTTTGCCAATCAGGCGCGGCTGTCGGCGCTGGGCCTGCCCCAGATCACGGTCGTGCATGGTTCCTCGACCGCTGGTGGCGCGTACATGCCGGGGCTGTCCGACTACGTGATCATGGTGCGAGGGCGGGCCAAGGTTTTTCTGGCCGGCCCGCCGCTGCTCAAGGCTGCCACCGGCGAGATCGCGGAGGACGAAGCGCTGGGTGGCGCGGACATGCATGCAGGCACCGCCGGTACCTGCGAATATCTGGCCGCCGACGATGCCGACGGCATCCGTCGGGCGCGCGAGGTCATGGCCCGGCTGGACTGGAACGCGCGCGCGCCGAAGGCCGAGCTACCGGGGTTTGCGCCGCCGCGCTACGACATCGACGAGTTGTGCGGCATCGTCTCGGCCGATCACAAAAAGCCCTACGACTGTCGCGAAGTCATCGCCCGGCTGGTCGACGATTCCGACTTCGATGAATTCAAGGCCGATTTCGATGCCCAGCTGGTATGCGGGCATGCCGCGGTCGAAGGGCGTCCGGTCGGCGTGCTGGCCAATAACGGGCCGATTACCACCAAGGGCGCGAACAAGGCCGCCCAGTTCATCCAGCTGTGCTGCCAGGCCGATATTCCGCTGGTGTTTCTGCAGAACATCACCGGCTATATGGTGGGCAAGGACGCCGAACAGGCGGGCATGGTCAAGCACGGCTCGAAGATGATCCAGGCCGTGGCCAACGCCCATGTGCCCAAGATCACCTTCGTGATCGGCGGCTCGTTTGGTGCCGGCAACTACGGCATGTGCGGGCGCGGCTTTTCGCCGGACTTCATCTTCGCCTGGCCCAATTCGCGTACCGCGGTCATGGGCGGCGAACAGGCGGCCGGCGTGATGCAGATCGTCACCGAAGCCAAGTACCAAGGCCGCGGCGAAACCCCGCCCGACGGCCTGCTCGACAAGATGTACGCACAGATCACGGCCAAGTTCGAGGAGCAGGGCCATGCCTTCTACGGCAGCGCGCGCCTGTTCGACGACGGACTGATCGACCCGCGCGATACCCGCCGCGTGCTCGCGCTCACGCTGTCCGTATGCCGCGAAGCGCGCCGACGCGACGTACGGCCCAACGATTTCGGCGTCGCCCGCTTCTAGGGCGCGCGAGGAGAATTGCCATGTTCACCCACGAACACGATGAAATACGGTGCACCACCGAGCGCTATATCGAGGAACAGGTCAATCCACACGTACGCGAATGGGAGCAGGCGGGCCTGTTCCCGGCCCACGAGCTGTTCAAGGGCCTGGGCGATCTGGGCCTGCTCGGCATCACCAAGCCCGAGGAATACGGTGGACTCGGGCTGGATTATTCATACCAGCTTGCCTTTGCACAAAGTCTGGGGCGCATGACCTGTGGCGGTATTCCCATGGCCGTGGGCGTACAGACCGATATGGCCACGCCGGCACTGGCCCGCTATGGCAGCGAGGCATTGAAACGCGAATTCCTCGCCCCCGCGATCGCCGGGGATCAGGTCGCCTGTATCGGCGTATCCGAACCCGGCGCAGGCTCGGATGTGGCGGGTATTACCACCACGGCCAAGCGCGATGGCGACGACTACGTCATCAATGGCCAGAAGATGTGGATCACCAACGGCACCCAGGGCGACTGGATCTGCCTGTTGTGCGTGACCGGCGGCCCGAACGATGACAAGGCGAAGCATCGCAACAAGTCGCTGATCGTCGTGCCGCTCGACGCGCCTGGCGTAAACCGCGAGACGAAACTCGACAAGCTCGGCCAGCGCAGTTCGGATACGGCCATCATTTTCTTCGACAATGTCCGCGTGCCGGCGCGCAATCTCATCGGCGAAGAAGGCCAGGGTTTCAGCTACCAGATGCAGCAGTTCCAGGAAGAACGCCTGTTTCTGGCGGCCAGCATTCTCGAGGCCATGCAACGGGTGTTCGACGATACCGTGGACTACACCCGCGAGCGCAAGGCCTTCGGCCGGGGCGTGATCGACAACCAGTATGTCCAGTTCACGCTCGCCGAACTCGCCACCGAACTCGAAGCCGCCCGTGCGTTGACGTATCAGGCCACGGCCGACCTGGTCGATGGTCGCGACGTGACCCTCAACGCCTCCATGGCCAAGCTCAAGACCAGCCGGCTGGCCCGCCAGCTCACCGATACCTGTCTGCAGTTCTGGGGCGGGCAGGGCTATATGGCCGAATCCACCACCGCCCAGTTCTATCGCGACCTGCGCCTGCATTCGATCGGCGGCGGCGCCGACGAGGTGATGCTTTCGATCATCGCCAAGCGCCTCGAACTGCGCTCGCGTTAAGCCCCGGTCCTTGCCATGTCGTTACCCGAGACAACACAGCTGACCCTGGCACTGCGCGACGGTGTATTGCAGGTCGTATTCGATCGTGCCGGCGTGTCCAATGCGCTCGATAGCCAGACGGTGGAAGAGCTGGCCGCCGTCTTCGAAGCAGTCGTCGACGATCGCAGCGTACGCGCGATCGTGCTGCGCGGGGCCGGCCGCCATTTCTGTGCCGGCGCGGACCTGAAATCCATCGGCGATGTGACGGGCGCAGACCGGCGCGCGGCCGTCGTTGCCTTCAACCGCCGTTTCGGCGAGGTGCTGACGATGATCGATCGTGCACCACAGGCGGTGGTGGTCGTAGCCCAGGGCGCGGCTCTCGGCGGCGGCTTCGGCCTGTTGTGTGTTGCCGACATCACCATCGTGACCCGCGATGCGACGATGGGCATGCCCGAAACCCGGCTCGGCCTGCCCGCAGCCCAGATCATGCCGTTCGTGGTCGCGCGTATCGGGATGACCGCGACCCGGCGGGTTGCCGTCTGCGGGCTGCGCTTCGATGGCGCCGAGGCCTATCGACTCGGCGTGGCCCATACCGTCGTCGACGATCTCGCCGCGGCCGATCGCGCGCTCGAGGGCGTACTGGCCGATATCAAGGCCTGTGCGCCGGGTGCGAATGCCGCCTCCAAACAACTGCTGGCTATGCTCGATGGCCGCCATATGGACCGGCTCGCCGATCAGGCCGCTGCGCTGTTTGCCGATTGTCTGCTCAGCGACGAAGGCGCCGAAGGTACGCAGGCATTTCGCGAAAAACGCACACCCCGATGGGCCCGCACATGACTGGTTTCGACAGTGTCCTGATTGCCAACCGCGGCGAGATCGCCGTCCGTATCGCCCGTGGCGCACGCGCGGTGGGGTGTCGCAGCGTGGCGGTATATTCGAGCGCCGATGCCCAGGCGCTGCATGTGCAGCAAGCCGACATGGCGGTGGCGATCGGCCCCGCGCCGGCGGCTGAATCCTATCTGGCGGTGGACAAACTGATCGCCGCCGCAAAGGCCAGCGGCGCCCAGGCGATTCATCCCGGCTACGGGTTTCTGGCCGAAAACGCGGATTTCGCCCGTGCGGTCGAAGCGGCCGGGTTGATATTTATCGGGCCGACGCCGGAGGCCATCGATCTGATGGGGCGCAAGCGCGCGGCCAAGCAGCGCATGATCGAAGCCGGCGTGCCCTGCGTGCCCGGTTACGAGGGGCAGGCCCAGGACGACGACACGCTGATTGCCGAGGGCGAACGGATCGGCTTTCCCTTGATGGTCAAGGCGTCGGCGGGCGGCGGCGGGCGCGGCATGCGACTGGTCGAGCGCAAAGCCGATCTGGCCGAGGCGATACGCGGCGCGCGTTCGGAAGCGGCCAGTGCCTTCGGTTCGGACGAACTGATTCTGGAAAAAGCCGTGCTCGGCGCACGCCATGTGGAGATTCAGGTGCTGGCCGACATGCACGGCCATGTGATTCACCTGGGCGAGCGCGATTGTTCGGTCCAGCGTCGCCACCAGAAAGTCGTCGAAGAAGCGCCGTCGCCGGCTGTCGACGCCGAATTACGGGCACGCATGGGCGAGGCTGCGGTCGATGCTGCGGCTGCGATCGGTTATCGTGGCGCCGGCACGGTGGAATTTCTGCTCGATGCCAGCGGCGCGTTCTATTTCATGGAAATGAATACGCGGCTACAGGTCGAGCACCCGGTGACCGAACTGGTGACCGGACTCGATCTGGTCGCCTGGCAGCTGCGTATCGCCGCCGGCGAGCCGCTTACGCTCGCCCAGGACGATGTGCGTTTCGACGGCCATGCGATCGAAGTACGGCTGTGCCTGGAAGACGTCGCCCAGGATTTCATGCCCCAGACCGGCCTCGTACGGGCCTGGCGGGTGCCGCAGGGGGCGGGTATTCGCGTCGACCATGGCCTGCGTGAAGGCCAGATGGTGACCCCGCATTACGATTCCATGGCGGCCAAGATCATCGCCTGGGGCGAAACCCGCGATATCGCGCGCCGCCGGCTGGCTGCCGCGGTCGACGAGACATTGTTGTTCGGCCCGGTCAGCAACCGCGATTTTCTCGCACGCATACTCGCCGAGCCGGCGTTCGTGTCGGGGGATTTCGATATCGGTTTCGTCGGCACGCATATGCAGCCGGCCCTGGCCGGCGATGCCCCCGGGCGTGAACATCTCGCGCTCGCGGCGGTGGCCTGTCATGCCCAGGATGCAGGGCGTCTCGCGGCGAGCGGCGGCCTGGCAGACGCATTGGCGGGTTGGCGCAGCGCGGGCACCAATGAAACGCCGCTGGTGTTGATACAGGGCGATCACCGCAACGACTTGCGGCTGCGCCATGACGGCGGGGACTATCAGGTGCGCGTCGACGATACGTGGATCGATCTGCGTATCGGGGCCTTCGACGGCACGCGTTTCGATTATGTGTTGAACGGCGTGGCCGCGCGCGCGGATGTGCTGTGCCACGGCGCGGATGTGTGGCTGTGTGCCCAGGGGCGCACGGCACTCTATACCGATGTCCTGCGGCTGCCACCCGAGTCTGCCGATGGGGCAGGCGATGGCCGCGTGCTGGCGCGTATGGATGGCAAGATCCAGCGTGTCGATGTGGCCGTGGGCGATCAGGTGCAGGCGGGCGACACGCTGCTGGTGCTCGAAGCCATGAAGATGGAGTTTTCCATCGCCGCCGACATCGACGGCGAGATCGAAAACCTGGGCTGCAGAGCGGGCGATCAGGTCGCCGCGCGCCAGTTGTTGGCGGTGATCGCGCCGGCTAATCTTTGAGGCGTCATTCGCCTGTCGGAAAGCCGTGTTGTTCGATTTTTGCCGCCGTATTGCCCTGACGCTCGTGTGTCTGATGCTGGCCGGCTGCGCAAGCACGCCGGCCTATCGCTTTGTCGATCCGGGCTATGGCGACACGCGCTATGACGGCTTCATCGCCTATGCGGCCTTTACCGATCTGGCTATCGAAGCCGCCTTCGAGCAGGCGCTGTGCAAGCGGCTGTTGGCGGCCGGCCACGCTTGTACGCCCATGCTCGATGCCGCACCGCCCACGCGTGAACAGGACGGCGCCAGCCGGCATGCGGCCAGTCGAGCGAGTGGTGCGCAGGCCAGTATCGTGATCGAACTGGCGGATATGGACAGCGTGTCGCGTCGGGTCATCGGCCAGGCCCGCCCGGCTTACAACGTGCGTGTCGTGGACAATGCGGACCAGCTTGTGGCCGTACAGCTGGCAATCGAAAGCCCGGCCGGCGCGCGTGCTGCGGTATCGCAGCAGGCCGATGCGTTGGCCCGTCAGATCGTGGCCGCGCTCGATCAGGCCGCGCTGCTCTACCAGCGCCCGTAAACGCGTGCGTGCGCCCGTCGCCCGGATTTTACCGCGTCTTCGCGGCGGGCGCGGTGCCTGACGGCGGGGCGTTCTGGCCCAGTACCTCGCCGTTGACGGTTTGGCCATACATCGAGTACTTGCCGTGATACTGCTTGGCGGTATCGGCGACCGAGCCGGTGAAACGCGGATCCTGCGGGCGTTCGTGGCTGTCGATGAACTGGGCCACATCCCAGGCCTGTTGCTCGGACAGCGTGGTCGCGCCCAGCGGCATATTGGCCTTGATGAAGGCCGCGGCCGTGTTCACGCGATGCATGCCCGCGCCCCAGTTATAGGAACGCGGTCCCCATAGCGGCGGAAATGCGATACGCCCGTCGGCCGCGCGCTGGCCCTGGCCATCGCTGCCATGACATAACGCACAGCGCTCGGTGTAGACCTGCGCGCCGCGTTCGAAGCTCGGCGATTGCCTGGGCGCGTCGAGTTCGGGGTAGCCGCGACCGGACAGCGCCTTGCCCACGGGCGCGCCGCTGGCGAGCCAGTAGGCATAGGTTTCCAGCGCCAGCAACACCTCGTCGCCGCGCGGCGGCGGTGTGCCGTTCATGCTGTAACGAAAACAGCCCTGGATGCGCTCGGGGAAATCATTCACATGCTTGTTCTTGCCACGGTAGGCGGGATACATCGCCCAGGCGGCCCACAGTGGCGAGGAATCGGCGAGCCGGCCTTCATCGAGATGGCAGTTGGCACATTGCAGGTCGTTGCCGACAAAGCGTGCCGCATGCTGCTGGGTATCGGTAAAGATTGCGCGGCCCTTGCGTACCATGGCCCCGAATTCGTTGTCGGGAATCGTGCCGCGGGCCGGCGGTACGAAAGTCGACGCCTGAACGCCGGAGGCATTCGGCGTACCAGCCGGTTTTGCCGGGCCGGTCGAAGAGTCGTTCGCCTTGTCGTCGGCTTTGTTCGTGGCCGGCGCGGTGGTGCTTGGCTGGGCCGCGAAGTACTCGGCTACCGGCATGATATCGGCCGCGTCGAGCCGATTGGCGATCGTGGCCATCAGGTCCATTGGCCCGGCCGGGCGTTTGTGCGCGCGCCAGGCGCGCAGCTGGCTGGCGATATAGTTCGCGGACTGGCCAGCGAGTGCCGGAAAGCGATCGCCGATGCCCATACCGCCGGGCCCGTGGCATTGCACACAGGCGGGAATCGCGTCATCCCAGCGACCGTGTTCTGCCAGTTCGACAGCGGCAGCGGATATCGGTTGTTGCGGGGCGTTGGTTTCGCTGGGCTTGAACGCAAGCGCGCTGTAATAGTTGGCCATGGCGCGACGCTGCGCGGCGGACAGGGCACTCGCGATCGGCTGCATGATGGCGTTTTCCCGGCGACCATCGGCATAGGCGTCGAGCTGATCCTGGAGATAGACCGAGCCCAGGCCGGCAAGCCGCGGAAAGCCGGCGGCGGCGTTGCCCTGGCCATCAGGCCCGTGACAGCTGCTACAGGGCGGGACCGTATTCCCCACGCCTTGTTGTGCGATATCGGCTGCCGGGCTCTGCGCAAGCGCAGCCGCTGGCATCAACAGGGCGAGTGCCCAGAATGTACGTTTGATTATCGCCATGGCGAACGCCCCCACTCAGCCAGCGCGGCCGGGCCGACGCTGTATTCCACGTAGGAATTAAGATAGACCAAAAAGTTATTGTTGTCGTGCAGGTGCCGGGAATCGTCTCGAACCCAGTCCCAGACGCAATCGCTGAAAGCCGCCGCGCGGGGCGTCTCGCGATTTGCGCTGAATGCCAGGGATTGCCCGATGATGCGCGCAGCGCAGATCGTACGAGCACCTGGTGCCGCGCCCGTACTGCCTGTGGCACTTAGGGGGCACTTAAACGCGTGGGCTGGGGTTCGCCTCGTTGGGGCTGCGCCGGGCGATGCGATGGAGCGGCGGACGAGATTCGAACTCGCGACCTCGACCGTGGGAGGGTCGCGCTCTACCAACTGAGCTACCGCCGCCACGCCCGCATAGCTAACGCGATCTTTCGTGTTTTTGCAATAGCACGGGCAAAACGATGCAACGCAGCATGCTCGATCAGCGTATTGTATTAGTAACATTCGGCTACGGGCTGGCGGCGATCTAGTCTGCAAGTTCGCATCGGATATTGATTTTTTACCCGCGGAGCCTGTGATGAAAAAGGCGTTGGTGACCGGCGGCACCGGTTTTATCGGCCGGCATCTTTGTGAATCGTTTCTGGCGGATGGTTGGGCCGTTCAGGTCATCACCCGTGATACCGACGCTGCCGCCCGGGTGTTGCCGGCCGGGGTGGTGCCGGTCGCGAATATCAAAGCCGCCGAGCCGGCCGATGCGGTGATCAACCTCGCCGGCGAGAATCTGGCCGATGGCCGGTGGACCGAAGCCCGCAAGCGCGAGATGCGCGAAAGCCGCTTGCGCATTACACGCGAACTCACCGAAACGATCGGCGCCTGGGACGTCTTGCCCCGGGTGCTGATCAGCGGTTCGGCCGTGGGCTATTACGGCGCGCGGGGGGCGGACGTACTGGATGAAAGCCAGCCGCCGGGCGACGAATTCCAGTCGGAGCTCTGTGTGGCCTGGGAACAGGCAGCACGGCGTGCCGAAGCCGCCGGCATCCGGGTGTGTCGTATCCGTACCGGTATCGTGCTCGGCGCCGACGATGGCGCGCTCGCACAGATGATCACGCCGTTCAGGTTCGGCCTGGGCGGGCATTTCGGTACCGGCGCGCAGTACATGCCCTGGATTCATATTCGCGACGAAGTGCGCGCGATCCGTTTTCTCATCGATCAGGAAAATGCCAGCGGCGCGTTCAATCTCACCGCGCCCGAGCCGGTCACCAACCGCGAATTCACGGCCACGCTCGCGCGCGTGCTGCATCGGCCCAAGTTCGCCTGGGTGCCCGGGCCGGCACTCAAGCTGATGGTGGGCGAAATGGCGCATCTGCTGCTCACCGGTCAACGCGCCATTCCCAGCGCCCTGGAAAAGGCCGGGTTCAACTTCGAATTCCGCCGGCTGCAGCCGGCATTGCAGGATCTGGTCGGAGCACGCTGAATGAGCGATGGGTTGATCGCCGAACTTGGTGCAATCGTCGGCACCGAGGACGTACTACAAGGCGAGGCTGCGGCCCCCTATCTGGTGGAATGGCGGGGCGCGTTCCAACCGCAGGCGCTCGCGGTCGTGCGTCCGGCCGATACCGATCAGGTCGCAGCGGTCGTACAAGCCTGTGCCGGGGCCGATTGTGCGGTCATCGCGCAGTCCGGAAACACGGGGCTTGTGGGCGGCGCCGCGGCCAGTGATCCCCGACGCCATGTGATCGTCAATCTCGAACGCATGAATCGCGTACGCGAAGTGGATGTCGATAACGCCACGATCACCGTCGAGGCCGGCTGTATTCTCGCGGACGTGCAACAGGCGGCAGACGATGCCGGGCTGTACTTCGCGCTCACGCTGGCCTCGCGCGATCGTTGTCGGATCGGCGGCAACCTGGCGACCAACGCAGGCGGGCTGAACGTGGTGCGCTATGGCAACACGCGCGATCTGGCGCTGGGCCTGGAAGTGGTGCTTGCCGATGGGCGCATCTGGAACAACCTCACCGGTCTGCGCAAGGACAACAGCGGTTTCGATCTCGACGACCTGTTCATTGGCAGTGAAGGCGCGCTGGGGATCATCACGGCTGCCGTCTTCAAGCTTTACGAACCAGTGGTGCAACAGGCCAGCGCCTTGTTCGCGCTGCGATCACCGGCCCAGGCCGTGAAATTGCAACGCCGGCTGACCGCGGCCTCGGGGCACAACCTGACCGGCTGCGAGCTGATGTCGCGTCAGGCCGTGGAACTGGCCTGTACCCATATCGACGGCTGCGAGGAGCCGTTCGATGTCGATCACGATTGGTATCTACTGGTGGAGCTGGCCAGTTCGGCAGAAGGGCACTGGCTGCTGGAGGCCCTGTCGGCGGTGGTGGAAAACGCCCGTCAGGCGCATGAACTGGTGGATGTAATCGTCGCCCACGATACGGATACCAGCCGGCGGCTATGGCATCTGCGCGAATCCCTGCCACCGGCCCAGGTCGCCGAAGGCGCGTCGATCAAGCACGATATTTCCTTGCCGGTATCGAAGCTGCCTGCCTTTCTCGATCGGGCACTCGCGGCGGTGCGCGAGGCGTTGCCGGGCGTACGGCCCTGTCCGTTCGGGCATGTCGGCGACGGCAATCTGCATTTCAACCTGTCGCAGCCGGTGGACGCCGACGGCGCGGCGTTTCTGGCCCAGGCCGAAACCGCGCATACCGTGGTGCACGATATCGTCGCCGAGATGGGCGGCTCGATCGCCGCCGAGCACGGCATCGGCCGGCTCAAGGTCGCGGCCCTGGATCGCTACAAGTCCGATGTCGAGCGCGACATGATGCGGGCGATTAAGACAGCATTTGATCCCAATAATCAACTTAACCCTGGGGTTATTATCGGCGAATGAATAACTCGCACCTATACCGACCAATGAGTCATGCTGTACGAAAATGCTGAGAGATTGCCTAGTTCGCATAAATACGGATCTCCACGAGATAGACCTCGTAGTCCAACATCTTCGTTGGCGTAATGAACGTACGCTTTCCTCAGTTGAATTGATGTGCTTGATTCTGGAAGACCGTCGCTTCTTCCATCACCCTGGTGTCGACGTTAAATCGCTATTGAGGGAGCTTTTAAAAGCTTTGCTTAGGCGCCGGCACGGCGGAGCAAGCACCATTGACATGCAGCTGGTCAGAACGATTACTGGATATAGAACTCGTACGATACGGCGAAAACTTTACGAGATGTTCTTGGCGACCCTAATAAACAGGCGCTATCTGAAAGTGCAAATATTGCGCAGCTATCTTCGCATAGCGTTTTTCGGTTCTCGTCTTTTTGGAGCAGAGCAAGCCTCTAAACGGCATTTCAACAAAGCAGCTTGTGAACTTTCGCTGGATGAGGCGGCGGTTCTAGTGTCAATGTTGGTTTACCCTCGACCGCTATCGCCTGACGTCGAATGGAAAGGTAGGATCGACCGGCGATCTGCATATGGTATGTCTGTTTATGTCGCGTACGAACAGAGCTTTGAAAAGCTCAAAAGTGGTGAAATAACGAAACTTCGACGGCTCAAATTTTAATTTTGCGCCTTTTCCGATCGCCTTTCGATCCTCTTCTGCTTGACTCAATAGCTTGGCTATAAAGTGTTGAGCATCGATTTGCACAGAATGCGTTTCCTGCGCTAATTGGGCTAAGCTTTTTTCGCTGTGAACAGAGTGAGCCGAAAGGTAAGTCGAAATTTCTTCTGAGACAGAACGGAGCCGCATCTGAAATTTCTTTTCCAGCTCGATGGTATCTGGGTAACAAGTGAGAATATTGAGTCGCACGTAGAATGAAACCAGGTTTTCATTCCAATCGGTGATAGATGCACTATATTTTTCCGCATCAAGAAGCTGGTTGCCGCTCTGCAGCTGCTTAATAATTCTTTTCGTATGGTAAATGCGAGCCGTAAGCAGTGAGGCAATTTCTTGGGCCAGTTGTTCCAGATCGCCACAGCGATATTCGAGCTGCTCATATCGTTTTTTGATTAGCCAGCTTCTACGCTGCCATCTATCTGCGAGTAGTCCTCCGAAAAGTGTAATTAAAATGAAGCTAACAATGGTCTCGTATAGCATCCCAGTGGTCTCGATACTGGTGTTCTAACCACGAGCGTACAGTGAAAACTGATCGCAGTATCAAGTCTCCGCCTTCTAGCCGCCGGCCATGCCCGTTGCGTTCACCAGTGCGATCAGCGGCTGCGGGTAGATGCCGAAGAAGATTACGGCTGCGGCGATCAGCAGCACCATGATGCCGCCGGATTGCTGGCCCCAGCCGGAGACCGCGTCGCGGCGGCTTTCGCCGGGCTCGTCCAGGAACAGGATCACCATCATGCGCAGGTAGTAGTACAGGCCGATGGCGCTGCCGAGCACGATACCGCCGACCAGCCACCACAGGCCGGACTGCACGGCGATGGCGATCACATAGAACTTGCCGAGAAAACCGGCGGTCATCGGAATGCCGGCCAGCGACAGCATCATGATGGTGAACACGGTGGCCAGATACGGCCGGCGCCAGAACAATCCGCGATAGTGGTGCAGCGCGCCCGCATCCGTGCCCGAGTAGGGGCTGGATACGAGGGTGACCACGCCGAAGGCACCCAGCGTGGTGGCCACATAAGTCGCCAGATAGATACCCACGGTTTCGGTGCTGAAGGCCCCGCCGGCCACGATCGCGGTCAGCAGATAGCCCAGATGCGCGATCGAGGAATAACCCAGCAGGCGTTTGACGTTGCGCTGGCGCAGGGCGAGCAGGTTGCCGATGAGCATCGAGGCCATGGCGATCACGCCCATGAGCGTCAGCAACCAGCCGTTGGCGGCCGGCGGCGCCAGGGTGAAAAAGCGCAGCAGCAGGGCGAATACGGCGACCTTGCTGACCGTGGCCAGAAACGCCGAAACCGGCCCGGGGGCGCCTTCGTAGACGTCCGGCGTCCAGATATGAAAGGGCACCAGCGACAGCTTGAAGGCCAGGGCCACCACCATCATGCCTACGCCGGCCAGTAGCCACGGCGAGCCACTATTTCCGGCCAGGGTGTCGGCCAGGCCGGCGTATTCCAGCGAACCCGAAGCCGCATAGAGCAGGGCCATGCCGAACAGCAGAAATGCCGAGGCCGCGCCCGAGAGCACCATGTACTTCAGGCCGGCTTCAAGCGAAATACGGTCGCGATAGGCATAGGCGACCATGCCGTAGAGCGGTACCGACAACAGCTCCAGGCCAATGAACAGCGACGCGAAATGCCGGCTGGCGATCAGCGCGAGGGCGCCGCCGGCCGAACACAGCAGCAGGATATAGAACTCTTCGCGCCGGTCCGGCAGCGTTTCCAGATACGCATGGGCCAGGGTCGTACAGGCCAGCGACGCCACCAGCACGATAGCGCTGAACAACAGAAAGTAGTCGTCGATGACGAACAGCGGCGTGACCTGGATCGGCGTCACCTGAAGCACGCCCAGCAGCGACAGCAGTGCGGCATTCAGGCCGATGACGGTCATCGTCGCCGCGGTGAAATGATGACGACCGATGGCGATCGACAACATCACGCCGACGACGGTCGCGCACAGAATCAGCAACGGCGCGAGGGCGAGCATCTGAGTGGAAAAGTCGGTCATGACGCCTTTCGCTTAACGGGACGGCAAGGGAGCAACGGCGAACCAGTCGGTGACTTCGGTCATCGCCGTATGCGAGATATCGAGCACGGTATTCGGGAACAGGCCCAGCCAGAGCGTGAGCACGAGCAATAGCAGCATCATGCTGTATTCACGCACGTCGAGCCCGCCGAGCGAAGCCTGCGACTTGGGTGCACCCCAGTAGACACGGTGCATGAGCACCAGCGAATAGATGGCGGCCATCACCAGGCCGCCGCTGGCCGCAACCACGACCCACGGCACGGTGTTGAAGGCACCGAACAGAATGAGGAATTCGCCGATGAAGTTGCCGGTGCCGGGCATGCCCAGCGACGCCATGACGAACACCAGTGCGAAGCCCGGCAGCGCGCCCATGCGTCCGAACAGACCGCCCATCTGGCGCATGTCACGGGTATGGATACGCTCGTAGATCTGGCCCGAAATAATGAACAGCCCGGCCGCCGAGAAGGCGTGCGCGACCATCTGCACGATCACGCCCTGCAGCGCCAGCAGGGTGCCGGAGTAGATGCCGATGAGCACGAAGCCCATATGCGAAATACTCGAGCAGGCGATCAGACGCTTGACGTCGGTCTGGGCAAAGGCCATCAGCGCGCCGTAGTAGATACCGATCAGGCCCAGCGCCATCGCCACCGGCGCGAACTGGGCCGAGGCTTCGGGAAACAACGGGATCGCGAAACGCAGCATGCCGTAGGCCGCGGTCTTGAGCAGAATGCCGGCCAGGTCCACCGAGCCCGCGGTGGGCGCCTGTGCGTGGGCATCCGGCAGCCAGCCATGCAGGGGCACGACCGGCAGTTTGACGGCAAAGGCGATGAAAAAGCCCAGCATCAGCACGTAAGCGATCGGCCCGGTCAGCGGCGTGTCGCGCAGCACCATGTAATCGAAGGTGAAGGTGCCGGTCTGGCTGTAGTGGGCGAACACAAGGCCCAGAATCGAGACCAGCATCAACAGACCGCTGGCCTGGGTATAGATGAAGAACTTGATGGCCGCGCCAATACGGGTATTGCCCTTGGAACCGCTGTGTCCCCACAGCGCGATCAGGAAATACATCGGCACCAGCATCATTTCCCAGAAGAAGAAGAACAGGAAAAGATCCACGGCCAGAAACACGCCGACCACGCCGCCGATGATCCAGAGCAGGTTCAGGTGAAAAAAGCCGATCCGGTTGGTGATTTCCTGCCAGGAGCAGACCACGGCGAGCACGCCGAGAAAGCCCGTCAGCATGATCATGATCAGCGACAGGCCGTCGAGCGCCAGATGGAAGGAAATGCCGAAGCGATCGATCCACGGCAGGCGGATCTGGTGGGCCCAGTTCGGCGCATCGCCCACTGCGCCGCCGGCCAGCGTGTAGTCGCCCGTCAACCACAGCCACAACGCCAGCGCGAGCACGATCAGCATCGTCAGCAGCGCGATCCAGCGCGGCGCCTGTGCAGGCGCATGGCGGCTTTCCAACTGCCAGCACAGCAGGCCGCCGATGAAGGGAACGAATAAAAGCCAGCACAGGATCATTGAAAGCGTTCCTTGGGACCTGTGAATGAACGCGCGGCGGCGATGTCGTCAAGATAGGTACGCATGCGCATCACCCGAACAGCAAAGCCGCCAGCAACACCACCGCGCCGGCAAACAACGACAGGGCATACCAGCGCAGCCGCCCGCTCTGGGTGGTGACCAGTGCGCTGTTGAGCATGAGCGCGAACTGCGGCGCGATATTGATGGTCGAGTTGATCCAGTCGCGCTGATGCAGCCGGGTGAGCATCAGATAGGGGCGCACGAATACCAGATCGTACAGGCTGTCGAAGCCCCAGGCGTTGTGCCACAGCTGCCAGAGATTGCGGCCCAGCGGATTGCTGGCGAGCTTTTCGGCGGTCTGGCGGCTGCCCAGAAACAGCGCCGCGGCGATGCCGAGGCCGACAACCGCGACCACGGCCGAGAGCACTTCCACGACCAGCTTGGTGGTGCCGTGATCGCCGCCTTCGTGGCCCGGCAGTACGCCGGCCAGCGGCGGATGAATCCAGGCGCCGATGAAGGTCGACAGAATCGCGAGCACGATCAGCGGCAGGTGATGGGCAATGCCCTTGCCCGCATGGGCCTTTATCCTGGCCTCGCCGTGGAAGGCGATGAAGATCATACGGAAGGTATACAGCGCGGTCAGAAATGCGCCGGCCAGCCCGGCAAACCAGAGCACGTAATGGCCGTTGGCGAACGACAGCCAGAGGATCTCGTCCTTGGAATAGAAACCGGCGGTGACCAGCGGCAGGGCAGCCAGGGCCGCGCCGCCGATCATGAATACGGCGTAGTCCAGCGGCAGGCTCTTGCGCAGCCCGCCCATCTTGAAGATGTTCTGCTCGTGGTGACAGGCGATGATCACCGAGCCGGAGGCCAGGAACAGCAGTGCCTTGAAAAAGGCATGAATCATCAGATGAAAGATCGCCGCATCCCAGGCGCCCACGCCGAGCGCGAGGAACATGTAGCCGATCTGACTCATGGTGGAATAGGCCAGCACGCGCTTGATATCGGTCTGGCACAGGGCAGCGAAGCCGGCCAGCAGCAACGTGACCGCGCCGACCACGCCCACCAGGGCGAGCACCACCGGCGCGAGTTCGAAGATGCCATGCATGCGTGCGATCAGATAGACGCCCGCAGTGACCATGGTGGCGGCGTGAATCAGCGCCGACACCGGCGTGGGGCCAGCCATGGCGTCGGGCAGCCAGGTCTGTAGCGGCAGCTGGGCGGATTTGCCCACCGCGCCGCCAAGCAACAGCAGCGCGGCGACGCTGGCCATCGTATCGCCCTCGGCCCAGGCCTGCGGTGCCTGGTGCAGCAGGGTCTGAATATCGAGCGTGCCGAAAGTGGTGAACAGCAGGAACAGGCCGATGGCGAGGAACACGTCGCCGATACGGGTGATCAGAAATGCCTTGAAGGCCGCCCAGGCATTGGCCTCGTCGGTGTAGTAATAGCCGATCAGCAGATAGCTGCACAGGCCGACGCCTTCCCAGCCCAGAAACAGCAGGAACAGGTTGTCGCCGAGTACGAGCAGCAGCATGGCGACGATGAACAGGTTCATGTAGGCGAAAAAGCGCCCCATGCCCGGTTCGCCGTCGAGATCGTGGGTCATGTACCAGCCGGCGAACAGGTGGATAAGAAAACCCACCCCCGTGATCACACCGAGCATGGTCGCCGCCAGGCCATCGAAATAGAGCGCGAACGCCGGGGTGAAATCGCCGACCGACACCCATGTCCAGAGTGTCTGGTTATAGGCCATGGCGTCGCCGCTGACGAAGGTATAGATCAGCAGCGCCGACACCAGCGCCGACAGGCCCACGGACCCGGCGCCAATGGTGGCGGCGGCACGATCGGGCATGCGCGGGAAGAACGACAGCGCCAGGCTGCCGGCAAGCGGAAAGACGATGGTCAGAGCTAGCAAATTCATCCGTGCATCTCGCTGGCGGCGTCGATGTCGATGGTCTTGAAACGGCGATGCAGCTGCAGCAGCAGGCCCAGACCGATGCTGGCCTCGGCAGCGGCCAGCGTGATCACCAGAATGAACATCACCTGCCCATCGGGCGCGCCATGGGACGCGCCGGCGACGATGAAGGCCAGGCCGGCGGAATTGAGCATGATTTCCAGGCACATGAGGATGAACAGCGTATTGCGCCGTACCACCAGACCCACCAGCCCGAGCGTGAACAGCAGGGCAGCGAGCACCAGGCCGTGCTCCATGGGAATCCCGTTCATTGTTCGCCTCCCGGATGACGGCGCCCGCGAGCGGCGGCAACGCGTTTCTCTTCGGCCACGTCACGATCGTCGCGGCCCAGATGGGCAGCGACCACAAGTGCTGCCAGCAGCACGAACGCGGCCAGTTCCACGATCAGCACATAGGGGCCGAACATCGTCATGCCGATACGCGAGGCCATCAGCGGCGTGCTGTCGACGTTGCCCATCGAGCCGCCGCTGGCCAGGGCCACGGCCAGTACGCCGAGCAGCACGATGCCGAGTATGCCCGGCCCGATCCAGACCCGCGGCGCCAGCCAGCTGCGCTCGCGCGCCACGGTTTCATGATTGAGATTGAGCATCATGATCACGAATACGAACAGCACCATGATCGCGCCGGCATAGACGATCACCTCGAGCGCGGCCGCAAACGGCGCGCCCAGGGTATAGAACACGATCGCCACCGACAGCAGCGACACGATCAGATACAGCAGCGCATGCACGGCATTGGCACAGCTGATCACCCGCGCGGTGGCGGCAACGGCGACGATAGCGGCGAGATAGAAGGCGATTTCCATGACCGGCCTACGGCAGAAGGGTTTTAACGTCGATCGGCTCGGCCTCGTTCTCGGCCTCGCCCTTGTCCTTGCCGCCCACGGCCATGCCGGCGACGCGATAGAAATTGTAGCCGGGCCGCTTGCCGACGCCGGCAATGGTCAGGTCCGATTTCTCGTAGACCATGTTCTGACGATCGAACTCGCCCATCTCGAAATCCGGGGTCAGCTGGATCGCGTAGGTCGGGCAGGCCTCCTCGCAATAGCCGCAATAGATGCAGCGCGAGAAATTGATACGGAAGGTTTCCGGGTACCAGCGCCCGCTTTCGTCCTCGGCCTTGACCACGCTGATGCAGTCCACCGGACAGGCCACGCTGCACAGATTGCAGGCCACGCAGCGCTCGGCGCCGTCCGGATCGCGCGTAAGCACGATACGCCCGCGATAACGCGGCGGCAGATAAGGTTTTTCTTCCGGATACAGCACCGTATCGCGCTTGCGAAAGGTGTGCATCAGGGTCATCCAGATGGTGCGCAGAACACTCAGCATAGGTGACTCGCGTAACCGGTGAAATCGAGTAGAGAGTACGACGTGCTCATGCCATGGCCACCACGACAGCGCCCGTGATCGCAACGTTGACCAGTGCGATGGGCAGCAGAATCTTCCAGCCGAAGGCCATGAGCTGGTCGTAGCGTGGGCGCACGGTGGCCGCGCGCAGCAGCACGAAAAAGCAGATGAAGAATCCGGCCTTGAGCGCAAACCACACAAAGCCCGGCAGAATCGGACCCAGCCAGCCGCCGAAGAACAGCACCGTGGTCAGACAGGAGATGAGCACGATGCCCAGATATTCGCCCACGAAGAACATGCCGAACTTCATGCCCGAATATTCGGTGTGATAGCCGGCGGTGAGTTCCTGTTCGGCCTCCGGCAGATCGAAGGGCGCGCGGTGGATTTCGGCAATACCGGCGATGAAGAAGATCACGAATGCCGGAAACTGCGGGATCACGTTCCACATGCCGGCCTGCGATTCGACGATCGTACGCAGATCGAAACTGCCGGCCAGCAGCACAACGCCCAGCAGGCTCAGGCCCATGAAGACCTCGTAGGAGATCATCTGGGCGGCGGTACGCATACCGCCAAGCAGCGCGTATTTGTTGTCCGAGGACCAGCCGGCCAGAATCACCGAATACACGCCCAGCGAACTCATCGCCAGCACGAACAGAATGCCGATATTCAGATCGACCACGCCGATGGTTTCGGTGAACGGCACCACCGCAAACGCCATCAGTGTGGTGAACATGATGATGCCCGGCGCGATCACGAACACGGCCTTGTCGGCGAACGGCGGGATCCAGTCTTCCTTGAAGAAGATCTTGATCATGTCCGCGGCGACTTGAAGGATGCCGAACGGACCGACGCGATTCGGCCCGTAGCGATCCTGCCAGACACCCAGCAGGCGGCGTTCGACCCAGATCAGCAGCGCCGCGGCAATGACCACGGCCAGCAGAATGGCGATCGTCTCGAAGGCGGTGAACGCCAGGTCGAGCAGTGTGTCTGTGCTTATACCGAACATCAGGGCGACACCGCGGCAGGTAGGCGTACACCCATCAAGCCATGTGCGCCCACGGGCACACCAATGGTCTTGTCGGGCAGGCTCGGGTCTATAGTGACCGGCAGGGCATGGATCTCGCCATCGATGGTCAGGCGCAGGGTATCCGCCGCGGCCAGACCCAGCGCCTTCGCACCGGCCTCGTTGAGGGTGAACCAGGCCCGCGGCATGCGTTGCTGAATCGCCGGGGCCTTGGCCGACTGCGATTCGCTACCGAAGATGTGATAGCGCGGGATCGCCTGCCAGCCTTCGACCAGCTTGGGCTCGGCCGGCGCGTATTCCGGGACGTTGGCATCGACCTTGAGCAAGCGTGTGCCCGGATCGCCGCCTTTCAGATGGCCGCCGATCTCATCCTGAAAACGGGTGATCGCGGCCTGGTTGGAATCCCAGCCGGGGGCCCAGGCATAGGCCATCAGCGCCGGCGGCTGGTCGCTGCCGTGGTAACCCTCCATGGAGTAGGCCAGCGCCGAGTCCGGGTCGACTTCCGGACGGCGCTCGCGCACGTCCACATTGGCATACAGTGCTGTACGCCCGGAATACCGATGCGGGCTGCGCGGAAAACGCATGCCGGCCTTGCGAAAGCTCGTGCTCGGCGCGGCCGTCTTGATACCCGTGAACTGCGGGCAGGCCGACTCGATCGCATCGATGAGATCGTCCATGCCATACCAGTTCACCGGTTTGCCGATCGCGCGGTTGAGATCAGCACACCAGCGCCAGCCTTCCTGCAGCGGCGCTTCGGGAATGAAGACCTGGAAAAAGCGCTGGGCGCGGCCTTCGTTGTTGACGAGCGTACCGTCGGCCTCGGCGAAACTGCCGGCCGGCAGTACGTAGTCGGCCTTGGCGATGGTCGCGGTCATGCTGTGATCGAGCACGATCAGGTTCTTGGCCGCCTTGATCGCGGCATCGACCTTGCCCTGCTGGGCGCGTTCATACAGATCGTTCTGCATCACGATGAGCGTATCGGCCCGGCGGCTGTTGATCGCCTCGAAGGCGTGATCGACATCGCGATCGCTCATCATGGCCATGCCCAGGCTGTTGGCCTCGCTCAACGTAACGAACAGGCCCGCATCGTCGTGGACCGATTCGAGCGCGCGCATGACATTGCCGGCGGCGGTGAGCACCGCTTCGCTGCCCAGGCTCGTGCCGGCCACCACCAACGGTTTTTTCGCCGTCTTGAGCGCATTGGCAATGGTTTCGGCGTGGGCACGGGTTTCGTCGTCGATATCGGCCGGCATCGGCGCCGTGTCGTCCAGCATCGCGGCGACCGCAAAGCCCAGCTGGGCGATACGGGCCGGGCGCAGATGAAACAGCTCGGTGGCCACGTCGTCCAGACGCGTGGCTGCCGGCACCGCCATGAACAGCGGGCTGTAGAAATGCTGGCCCTCGTCGCGCACGGCGCGGGCATGCCATTTCGGGATATTGGCGGCCTCGGCGAGCACGTGATGCTCGTTGCGTACCGCCTGGCGCAGTGACAGCGCCAGACGCGGCGCGAACTGGGTCACGTCCTCACCGAGCACGAACACCGCGTCGCAGGATTCCACCTCGCGCAGCGTCGGCAAACGCCCGGCGTGTTCCTGCAACAGCGCGAGCGCGGCCAGGCTGGCATGGCTTTCCGGGCCGCTCATACCGTTGTGGAAGTTATCGGCGCCGACCAGATGGCGCAGTGCGAAGTTGTCTTCCAGCGACGCCCGCGGCGAGCCGATACCGACCAGGCCCTTGGCCTCGGCCAGTACGCTCTTGAGCGAGCTGAGCATGACATCCATGTCCTGCGGCTCGAGCACGCCGTTGTCGGCGCGTACCAAGGGCTGGCGCGGCCGATCTTCGCGGTTGACGAAGCCGGCGCCGAAACGCCCGCGATCGCACAGGAAATAATGGTTGATCTCGCCATGATAGCGGTTCTGGATACGCTTCAGGATACCCTGGCGCGAACCGGGGCTGGTGTTGCAGCCCAGCGAGCAGTGGGTGCAGATGCCGGGGGCATTCTGCATGTCCCATTTACGGTTGTAGTGGGCGCCCAGTGTCTTGTCAGTGAACACGCCGGTGGGGCAGACCTCCACCAGGTTGCCCGAGAACTCGCTGTTGAAGGCGCCATCGGCTTCGCGGCCGAAATAGACGTTGGAATGCGAGCCGAGTACGCGCAGATCGTCACCGTCGGCATAGTCGCGGTAGTAGCGCACGCAGCGATAGCAGGCGATACAGCGGTTCATCTCGTGATTGATGAACGGGCCCAGCTCCTGATTGCGATGGGTCCGCTTGGGCCCGCGATAGCGCCGGCGCGTATGCCCGGTCATCAGGGTCATGTCCTGCAGATGGCATTCGCCGCCTTCTTCGCATACCGGGCAGTCATGCGGATGATTGATCATCAGCCATTCGATGACCTGGGCCCGGAAATCGCTGGCTTCCTTGTCCTCGATCGAGAAGCAGCCGCCGTCCGCGGCCGGCGTCATGCAGGCCATGACGATCTGGCCCTGGGTATCGTCTTCGTTCTTGTACTGCTTGACCGCGCACTGGCGACAGGCACCCACGGAATGCAGCTCCGGGTGCCAGCAGAAATAGGGCAGGTCGAAGCCCTTGGAAAGCGCGACCTTGAGCAGGTTGTCGGTGGGGTCCACCTCGAACTGCTTGCCGTCGATCTTGATCGTTGCCATCGCTAAACCGTGCGCTAGTTGTTCGAGGCGGCGTTGGCCGGCTGGGTGAGATCCAGCGTATCCGCCTCGGGCGGAATCAGGGCCGCCAGTTCATCGCGGAAATACTTGAGACCGGATTCGAGCGGGCCCATCGCACCGGGGGCATGGGCACAGAAGGTCTTGCCGGGACCGAGCAGTTTGACGTGCAGGTCCAAAAGCTCGATATCCCCCGGCTTGCCGTGCCCGGCTTCCAGATTGGTGAGAATACGCTCGACCCAAGGCAGGCCGTCGCGACAGGGCGTGCACCAGCCGCAGGATTCCTGGGCATAGAAATGCTCGAGGTTCTTGAGCACGCCCACGATCGGGGTCTGGTCGTCCATGACCACCATCGTGCCCGTGCCCAGACGGCTGCCGACCGCGCCCACGCCTTCGTAGTCCATCGGCGTATTCAGATGCTCGTCGGTCAAAAGCGGCGTGGAGCCGCCGCCCGGCAGCAGGGCCTTGAGCTTGCGCCCACCGCGAATACCGCCGAAATGATCGAGCAGGTCGGACAGCTTCGTGCCCAGCGGCAGCTCCACCAGGCCGGGGCGGGCAACATGGCCCGAGGCGCCGAAGATCTTGGTGCCGCCGTCCTTGTGCAGGCCCAGGCCCTTGTACCACTCGGCACCGTTTTTCACGATATGCGGCACGTTGCAGATCGTTTCCACGTTGTTGACCGTGGTGGGCTGGCCGAATAGGCCGGAGGCGGCGGGGAACGGCGGCTTGTGCCGCGGTACCGCGCGTCGGCCTTCCAGGGCCGACAACAGCGCCGATTCCTCGCCGCAGATATAGCGGCCGGCGCTCATGTGCAGATACATCTTGAGGTTGAAGCCGGTGCCGAGGATATCCTCGCCCAGATAGCCGGCTTCCATGGCCTCGTCGATGGCGCGCTGGAGCTTGCGCTGGCATTCGGTGTATTCGCCGCGAATGAACACGTAGGCGATATCCGCGCCGATCGCATAGCTGGCGATCGCCATGGCTTCGATGAGCTGGTGCGGGTCGCCTTCCATGAGCAGGCGATCCTTGAAGGTGCCGGGCTCCATTTCGTCGGCGTTGACCACGAGATAGACATGGGCCGGGCGCTTCTCGGGGTTTTCCTCGAAGCGTGGCATGAACGACCACTTCACGCCGGTGGGAAAGCCTGCACCGCCGCGACCGCGCAGGCCGGCCTGTTTGACCAGATCGGCGACCTCGGTCGGCTTCATCTCATGGAGCGCCTTCTTGTAGGCCTCCCAGCCGCCGGCCTGCTCGTATTCGGCCCGGGTCATCGGCTCGCGGTTGTCGCGGATGTTTTTGGTAAGAACCTTTTCCATGACTGTTCGTCCTTGCGCCGCGCCTAGGGGTATTCCGCCAGAATGGCGTCGACCTTATCGGGCGTGAGCCGGCCGTGATAGTCGGTGTTGATACGCATGGCCGGGCCGTTGTCGCAATTGCCCAGACAGCAGATCGGCAGCAGCGTGAAGCGGTTGTCCGGCGTGGTCTGGCCGAACTCGATGCCCAGCGTCTTCTTCAGATAGGCCAGGATTTCCTCGTAGCCGGTCAGATAGCAGGAGATCGAGTCGCAGATCATGATCACGTGCCGGCCCACGGGCTGACGAAAGATCAGGTTGTAGAACGTGGCCACCGCTTCCATCTGGGTCGGGGTCACGCCGACCACGGCCGCGGCCGCCTCCAGCGACTCGTCCGATACCCAGCCGCGATGCTCCTGCACGATCTTGAGCGCTTCGATGGTCGCAGCGCCCGGGTCCTCGTACAGGGTCATCTCGTGCTGGATGGCCTCAATTTCGGTTTTCGATAACTTCATCGGTCCACGTCTGCCATAACAAAGTCGATCGCGCCGATAATCGCCACGAGGTCGGCAATCAGGCCGCCCTGGGCAATCAGCGGTATCTGCTGCAGATGGGCGAAGCTGGGCGTACGAATACGCGTGCGATAGCTCATCGCATGCTTGTCGGAAATACTGTAATAGCCGTTCAGGCCCTTGGTGCCTTCGACCATGCAGGCCGATTCCATCGCCGGCACCACCGGTCCCCAGCTCACCGTCAGAAAATGCGCGATCAGCGTCTCGATGTCGTGCATCGTGCGCTCCTTGACCGGCGGTGTGGTCAAGGGATGATCGGCCTTGTAGTCACCGGCGGGCATGTTCTTCATGCACTGCTCGATAATGCGACAGCTCTGGAACATCTCTTCGATGCGTACATCGAGACGGTCCTGACAGTCGCCGTTGGTGCCGGTGGGAATCTCGAAGTCGAAGTTTTCGTAACCGGAGTAGGGCCGGGCCTTGCGCAGATCGAAGTCCACGCCGGTCGAGCGCAGGCCGGGGCCGGTGATGCCCCAGTCGATCGCCTCGTCCTGGGAATAGGCGCCAATATGCTTGGAGCGTTTGACCAGCACGCTGTTGCGCGCCATGGCTTTCTTGTATTCGGCCAGCCGTGGCGGGAACCAATCCAGGAATTCCTTGACCTTGCGATCCCAGCCGTTCGGCAGGTCCATGGTCAGGCCGCCGATACGAAAGAACGCCGGATGCATGCGAAAGCCGGTGATCGCCTCGATCACGTCATAGGCTTTCTGGCGATCCGAGAACATCCAGAAGATCGGGCTCATCGCGCCGATGTCCTGCACATAGGTGCCGAAGAACATCAGGTGGCTGGTGATACGGAAGAACTCGCACAGCATCACGCGCACGACCTTGACCCGTTCCGGCACCTGAATGCCGAGCACGTGCTCGAGGTTCATGACGTAGGGCAGTTCGTTCATCACCCCGCCGAGATAGTCCACCCGGTCGGTATAGGGGATGTAGGTATGCCAGGACTGGCGCTCAGCCATCTTCTCGGCGCCGCGATGGTGATAGCCGATATCCGGCACCGCGCCGATGATTTCCTCGCCGTCGAGCTGTAGCACAACACGAAACACGCCATGCACCGACGGGTGGTTCGGGCCCATGTTGAGGAACATGAACTCGCTATCGCCGGACTCACGCTTCATGCCCCAGTCTTCGGGCTTGAACTGCAGGGCGTTCTCTTCTTCGTCCTGGCGCTTGGGGTCCAGATGCAGCGGCTCGAATTCGGTCGCGCGCGCGGCGTGGTCCTTGCGCAGCGGATGGCCCTTCCAGGTCGGCGGCATGAGAATACGGCGCAGGTTCGGGTGCCCGTCGAAGGTGATCCCGAACATGTCCCAGACTTCGCGCTCGTACCAGTTGGCGTTGGGCCACACGCCGGTGGCGGTGGGCGTGCTCAGATCGTCGTCGAACAGCGCGACCTTGAGGCGGATCTCGGCGACCGGCGACAGGCTGAGCAGGTGATAGACCACGGTGAAATCCGCGGCCGGCTGGTTGAGCCGGTGCTCGCGTACGCGCTCGTCGATCGCGGTCAGGTCGAACAGCATCCGGTAGGCCGGGGTGCTGTCCTGGCGCAGGAACTTGAGTACGTCGCAGATCCTGTCGCGGCCGACCCACAGGGTGGGCATGCCATCGGCGGTGATCTGCTCGGTGAACGTACGCTCGTCAAAGCGTTCGAACAGCTGCTGTTTGATATCGACGCGATCGAGCATCAGACCGAATCCGGCGTACGAAGAGTGGTGACCGACAGGCGCTCGCTGCGCTTGCGATCGCGCATCGACAGTTTCGGCCGCTGGGTGACGCCCTGCGGGCCGATCATCCACGACAGCGGGCGTTTTTCTGCGCCGATGTTTTCCTGAAGCAGCAGCAGGCCTTCGAGGAAGGCCTCGGGGCGCGGCGGACAACCCGATACGTAGACATCGACGGGCAGGAACTTGTCCACGCCCTGAACCACGGAATAGATGTCGTACATGCCGCCCGAGTTGGCACATGAACCCATGGAGATCACCCAGCGCGGCTCCATCATCTGGTCGTAGAGACGCTGAATCACCGGCGCCATTTTCAGAAAACAGGTGCCGGCAATAATCATCACGTCGGCCTGACGCGGCGTGGCGCGAATGACTTCGGAACCGAAGCGCGCCATGTCGTGCGGCGCGGTCAGGGCCGTGGCCATTTCCACATAGCAGCAGGACAGGCCGAAGTTGAACGGCCACATCGAGTGCTTGCGGCCCCAGGCGATCATGTCGTCGAGTTTGGCGGTGACGACGTTACGCGCCAGCGCATCCTCGATCGTGTTCGAGCTGCCGTCGTCCGAACCGGCCGAGCCGGGTTTCGGATTCTTGTCGGTGCTAGTCAGTGACCATCCCATTAATGATCGTCCTGTCGGGTGTTCAATCGAACGTCGTGTTCACAGTGTGCGTACGTCACCGCGGGGCAGCATCGAGATTACGGCGGCGATTGCTTTCGATCGCCTCCAGTCGATACTGGCGCGGTGCCTTGGGGGCCCAGTCGAGTGCGCCGATGCGCCACTCGTAGATCAGGCCCAGGGTCAGCACGCCGAGAAAGAACAGAAATGCAAAGTAACCGGGCCAGCCCAGCGCGGGTGCTGCGATGGCCCAGGAGAAGATGAAGACCACTTCGAGATCGAAAAGCACGAAGATGATCGCCACCAGATAGAACTTGGCCGAAAAGCGCATCCGTGCGCTGCTGGTGGGCTTGATACCCGATTCGTAGGGTTGGTTGCCCAGCCGTGAACTATGGCGCCCGCCCAGAACCGCCGAAACGCCGAGCATGAAAATAATCAGTCCCAGCGCGCCGGCTGCGAACAGCAGCAAGGGCCAGATGACAACGGCTTGTTCGGTAGCGGCATTCATGGCGTGGTCCTATTCTACGCGAAGCACTCGCCCGTCGACTCATATCGCATGCCTCGTGCCGATATGAATAGGTGTAGTATACACAAGAAGCCGGTGCCGGCATTCCCTCGTGGCCAGCCGATGCATGAGGCATCGCCGCGCTAACGGTAGCCGATTTACCCCGGTCTGTGCGAACTAAAAATGCTCTTGAATGAAACTGATTCTCATTCACGGCATATTTTTTGCTATATATCCGGTGTGTGGCTTTGTGATTGGAACGACGCAGGCTATGGTGAAGGCAACAAACACGCCGGAGGGATCCATGGCCCAGAACGTTGCCCAGAAACTCATCGAATCGCATCTGCTCGATGGCGAAATGACGCCAGGCGAGGAGATTGCGCTGCGAATCGATCAGACGCTGACCCAGGATGCGACCGGCACGCTGGTGATGCTCGAACTCGAAGCGATGGAACTCGACCGGGTCAAAACCGAGATATCGGCCCAGTATGTCGACCACAACCTGATCCAGGAAGACAACAAGAACCCCGACGATCATTTGTTCCTGCAGTCGGCCTGCGAGCGCTTTGGTGCCTTTTACTCGCGCCCGGGCAACGGTATTTCCCATGCCGTGCATATGGAGCGCTTCGGCCGTCCGGGCAAGACGCTGCTCGGTTCCGACAGCCATACTCCGGCCGGCGGCTCGATGGGTATGCTCGCCATCGGCGCGGGCGGTCTGGAAGTGGCCATGGCGATGGCCGGCGAGCCGCTCTACACCAAGATGCCGAAGGTATTCGGTATCAAGCTCACCGGTGAATTGCCGGACTGGGTTTCGGCCAAGGACGTGATTCTGGAGATGCTGCGCCGCCACGGGGTATCCGGCGGCGTGGGCAAGATCATCGAATACTACGGCCCGGGTCTCGATAACCTGGAAGCCATGGATCGCCACGTGATCGCCAATATGGGCGCAGAGCTGGGCGCGACCACCACTGTGTTTCCGGCCGATGCCGAGATCAAACGCTTTCTCAAGTCCCAGGACCGCGAGGATGAGTACGAAGAGCTCGTGGCCGATGAGGGCTGCGAATACGACGAGCACGATGAGATCGATCTGTCGACGCTCATCCCCCTGATCGCCAAACCCACATCGCCGGGCAACGTCGTGCCAGTCGAGGAAGTGGCCGGCGATGAGCTCTATCAAGCTTATATTGGCTCGTCAGCCAACCCCGGCTATCGTGATTTCGCGATCACCGCCGAGATGGTGCGCGGCCGCGAGGTGAGCAAGCACGTTTCCTTCGACGTGAATCCGTCATCGCGCGCCATGTTGCAGACCCTGGCCCGCGACAACCTGCTGGGACCGCTGATCGCATCGGGCGCACGGCTGCACCAGGCCGGTTGCAACGGCTGTATCGGCATGGGTCAGGCGCCGGCCTACAAGCGCAACAGTCTGCGTACCACGCCGCGCAACTTCCCGGGGCGTTCCGGTACGAAGGAAGATTCGGTCTTCCTGTGTTCGCCGGAAACCGCAACCGCGTCCGCATTGATGGGCAAGATCACCGATCCGCGCACCCTGGATTTCGAGTATCCGAAAGTGAAGAACCCGGACGATCCGGTGGTCAACGATACGATGCTCGAAGAGCCGCTGCCGATCGAGGAGGCGCGCAAGGTCGAGCTGGTCAAGGGGCCGAACATCAAGTCGCTGCCGGATTTCGACGGTATTCCCGACGAATTCGAGCTGCCGGTGTTGCTCAAGGTCGGCGACGATATCTCGACCGACGAGATCATGCGTGCCGGTGCCGAGGTATTGCCGTTTCGCTCCAATATTCCGGCCATCGCCGAGTTCGTTTACGACGTGGTCGACGAGGATTATCCCGATCGCGCCAAGGACACGGGCGATCACGCCATCATCGGCGGCTCCAACTATGGCCAGGGCAGTTCGCGCGAGCATGCCGCGATCGCGCCGCGCTATCTGGGGCTGCGTGTTGTCATCGCCAAGGACTATGCCCGTATTCACTGGCAGAACCTGGTCAATTTCGGCGTATTGCCACTGACCTTCGCCGACGGCGGTGACCTGGATAACCTCAAGCAGGGCACCAAACTCAAGATCAGCGGTCTACATGGGGCGCTGGCTTCGGGCGACAGTGTGGAAGTGGAAACCGAGGACGGCGAGACGATCAGCTGCAAGCATGCATTGTCCGAGCGGCAGGTGGACATCCTGCGTGCGGGCGGGCTGATCAACTGGAAGCGCGATCAGGGCTAGCCCCTGGCGCGCACCGGTTAGCGCCGGTTAGACATGGCGTTGTCACGCGGCGCCGGTTACCATGCCGGCGCCTTTTTTATGGTGCACGGCCGGCGGTCGTGTCGAATCCAGTCGACGACGGCGGCTGTCGGGGTGTTCAATCAATCTTCTTGCGCCAGGGCAACGACCATGACCGAGCTCTATCGCGATGTCGACCATGCCTATCGCTTGCGGCTGTGTGACACCGAACGCCGCTGTATCGCGGCTCGTCTGGCAGGGGTGGGCGTGCATTACGACCATGTCGAGTTGCCGCCGTTGGCCTTCGATGAAGAATCGCGTCCGGACGAAGTGATCGGCAGCTATATCGAGCCGCTCGATCGGCTTATGAGAAAAATGCCGCGGGTCGCGCTCGATGTCGCCAGTGTGGCGCTCACCCATCCGCGCCGCGACACCATCGAGCGCGAGCTCATGATCGAGCATGCCCACGATGCCGTGGAATCCCAGTTGCTGGTGCACGGCGCGGGCGTTTTGTTCATACGCACAGCCGACACGGTGTACGCGCTGGCCTGCGAGCCGGGCGATTATGTGCGCATGCCCGCCGGGCTCCGGCACTGGTTTCGTATGGATGGTACGCGCGCTTTTCGCACCATTCGTTTTTTCGAAGACGAAACCCGACCGCGGCTGAGTCATCGCGGGGCGGATATGCGCGGGCTGTTCGAACTGGTCGACGAGCACCGTGGCGAACGTTTGGCACGGCCGAATTAGAATCGCTCGCGTACAGCCGATTTTTGTGTCCCTGTCGACACAGGCGTATTCTTCGCTCGCCTAAGTGGTCTCACGGCTTATTTACGGGAACCTATTTCATGGATGAAAAATCCGTCGTCACCGCGTATCGCCGCCTGTCACGGCAATACGACCGTTTTTTCGGCCCGGTCTTCGAACAGGGACGCGAAGTGGCGGTGCGCAAGATGGACTGTCGGGCAGGCGATCGTGTGCTCGAGGTTGGCGTCGGTACCGGGCTTTCGCTCGATCACTACGCCGACGATGTCGAAGTCGTGGGTATCGATGTCTCGCCCGAGATGCTCGAATACGCCAAGGCGCGGGTCAACGGCAATGCCGATCGCATCTCGCTGGCGCTCATGGACGCGCAGGCGCTCGAATACGCCGACAACAGCTTCGACAAGGTCGTGGCGATGTACGTGGTTTCTGTCGCGCCGGATCCGAAGAAAGTCGTCGAAGAGATGAAGCGCGTCTGCAAGCCCGGTGGCGATCTGTTTATCGTTAACCATTTCAGCCAGGGCAAGGGCGCGATGGCCTCGCTGGAACGCATGGTGTCGCCGCTGTCGAAACTGGTGGGTTTCCGGCCGTCGTTTCCGTTGGACGAGTTCCTCAAGATGGCCGATCTCGACGTCGTCGAACAGCGCCCGGTTAACGCATTCGGCTACTGGACCTTCATCCACGCCCGCAACAAGGCCGGTTGAACCGCCAGCGGCGTTTTGGCGCCGCGATGCATACAAAATCGCGCCCGAGCTGTTTTCGTGGGCCTCGCGGCCGATAGCGCGAGGCCTGTATGCGTGTAATGCCGGGTGACCGGCCGGCTAGCACGGGTTGGGGCGGGCTCGTAGCTCAGCTTTCGCCGAACAGGCGCTGGCCCAGGGCCACGCGCTCGGCGGCGGATTCGGGCACGCTCTCCAGGGCGCGCACCTTTTCCAGACGATGGCGCAGGCCCATCTGGTTGGCGAGCTGGATGTTCAGCCCCGGCCGGGCGTTGTATTCGAGCACCAGGGGCCCGTGTTCGGCATCGAGCACCACATCCACGCCCAGATAGCCGAGCTGGGTGAGATCGTAAGAGCGCGCGGCCAGTTCCAGCAGCAGCTGCCAGTCCGGCACCTGAATGCCGCGCACGACATTGCCGGAATCCGGATGTGAATCGAGCACGCTGTTGAACCACACGCCGTCGACCGTGCGCCCGCTGGCCAGGTCGATGCCGGCGCCGATCGCGCCCTGATGCAGATTGGCCTTGCCGTCGGACTGGCGGGTCGGCAGGCGCACCATGCTGGCCACCGGGATGCCGCGGAACACGATGGTGCGAATATCGGGCACGCCCTGAAAACTCACTGCATCGAATACCGCATGCGGTTTCACGCGGTACTCGATGATCGCCTTGTCGGGCAGGCCGCCCAGGCTGTACATGCCCGAGAGCACATTGGAGATGAAGTGCTCGAGTTCGCCGCGCGACACACTCACGCCCGACGAGCGCAGAAACTGATTGCCGCGCCGACCGCCGATGACCATGATCCCGCTGCCGCCGGAGCCCTGGGCCGGCTTGATCACGAAATCCTGGCGATCGCCCAGAATCGTATCCAGATCGCGCACCTGGTGCTCGATCTCGATCACCCCGTAGAGTTCGGGTGTGGCGATGCCGGCTTCCAGGGCCAGCTGCTTGGTCTTGAGCTTGTCGTCGACCAGCGGATAGTACTTGCGCTTGTTGTAGATACTGATGTAGTCGCCGTTACGCTCGTTCATGCCGAGAATACCCAGCGCCTTGAGCGTGGACGGCATGCGAAACGGCGGGTTGCGCCGCAGCAGGCGCAACCGGCTTCGCCAACCCCGGCCGATACTGCTCATTGCTTGTTGCTGATCGCACGGGCCGCGGCGCGGAAGCGCCACAGCTCGGAGACACGGTAGCCGGTATAGCGTCCGGCCAGCAGGGTGAATGCAAGCACCAGCAGTAGAAGCTCGGGGAATACGAACGCCAGATACTCGGCCAGCGGATTGGTCATCACCAGAAAGCCCACTGCTGCCACGGCCAGACTGCCCAGCCCCGAAAGCAGGGCGTCCTTGGGCCCGTTTTCGTCCCAGACGATCGACATGCGCTCGATGGTCATCGCCAGAATCACCATCGGGAACAGCGCGATCGACAGCCCGTGCTCCATGCCGAGCTTGTGGCTGATGATCGAAACACCCGCCATGAGCAGGATCACGATGGTGAGCATCGACGCCAGTCTGGGCACGAGCAACAGCTTGAGTCGCTCCAGATAGAAACGAACGATCAGCCCCAGTGCCACGAGCACGGTAAACAGAATACAGCCCCACACCAGTTCGGTTTCACGAAAGGCCAGGGCGATCAGCACCGGCATGAAGGTGCCGAAGGTGCGCAGGCCGATGAAGTTGCGTAGCAGCACCACCACCAGCGCGCCCAGCGGCACGGTCAGCAGAATCTTGTAGGTGTTCTGGGTGGCGATGGGCAGCGACAGCAACGAATATTCGAGCACATCGGAATTGATCAGCCGGGCGCGCTGCTGCGCCAGGCCCATGACATCGCGCGAGGTACGCAGGGCCGAGAACTGGACGCTGGCATCGTCCGCGCCTTCGACCTCGACCAGCGGCATGTCGCCGGAATACCAGACCAGCGCATCGGCCGGAAAGCCCGCCGCGCCGGTACGCGGATTGAACGCCAGCCAGCGTTCGCCGTTATACACCTCGAGCCAGGGTGTGAGGCTGCCATGGCGCAGGCTGCCCGACAGCGGCAGCACATGGGCGATACGCGAGGGAATACGCGCGCCGGCGAGGATATGACGTATCTGCTCGACCTGGGCCACGGCATTCGCCGACTCGTCGCGCAGAACCTTCACCTCGGCCTCGGGGGTAGGGTCGTTGAAGCGACGCAGCAGCTCGTGGGCGAAGGAGGCGGTATCCGCCGAGCGTGAGCGTACGCTATCGAGCAGTGTGAACACGGCCGCGCGTTCCGGGTCCGAATACTCGGGAATATCCGGGTAGCTCGGCGTGGGCTGGGTGCGATCGCGATGCGCGGAGGCATCTTCGGTGAGCACCACGCGGTAGTAGAGCGTCTGTGGGCCGCTGAGATTGCGCGCCGCCCATTGCACCACGCGATTCGCGCCGACATCGTCGGTGGCCAGCCCGTAGCCGGCCGAAATGAAGTTCTCGTCGAGCACGGAAAAACCGGGCGGCGTGCGCGGCACGGCGAGATTGATCTTGGCCGAGCGATTCTGACCGTTGAAGCGTACGGTGGCTTCCGCGGTCCAGACCTGGGCACTGGACTGCGGGGTCAGCGGCACACCCAGACGTTCGGTCTTATAATAGCACACGCCGATGGCCACGACGCTGAGAAACAGCGCCAGCATCTTCAGATGGAAGTCTTTCACTTAGCCGCTCGTCAGTCGTCGGAATCCGATTCGTTCTTGTGTTCGACGACTTTCGAATCGTGATCACACTCGGGGTCGTTGAGAAAGCTCTTGCTGACATCGATCAGCCCGAGATGCCGAATCGTGCGCCGGCCCAGCAGCATCGGGTAGATCATGTCGCCGCGATCACGCAGCGAAAACTGTTCTTCGTAGATGGTGTTGTTCATGCACACATCGAGCAGCACGACAGGGCGCTGGTCGCTGCCGCCCGCGCCGGTGACCTCGAGCTCGCGATAGAGCGGACGCTCGAATTTCTTCTCGACCATCTCTTCGGTGCGCTGATCCTCGACGCGCGTGGTAAAGCGCACCCAGCTTTCATCGTCCTTTTCGAACTTCTCGATATCCGTGGCATGCATCGACGAGGTCAGGGCACCGGTATCGAGCTTGGCCTTGACGGTTACGCCCCAGGGAACCAGCTGCGCCTTTTCCACCCATCCGTAAACGGTCTTGTCGCTGGCGGCCTGGCTGGCGGCGGTCATGGTGAACAACACACACAACAGGCACATACGGCTCACGAGACGAGTCGTTTTCATCGCTATATTCCTTGAGACAGTCAGATCGCGGACGGGCAGGTTTTAAAATAATGATTCAAACGGACGTGGGCGTACGTGAAATCGCGCGATGCCCGATATCGCGACGATACATCGCCTTGGGCCAGCTTATTTTTTCGACCCCAGCATAGGCGCGCGCCTGGGCCTGGGCAACGTCGTCGCCGAGTGCGCAGACACACAGCACGCGCCCGCCGTCGGTTACTACACGATCGTTATCGGCCAGCCGAGTGCCGGCATGAAATACGCGGGCGCCCGTGGCCTCGGCCGCATCCAGGCCGCCGATCTCGTCGCCCTTGGCATAGGCGCCGGGATAGCCGCCGGCGGCCATGACCACGCCGAGTGCGGCGCGCGGGTCCCATTCGGCTTCGATCTGGTCGAGGCGGGCGTCCAGCGCGGCCTCGATCAGGTCCACCAGATCGCTTTGCAGGCGCATGAGAATCGGCTGGGTTTCCGGATCCCCCAGGCGGACGTTGAATTCGAGCACGCGCGCATCGCCCGCCTCGTCGATCATCAGCCCGGCATACAGAAAGCCGGTAAACGCATTACCGTCGGCGGCCATACCCGCCACGGTCGGACGAATGACATCGCGCATGACTCGTTCGAAGACCGTATCGGTCATCACCGGCGCTGGCGAATAGGCGCCCATGCCGCCGGTATTGGGGCCGGTATCGCCATCGAAGGCCGCCTTGTGGTCCTGGGAGCTGGCCAGGGGCAGGATGTTTTCGCCGTCCACCAGCGCGATGAAGCTGGCTTCCTCGCCAACCAGAAACTGTTCGACCACGATCCGTGCGCCGGATTCGCCGAAGGCATTGTCTTCGAGCATATCGCGCGCCGCCGCCAAGGCCGCTTCTTCGCTGTCGGCCAGATACACGCCCTTGCCGGCCGCCAGGCCGTCGGCCTTGACCACGATCGGCGCGCCGACGTTGTGGATATAGGCTGCGGCTTCGTCGTAATCGCTGAATACCGCGTAGTCGGCGGTCGGGATTGCATGGCGGGCCAGAAAATCCTTGGAAAAGGCCTTGCTGGCTTCCAGCTGCGCGGCGCCCTGTCGGGGGCCGAAGCAGGCCAGGCCGGCCTGTTCGAAGACATCGACGATGCCCGCGGCCAACGGCGCCTCCGGGCCGATGACGGTCAGCGAAATCGCCTGATCGCGGGCGAAATCGCGCAGCGCGTCGATATCGGTGGCCGCGATCGCGACATTCTCGACATCGGCCATGCGCGCGGTGCCGGCGTTGCCCGGCGCGACAAACACCCGCTCGACGCGCGGCGAGGCCGCGATCTTGTAGGCCAGCGCATGCTCGCGCCCGCCGTTGCCCACGATGAGAACCCGGTGTGGTGTCGTTGTCATGTGCTGTCTTGTCGTCGAAAGGGCCAGACCGCTACGGCGCAGCCGGGTGGACTCGTGCGGCGAAGCTTAGCAAAAGCGTCGGGCGCGGCGCGCCCCGCGGTTGTCATGAAAACGCAATCAAAGCGTCATCGCCGCGTGATTTGGCCGTTCTAGCCTGCATGGCGAAACCGTTACGGGACAGGCCATGCCAAAAGACAGCAAGCAACGCCAGCCACTACGCTATCGCAGCGTATTCATTTCCGATGTGCACCTGGGAACCGCGGGTAGCCAGGCTGAAGCGGTATCGGCGTTTCTCAAGCACTGCGAGTGCGAAAAACTCTATCTGGTCGGCGATATCATCGATGGCTGGCGGCTGCGTTCGACCTTTTTCTGGCCGCAGGAACATACCAATGTCATCCGTCGGATTCTGACCAAGTCCCGGCGCGGTACGCAGGTTTACTACGTGACCGGCAATCATGATGATTTCCTGCGCAAGTTCGTCGATTACGAGCTGCGCATGGGCAATATCCAGATCGTCAACGATGCCGTGCATGTCACCGCCGACAACCGCAAGCTGTTCGTCATTCATGGCGATCTGTTCGACGTGGTCACCCGCTATCATCGCTGGGTGGCGCGTATCGGCGATGTGGCATACGTCACGTTGCTGCGCGTGAACCGCTACTTCAACAATGCGCGCGCGCGGCTGGGCTATCCGTACTTTTCGTTGTCGGCCTATGCCAAGCACAAGGTCAAGTCGGCGGTGAACTTCATCAGCGAATTCGAAAAGGCAGTGGCCCACGAATGTCGGCGCCGTGGTTTCGATGGCGTGGTTTGTGGCCATATCCACCACGCCGAGATGAAGACCATCGAAGGCGTGCGCTATTACAACTCGGGCGACTGGGTGGAGTCGGCGAGCGCGCTGGTCGAGCATTTCGACGGGCGCATGGAAATCGTCTACTGGAACGATATCAAGGACACGATCAAACCCAGCAACGTGCAACCGCTGCGCGTAGCCTGACGCGTCTGGCAAGCAGGTTAGACTAGCGGCTTTGTCGTTCGAGGCCGAAAGCCGCTATGTCTGCCGATCGCACCCTGCATGAAGGCGAGTTCCTGCGTTTGAAACGCCGCGACCACTGGGAGTACGTCGAGCGCGCCAACGCCCGTGGCGCGGTGGTGATCGTGGCGGTAACCGACGCTAATGAATTGCTGCTCGTCGAACAGCCGCGCCTGCCGCTGCAAAAGCATGTGATCGAACTGCCGGCCGGTCTGGTTGGCGATGTGCCCGGCGCCGAGAACGAGGCTATGGAGATCGCCGGCGCGCGCGAACTCGAGGAAGAAACCGGCTACCGGCCGGCGCGCATGGCGTTCTTGACCGCTGGCCCGCCCAGCGCGGGCCTGGCCAACGAAACCCTGAGCTTCTATCGTGCTTTCGATCTGACCCGGATCGATGCCGGGGGCGGCGATGCCAGCGAAGACATCATTCCGCATGCGGTCCCGCTGGCCGAGGTCGAGCAGTGGCTGGCTGCGCGTGAAGCCGAGGGCCTGCTTATCGATCCCAAGATCTTTGCCGGTCTGTATTTTCTGCATCGGCCAGGCTGAATTCGCGTAGCTCCAGCGTCCCGATCGGGCCATCGCTCGCCAGACAGGCGGCATAGTCGGCGTCCAGCTCGATTGCCTGCAGATACCAGTCGCGCTCGTCCAGGCGGGCGCGATCGCCGTTGAGCTCGAGCGCGCGGATACGTTTGAGTCCTACCCGGCCGCTGGCCTTGACCGTGGCTTCGCGTGCGCACCAGTAGTCGAAAAACGCCAGCGGCGCGTGTTCGACACGCCGGCGTTCGTCGCCGTCGAGCAGACGGGCCATGCGTTGCATGTCGCGCAGGCGTCGGCGTTCCACGTCCAGGCCGATATGCGCGTGATCGCATAGCGCACAGGCCACGAGCGTATCGCTATGCGAAATACTGAAGGCAGGCGCGCCGGCGATCTGCGGCTGGCCGCTGGCACTGAAACCGATACGCGCTAGGCAATTGCCCGGATAGCCCGCGGCCCCCAGTAATTGCTGTAATAACCACAAACCAGCACGGGTACGAGTGCGCGCCCCGGTATCGGCCATGCGTTGCAAGCGTTCGCGATAGGCGGGCGGATCGGTATCGCCGGCCTGCCGGGCGAAGGCGAGTTGATCTTTTTCGCTTATAAAGATGTAGAATACACGTACCATAAAAAATAACTGGTTCGTTTTGTTAACCGCGTAGCCCACGCTTTTCGAGGAGATAGGGGCTGCGTTCCGAGTGGGGCGTTGCCCGATGTCCAGCAGCCTATCCGATATCGTCTGTGCCGCCGACGTAGCCGGCCCGAGCGTCGAATTCGATGTGGCCCCCGATGAAGCGACCCGGCGCATGCTCGTGCGTTGGCACGAGGTCTACGGCCCGGTCTATCGCATACCGGCGCCCCAGGCGCGTTCGCCGTACTGGGTGATTCACGACCCGGCACTGGTGCAGCAGATCATGGTGCGGCGCGCGGGCAACTATGCCAAGGGCATGGGTCTGGATCGCGTTCGCCTGCTACTGGGCGAGGGCATCATGGTCAGCGAGGGCGATTTCTGGGCGCGCCAGCGGCGCATGCTCCAGCCTGCGTTCAAGCCGCGGCGTCTGGCCGATTTCAATACCATGATCGCGGCGGAGAACAGGGCGTTGGCCGAGCGCTGGCAGGCCGACGTGCCGCCCGATACGCCGGTCGACGTGGCCGCCCATATCAGCGAACTCACGCTGGTGATCGTACTTAAATCGATCTTCGGGGCGGATTATCAAAGCCTGGTCGATGGGGCGAGCAACCCGTTTTCGCTGCTCAGCGAAGAGGCGACCCGTGATCTACGTTTTGCCGCGCGCTTTCATCGCCTGGGCAAGGTCGTGGAATCGGTCATCGATCACCGCGCTGATGCGCGCACCCGCGGCGCGGACGTATCTTTCGACTTTCTCGGTCATCTGCTCGCGGCACGCGATCGCGACGGCGCGGGCATGAGCCGGCGCCAGCTCGTCGACGAGGTTTTGACCCTGATCGTGGCCGGGCATGAAACCACCGCCAGTGCGCTGGCCTGGGCCTGGTACGAGATCGCGACCCATCCGCACCTTTGTGCGCGGGCGCAGGCCGAGGTCGATGCGCTGGGCCCGGATCTGGGCGACGATGAATTGGCCGCTCTCGCGGATCACGCCAGTCATCGGCTGCGCTTCATCGATGCCCTTATCCACGAAACGCTGCGCCTGTATCCGCCGGGTTGGCTGTTGTCGCGGCGCGCGATCGCGCACGACACGCTTGGCGACTACGAGATCGCGGCCGGCGATCAGATATTCATCAGCCCCTACGTGCTGCACCGCGATCGGGAGCACTGGCATACGCCGGATCGGTTTATGCCCGAGCGTTTTCTGGCCGAGCGCCCGGCCGCGCCGCGTTTTGCCTATATTCCGTTTGCCGCCGGCCCGCGCCATTGCGTGGGCGAGCATCTGGCAATGACGGAAATGCGTGTGCATCTGATCACGATGCTGCGCCGTTTTACGCCGGTTTATGCCGGCGCCCATCCCCCCACGCTGGAGGCGCGGATCAATCTGCGCCCCGGCGACGGCGTGCCGATTCGCTGGCACGCGCGATAAGAAATCGTCCTAGAGGTCTGCTTATGTCCGGTATTCGTACGCTTGCCGACGCGCTTGATGCACAAATCGACTCGCCGAATGGCATCGTATTCATCGACGGTGCCCACGACGAGCGCGGTCTGAACTACCGCATGCTGTCGAAATCGGCCGAGGGCCGGCTCGCGGTGCTGCAACAGCAGGGCATGCGTCGCGGCGATCATCTGATCCTGTTCGTCGAAGACAACATGCGCTTTCTGCAATTCTTCTGGGGAGCGATCTACGGCGCGATCGTGCCGGTGCCGATCGCGGCGGGCGCGACCCCGGCCCAGCTCGAAAAGCTGGTGCGGGTATGGCGCCATCTGGACGAGCCGCGGATCGTGGCGGCGCCAAAGCATATCGAGCGCGTGCGCGATTTTCTCGAACAGCGCGGTGAAGCCGACGCCGCCGCGCGGCTGGCCGATACGGCCTTCTCGGACGAGCCCCCGGCGGCGGATCAGCCGGCTGAGCGCCCGGTGCTCGATGCGCAGGATACGGCGTTCATCCAGTTCTCCTCCGGCTCGACCGGCGATCCCAAGGGCGTGGTGCTCAGCCATGCCAACGTACTGGCCAATATTCAGGCGATCAGCAGCGGCTCACGGTTCGGGGCCGACGAGATTGCGCTGTCCTGGATGCCCTTGACCCATGATATGGGCCTGATCGGCTTTCACCTGACGCTGGTCTACAACGGCTTTGCGCATCACCTGATGACGCCGGATCTGTTTGCACGTCGGCCCCTGCTCTGGCTGGAAAAAGCGGCCGAAACACGGGCCACGCTGCTGTGCTCGCCGAACTTCGGCTATCGCCACACCCTGCGGGCAATCGCGGCCAAGGGCCGGCCCGAGCTCGATCTGTCCCGCGTGCGTCTGATCTATAACGGCGCCGAGCCGATTGCGCCGGCGCTGGTGCGCGAATTTCTCGATACGCTCGCGCCCACCGGTCTGGCTGGCGAAACCATGTTCGCGGTGTACGGCCTGGCCGAAGCCAGCCTGGCGGCCACGTTCCCGGCGCCTGGTCGGGGTCTGCGTACCGTGTCGGTTGCGCGCGGCGAGCTGGGCGTGGGCGATACGGTGCGCTACGACGACAGCACGCACGCACTCGAACTCGTGTGTCTGGGTACGCCGGTCGCGGCCACCGAAGTCCGGCTGGCAGATGACAACGGCCAGGCCGTGGGCGATGGCGTAGTGGGCCGGGTCTGGATTCGCGGTGCCAACGTGACCGCCGGCTATCACGATAATCCCCAGGCCAACGCGGGCGCACTCATGGGGGACGGCTGGCTGGATACCGGCGATCTGGGTTTCTATCACGACGGTGAGCTCGTGATTACCGGTCGCGCCAAGGAGATCATCTTCGTCAACGGCCAGAACCACTATCCCCAGGATATCGAGGCACTGCTACAGGATCTGCCCGGCGCAGAACTCAACAAGCTCGCCGCGGCCGGCGTACAGGCGCCGAGCACGACCGAGCAGGCGCTGGTGTTGTTCGTGGTCTTCCGTGGGCATCTCGAGGATTTCGCCGAGATCGCGCGCACGCTGCGCGGTGCACTCAATCAGCGCGCGGGCCTTGTGGCGACGCGCGTCCTGCCGATCTCGCGCATGCCCAAGACCACCAGCGGCAAGCTGCAGCGCGCATTGCTGGCACGCCAGTATGCCGAGGGCGAATTCGACGAGATTGCTGCCCGGCTCGATACGCTGCTCGCCACAGAAGAGGCCGAACAACCGGTGCCCGCCAGTACCGATATTGCGGCCGAACTCAAGCGCATCTGCGACGAGGTCGTGCCCGGCCGGGATATCGGTGTCGATGACGACCTGTTCGAAATCGGGCTGTCGTCGCTCGAACTGGCCCAGATCCACGAAGGCATCGAAAACCGCTGGCCGGACCGGCTGGAGATGACCGATCTGTTCGAATATCCGACCATCAACGCCCTGGCGGCCTATCTGCAGGACGAAGTGGCGCCTGCCTAGGGGCGCTCTGAACAATCGCTCGTGGTCGCGCCGGTGGCGTTTAACGGGTTCGGCCTAAAAGGCGCCGCAACGGCGTTGCCGAGCTGGATCCGCCCATGAGGCAGGCGCGGCGCGCGCAGGCCTTGTCGCCACGGGTTATGCAGCGGTGTTCGGGGGCGGAGGATTGTCTGCCGATGGGCCCATCTTCCTGGGTGGCCGCGGGCGGGCGCCGGTCAGTCGGTCGGCCTCGCGCGTGAGCGCATCCAGGTGCGCGCTAAGCGTCTGGGCCGCGGTGTTGATATCGTCGCCGCGGGCCACGGCCATGGGTTCGCCGATGACGATGGCCACGCGTGCGAACGGCTTGGGAATGATCAGTCGATCCCAGGAGCCGAGCTGCCAGTAACGATCGGCCGAAAACGCCATCGGCAGCATCACGGCCTGGGTCATCTGGGCGAGCATGAGCGTACCGGGTTTGGCGACAAAGCCCGGCCCGTGCGGGCCGTCCGGGTGGATGATCGGGCAGACGCCGGTCTTCATCACGGTATACAAATCGCGCATGGCGCGTGCGCCGGTGCGCGTGGCCGAGCCGCGGATGATCTCGGCGCCCATGCCGTCGACCACGCCGGCCACGATCTCGCCGTCGCGCGAGGGCGACACCAGAAAGCCCGGCCGCAGTCCGCGCGCGCGAGCGCGCAGCAGATAACCCACGCTCACGCTCAAGCGCTGATGCCAGCAGCAGGGCAGAAACGCGCGCCCGCTATCGATCGCCTGTGTCAGATGCGTATCGCCTTCGACATGGCGCAGACGACAGCTGGCCAGCAGCGCGCGCGCCAACAACCGCAGTAGGGGCACAGCGACACGCATGGTCAGCCGGTGTTGCCAGCTTGGCCGATCCTGACTGTCTTCACTCATAGACCCGACATGTTCCTGTGCTTATGACTGGGCTTGTTATTAATGATCCGGCATCAAAAAAGCTGATGGGGTCAGCCGTTTCCAGCGTCATGGAAAAATAAACGTCGACACATGGCGATGGGTCATGGGGACGGCCGTTGCGGCTTCAAGGCGCGGCGCATACCGAGGCATGCCCTCAGCCCGAAAATCAGCCATTTTCATACCGACTCAATCGGCGTTGTGGGCAACCTCGCAAAGCGAATCGAGCCGCTGGCCGAGTTGTTCGGCGATGTCTTCGGCTTCGTGTTTTGCGTGCAGTTGGCCGATCGGCCACGGCTCGCCCACCGCGATTTTAAACCGGCAGAACGGTTTGGGCACGTGCATCCGATCCCACGATTTGACCTGCCAGTAGCGGCTGGCCGCCGCGCCCACCAGAAACAGCGGCGCGCCGGTACGGCTGGCAAGAATCACGGCGCCGGTCTTGAATACGCGTGCGGGCCCGCGCGGGCCGTCGCCGTACATCATCGGCGATATACCGTGCGCTACCGCTTCGACCAGGGCCTGCATCGCTTCGCGCCCGGTACGACTGGAGGAGCCGCGGATGGGTTCGACCCGATGATTGCGGGCCACCCGTGACATGAACTCGCCTTCGCGCGACGGGCTGATCAGAAAACCCACATGCATGCCGCGCTCGACCAGTGAGCGCAGGAACAAACCGCTCGGCACCAGCCGTTGGTGCCAGGCGCAGGGCACCACCGGGGTCGCGCGCGTGAGCGTGTCTTCGAGGTGTTCGCGGCCGGCGACGATGTCGATACGACAGGTCAGGCGCAACAGCCAGATATAGCCGGCCATCGCCCACTGCGACAGCGTTCTCAGCAGTCGCTTGCCCAGGGACGGTGGCCGTTTTCCGCGCTTTTTCTCGTGCGCGGGTTGGCGGGCGCGGCGCTGGGCGTCCTTGGATGTCTGCCTGTCCATGGCGCCGAGCTTGCGGCGGCCGGCGTCGCTGCGCAAGTACGCGTGGCGACGGCGAGTTGAAACTCGCGGCCAACGTTCGCATTCTACCCGGATCATTCCTGCGCTTTTGTCTATGTCCTTGCTGGGGCAACTCTACGGCCGCGCGCCCGCGCTGCTGACCGATCTCTATCAGCTGACGATGGCCTATGCCCACTGGCATAACGGCTCCAGCGAGCGCGAGGCGGTATTTCATCTGTTCTTTCGCGAGGCGCCGTTCGACAACGGCTTTGCCATCGCCTGCGGGCTGGAAACGGCGGTCGAATACGTCACCCAGATGGCGTTTACCGAGGCCGATATCGCCTATCTGGCCACGCTCGAGGACAACGCCGGCAATCCGCTGTTCGAGCGCGGCTTTCTCGATTATCTGGGCGATCTGCGTTTTACCGGCGATATCCATGCCGTGCCGGAAGGCACCGCCGTGTTCGCGCATCAGCCGATGCTGCGGGTGCGCGCGCCGATCCTGCAGGCGCAGCTGCTGGAAAGCGCGCTGTTGAACATGATGAATTTCCCCACCCTGGTCGCGACCAAGGCCGCACGTATCGCGCATGCGGCCGGCGGCGACCCGGTGCTCGATTTCGGGCTGCGCAAGGCCCAGGGCATCGACGGCGGCGTGTCGGCGGCACGCGCGGCGTATATCGGCGGCTGTGCGGGTACATCGAACGTACTCGCCGGGCAGCTGTTCGGTATCCCCGTTTCCGGCACCCATGCCCACGGCTGGGTCATGGCCTTCGACGACGAGATCGATGCGTTCGATACCTATGCGCGGGCGCTGCCGGACAACTGCGTGTTTCTCGTGGATACCTACAACACGATCGAAGGGATCGAAAACGCGATTCGGGCCGGCCAGAAACTGCGCGAAAACGGTCATGAAATGGCCGGTATCCGGCTGGATTCCGGCGATCTGGCCGAGTTGTCGAAGACAGCGCGGCGCATGCTCGACGCGGCCGGTTTCGAGAACGTCCGGATCGCGGCCAGCTCCAGTCTGGATGAAAACGTCATCGCCGAGCTCAAGCGCGAAGGCGCGCCCATCGTGCTCTGGGGGGTGGGCACGCGCCTGACGACGGCTCAGCCGGATGCCGCGCTCGACGGCGTCTACAAACTCGGCGCGATTCGTAGCGATCGCGGGACCTGGTCGTATCGAATGAAGCTCTCCGATACGCCGGGCAAGCTCACCCGGCCCGGTGTGCATCAGGTACGCCGGTTCACCCGCAACGGCGAGCCCAGCGCCGATCTACTGTTCGACGAGGCCGCGCCGAGCACCGCCTGGGCCGGTACCTGCGGCCCCCAGTGTCACCAGTTCGAGGCCAACGCGCCGCATATCGATCTGTTGGCGCCGGTGGTACAAAACGGCCAGCGGGTAGGATCGGCACCGGCGCTGGCGGACGTACGTGCCCATGCGGGCGAGCAGTTTGCCTACTTCGCCGCGCATGCCAATTATCCTGCGCTGATCGACCGCTATCTCGAAGAATCCACCGATGCGCTGCGCGACTGGCTGGCGCGACGCGATAACCCGCGGCCGAGCCGATCCGGCAAGATGGCCGAGTGAGATCGATATGACCGAGGCGCTTCTACTCGTTGATATACAGAACGATTTCCTGCCCGGTGGCGCGCTTGCCGTTGCCGACGGCGATGCCGTGGTACCGGTGGCCAACGCCTTGATGCCGGCATTCGACTATGTGGTGGCCAGTCAGGACTGGCACCCGCCGCAGCATCTGTCGTTCGCGGCCGAACATCCCGGGCGCGCGCCGTTCGAGGTGATCGAACTCGACGGCTACGAACAAATTATGTGGCCGGCGCACTGTGTTCAGGGCCAACCCGGCGCAGGCTTTGCCTCGGCGCTGGATATCGCTGGCATCGATCATGTCGTGCGCAAGGGCATGGACCGGCGCCTGGATAGTTATTCGGCCTTCTACGACAATCACCATCGCAATGCCACCGGGCTTGGCGCGCATTTGAAGGCACGCGGTATCGATCATCTGGTGGTGCTCGGCTTGGCCGCCGATGTGTGTGTGAAGTTCACGGTCCTGGATGCGCTGGCCGAAGGGTTTGCGGTCACGCTCGTGCGCGACGGCGTGCGCGGTGTGGACATGCAGCCCGGTGACACCGAGGCTGCGATCGAGGCCATGCGCGCAGCCGGGGCGATGATTGCCGACAGTGCCACGCTCGCGGGCGCGCCGCGCTGAGCCCCAACCGTGCCGCCTGCGTACGCGCGTGGCTTTTATTGCACATTGCAGGTTGGTAGATTGAAAGCCTATTCCCCCGACGGCAAATCGATATGAGCGCTGTTCCCAAAGATCTGGCGGTGTCCGCGCGTCTGGCCGACGAAATGCGCGAGCCGTTCCCCAATTCCCGCAAGATTCACGAAACCGGCTCGCGGCCGGATATTCGCGTGCCCATGCGCGAGGTCAGCCAGTCGAATACGCCGGCCACGTTCGGCGTGGAAAAGAACCCGCCGATCACGATTTACGATTGTTCCGGGCCGTATACCGACCCGGACGCCCCGATCGATCTGACCCGCGGCCTGCCCGCACTGCGTGCAGCCTGGATCGAGGAGCGCGGCGATACCGAGCTGCTCGAGGGGCTGTCGTCGCAGTACGGGCGTGCCCGGGCCGAGGACGCCGCGACCGGCCATCTGCGTTTTCCCGACGTGCGGGTGCCGCGCAAGGCCAGGGCCGGCGCCAACGTGTCGCAGATGCACTATGCCCGCCAGGGTATCGTCACGCCGGAAATGGAGTTCGTGGCGATTCGCGAGAACGCGAAGATCGAGGCGATCAAGGATTCGCGCCTGCTGCGGCGCCATCCGGGCGAAGGCTATGGCGCGAATATCCCCGACTACGTCACGCCCGAATTCGTGCGCGACGAAATCGCGGCCGGGCGCGCGATCATTCCCAATAACATCAATCACCCCGAATCCGAGCCGATGATCATCGGGCGCAATTTCCGGGTGAAGATCAACGCCAACATGGGCACCTCGGCGGTGACGAGTTCGATTGCCGAGGAAGTCGAGAAGATGGTCTGGGCCGCGCGCTGGGGCGGCGACACGATCATGGATCTGTCCACCGGCAAGCATATCCACGAAACCCGCGAGTGGATCATCCGCAACGCGCCGGTGCCGGTGGGTACGGTGCCGATCTATCAGGCGCTGGAAAAAGTCGACGGCAAGGCCGAAGACCTGACCTGGGAAATGTATCGCGACACGCTCATCGAACAGGCCGAGCAGGGCGTGGACTATTTCACCATCCATGCCGGCGTGCGCCTGCCGTTCGTGCCGATGACCGCCAATCGGGTCACCGGTATCGTCTCCAGAGGCGGCTCGATCATGGCCAAGTGGTGTCTGGCGCATCACACCGAGTCCTTCCTGTACACGCATTTCGAAGAGATCTGCGAAATCATGAAGGCCTATGACGTGGCGTTTTCGCTCGGCGACGGCCTGCGCCCCGGCGCGATTGCCGATGCCAACGACGAAGCCCAGATGGCCGAGCTGCGTACCCTGGGCGAGCTGACCCAGATCGCCTGGAAGCACGACGTGCAGGTGATGATCGAAGGCCCAGGCCATGTGCCCATGCAGCGCATCAAGGAGAACATGGACGCCGAGCTGGCCGATTGCCACGAGGCGCCGTTCTACACGCTGGGCCCGCTGACCACCGATATCGGCCCCGGCTACGACCACATCACCTCGGCGATCGGGGCGGCCCAGATCGGCTGGTACGGCACGGCGATGCTGTGCTATGTCACCCCCAAGGAACATCTCGGCCTGCCCGACAAGGACGATGTGCGCGAAGGCATCATCACCTACAAGATCGCGGCCCACGCGGCCGATCTGGCCAAGGGCCATCCGGGGGCCCAGATTCGCGACAACGCCCTGTCCAAGGCGCGCTTCGAATTCCGCTGGGAAGACCAGTTCAACCTCGGCCTCGATCCGATGAAAGCGCGTGAGTTCCACGACGAAACCCTGCCCAAGGACAGCGCCAAGGTCGCGCATTTCTGTTCCATGTGCGGGCCGAAGTTCTGTTCCATGCGCATTTCCCAGGAAGTACGCGAATTCGCGGCCGAGCGCGGTATCGAAACCCCGCAAGACGCACTCGACGCGGGGCTGGCCGAGAAAGCCGAGGAATTTCGCGAGGGTGGCCACGCGCTCTACAAATGAGCGGCGCCTGCAGTTCAGCGATAATTCATCAACGCCGCACTAACGTCGGTGGTAGATGCAACCATAGGGAGAATCCCGTGAACAAACAGAGCAGTCCGTTGATGCGCCGTATCGCCTTGTGTGGCGTGGCCGTTGTGGGTCTGAGCGTGGCGAGCATCGGCTCCGCCCGTGATCGCGATGATCTGATTACCACCGCGAGTACGGCCGGCACCACGGCTTATATCGTCGGCAAGAACATCGATGACGATTTCACCCAGGCCCAGGACTTTGCCGATACCCAGTCGGTCGCGCTGCGTCGCGAAGCCGCCATGGGTGACGGCGAGAATCTCGACGCGCTGGCCGCGCTGCTGCACGAAGACGACCCGGATGCGTTCGGGCGCTGGATGCAGGATAACTATGCCCAGCTCTATGGCTCGCAGGCTGCGCAGCAAAGCAACGTGGTCGATCGTATTGTGGCCATGCGCTAGCGCTGGTATCAGCCACCGAGAAAAACGCCGCCTCGTGCGGCGTTTTTTTTGCCGAGGCGATCGCCGCGCGGGGCTGGCCGGTGCGGCATACTTGCATTGCCGGTTGTGCTGTTGTTCGATGCCGGCATACGCTGGCGCTCGTTGAGAAAGCGTGGAAACAGCTGGCCACGACCCGCTGTTTTATGCCGGCTTAATCATCGGTATACGGACCCGCCTATGACCACTGCCTATTTCAGCCATTCGAGTTGCCCCTTGCACGACATGGGGCGCGGCCACCCGGAGTCGCCGGCGCGACTCGTGGCGGTCGAAAAAGGCATGAGTGTGGTCGGGGTAGACCGCCAGGTCGCACGCCGCGAAGCACCGCGTGCATCGCTGGATGCGATCAAACGGGTGCACGCGCCGGCCTATGTCAACGAACTGGTGAGTTTCGCGCCGACCCGCGGGCGCGTACGCCTCGACGAGGATACGTCGATGAACGGCCATAGCCTCGACGCGGCGCTGCATGCCGCGGGCGCGGTCGTCGCGGCCACCGATGCAGTGCTGGCTGGCCAGGCGGCCAACGCCTTTTGTGCCGTACGCCCGCCGGGCCACCATGCCGAACGCGATCGGGCCATGGGGTTTTGTTTTTTCGATAACGTCGCCGTGGCTGCAGCCCATGCATTGCATGTCCATGGCCTACGCCGCGTGGCGGTGCTGGATTTCGATGTCCATCATGGCAACGGCACGGAAGACGTGTTGCGTAACGAGCCGCGGGCGCTGTTCTGTTCGAGCTATCAGAACCCGTTGTTTCCTTTCACCGCCGACGACAATACGCACGACACCCTGATCAAGACACCGCTCAAGGCCGGTACACCGGGCAGTGTGTTTCGTCAGGCCGTCGAGCGCGACTGGTTGCCGGCGCTCGACGCCTTCGCGCCGGACATGATCTTCGTATCCGCCGGTTTCGATGCCCATCGCTCGGACCCGCTGGCCGATCTCATGTTCGAGGCCGAGGATTATCAGTGGATTACCGAGCGCATCGTCGAGGCGGCCGACCGCTTGTGTGATGGCCGCGTCGTATCCACCCTCGAAGGCGGCTATGCACTGGATGCGCTAGCGGCCAGTGCTGCCGTGCATATCCGTGCGTTATGCGAGGCCGGCGAGCGTTGATTGCCGGGCTACGGCTCGCCGTAGCGATGACGCTGGCGTTGGTTGTGTTGCCGGCGCTCGGCAACCCGCGGGCCGACAAGCCGACAGCACGCGACTACCTCGTATTCAGCACGGTGCTCACTGCCGACTGCATGCGCCACCGGGGCCAGTTGCGCCAGATCGCCAATAGCCATGCCAAACGCGCCATCCGGGTCGTATTGATGGCCTACACCGGCGCAACCCGCGCCCAGAGTCCCAGCGAGTTCACCCTGGCACCGCGATCCGAGCCGCGCGCGTTGGGCTGTGATCGGGTCAGCGGTCTGGCCCGGCGCTGGCAGGTCGAAAAGGCGAAGTTCGTGACGCGCTCGCCCGGGACGCAATGACAGTGGCGAGTGCGCATATTGGATTTTCGGATTTAGAACGCTATTTCGAAATTTAAGCGAAAAATGCCGTAAGTAATTGAGTCTTCGTTTCTCGATAGTGGCTATCGGCCCTATCAAATGAATCGGTTTGCGCCATCCGATCGGACTCGATAGGTTCAAGCTTCCGAATGCACGGGAGTCTAAACCATGAAAAAAATAGCCATTCTTTTCATCGCCATCTGCCTGCTGAGCCTCAGTGGTCTCGCCATGGCAGCGGTCAATATCAATAGCGCTGATGCCGAGGCGCTCAGTCAGCTGCCTTATATCGGCGAATCCAAGTCGGCTGCGATCATCGAAGAACGTGAAGCCCACGGGCCGTTCGAATCGGTGGACGATCTGACGCGGGTCAGCGGTATCGGCGACAAGACGGTCGAGGAAATCCGCGACCAGGTCACGGTCGGCGATGACGCGTCGTCGACGGCCGACGAGAGTGCGGACGAATCGTCCGGCAGTTAAGCCGTTACGGGCGAACGTGTCGAACAGGCCCGCTCTTCGCGGGTCTGTTCACGTCAGGCGTAGGCGTAGGGGCCACCGGCCTCGAGGGCGCGCTGATAGGCGGGGCGCTCGTGAATACGTTTGACGAAGGCGGCGATATTGGGGCAGCGCGGCTGTAGATCCATACGCGCGCAGGCGGCCTCCAGGGGAAAGCTCATCATGATATCGGCGGCGCTGAAGGTATCGCCCACGAACCAGGTATGTTGGCGCAGGGCGTGCTCGATATAGTCCATATGCAGATTGAGCTGCGGGCGGATGAACTGTTTTTTCACGTTGGCCGAAATCGCCTTCGCGATGGGGCGGATTACGAACGGCGCCTTCTTTTCCACGGTATCGAAGACCAGATGCAGCAATAACGGCGGCATGGCCGAGCCTTCGGCATAGTGCAGCCAGTAGTCGTAGGCCATGCGTTGTTCGCTGCCGCGGGGCGGGGCCAAAGCGCCGTTGCCGTGGGTTTCCACGATGTAGTCGATGATCAGCCCGGTTTCGGCAACCGTGCGCTCGTCGTCGGTAATCAGCGGCGATTTACCCAGCGGATGTATTTTCTTGAGTTCGGCGGGCGCGAGCATGGTCTTGGGATCACGCTTGTAGTGCTTGACCTCATAGGGCAACTCCAGTTCTTCGAGTAGCCATAGCACGCGTTGCGAGCGTGAATCCTCGAGATGGTGAACCGTGATCATGCGCTTGTCCCTGCGAAGTGAAGCCCCGCGTAAACATACGCCATTCGATCGATCGATGTCAGACCTTTGTCGTATCTCACGGCGTTGGCCGGGTGTGCGTGCCGACGGGTTGATGGCCGGGCGACAGGGCGACAGGGCGACAGGGCGCGCGGCGCGCCAAGTCCGTCTCGGTCATGTGCAAAGTTCAGGAGGCCGCCCGAACATCGCACCCGGCGCGTTTCGAGCGCGCTATCTTTCGCCGCGTGTCTTCGCGTTCATTGGTGGACCAACTTGCCTGGGTGCAGCCAATCGCGTTTCCTGCATCGTCAAGCAGCCCGTTGCGTGGACCCCGGGTATTCAGCCGCGCGCACGTCGGCCGCCGCTTGGTCCTGGCGCGGTTGGCGGTGTCCAGACATTGCGTATGGCCTGACGGCCGGTTTTGGGGAAATCGTCGGAAAAGCGCAGACGCGCATGGCGGGCGCGGCCCTTGCATTCGATCTCGCCGCAGTCGATGCCGTGGAGACGGGCGATATCGCGCACGGCCGCGAGAAAACGCGGCGGTACACGCCCGGCAACGACATGAATCCCTTCGGGCGTCGCACGCAGGCGATAGATCAGACGGAAACGATCGAACACGCGAATGGTTTGCGGTCATCGAATTTGATGTCACAGTCTGGGCATGACGCAGGCTGCACACAACACTGCCGTACGGGTCGATAAATGGCTCTGGGCGGCGCGTTTCTTCAAGACCCGCTCCATGGCCGCCAAGGCGGTCAAGGGCGGCAAGGTGCATGTCAACGGCCACCGGGCCAAGGCGAGCACGGCGGTCAAGGTCGACGACCGGCTGGATATCACCAAGGGCGAGACAGCGTTCGAGATCGATGTATGCGGGCTCAGCGAACAGCGCGGCCCGGCAGTGCAAGCCGTGCAGCTTTATAACGAAACCGACGCCAGCCGCGAACGCCGTGCAGCTCAGGCCGCCGAGCGGCGGGCGGCGCGCATGTCCATGCCACGGCCGGCCATACGTCCGGACAAGAAACAGCGCCGCGAACTGCGGCGTTTCAAGCAGGGCGAATAAGCCCGATCACGGTGCCGGTCAGCGGCAGCTGGCGGGCAGGTAACGATCGTCCACGCCGTCGCTGCTGGGCGCGGTGCAGTTCCAGCGGATCGCGCCGTCGTTGATGTCGGCTTCCAGGAACAACAGATCGTCGTCGATGGGAATGCCGCTATAGCGGATCTTGATCGCCGGGGCATCGGCGTTGTTGTACCACCAGATACGCTTGACGTACTTGCCCGAGGCCGCGCCGGCGTCCGAACTGTCCGGCAGGTTGAGGGCCTTGAGTACCTGGATCCAGTTGTTGCCTTCGACATCGGGCAGTTTGCCGTGGATGCTGTAGTACTCGACGACCGCTGTTTTCACCGGTGCTGCCAGCGCCAGGCCTTCGCTGACCTTGGCACGGGCGATGTAATTGATATAAACCGGTACCGCGATGGCCGCGAGAATGCCGATGATCGCGACCACGATCATGAGTTCGATCAGGGTGAAGCCCGCACTGTCGCCGGCCGGCTCTGCGCTCGTCGCAAATGCCTGGGTTCGGTCCATCGCCGACCCGTTATATTTCGCCATGGTGTTCGTTCGCGCTGCGTGGGCGGGAAGGGCTCTACCCACTTGATCGGCCGCGCGCGCGAATCCTGAGTAGGCGCTACAATCATTCGGTCGAGGTCATGGCGCGGGATGGGCGCGCTACACACTCGACGTCCAATCATTCATGGGGAAAACATATGACCGATCGATTCAGAAACGCGCGCCGTGCGGGTATCGTGGCGACGATGACGGCGACGCTGATCGGCACCACGGCCTGTGGTGTGATCCTGTATCCCGAGCGCAAGGGCCAGGTCGATGGCCGTATCGATCCGGCCGTCGCCGTGCTCGATGCCGTGGGCCTGCTGTTCTTCATCGTGCCGGGCGTGATCGCTTTTGCCGTGGACTTTGCCACCGGCGCGATCTATCTGCCGGGCAGCGCGAACAACACCACCCTGGAGCTGGACGAGGCCGAACTGGTCAAGCTGCAGAAAGGTGAACTGGATGCGGCCGCCATCGAACGCATCATCGAGGAAAAGACCGGCGAAAAAGTCTCGCTGGCCGATCCGGCCCTGCGCACCCGTACCCCCGACAGCCAGGCCTGGTTGCCGCTGGATGCCGTGCTTAACGATACCCAGTTCGCGGCCCTGACCGGCGTGCGTCAGCAGGCCGCGCGCTAGGCGCCTCACTTGAGCCGAACATGCGCCGCGCCCGCGATCGTCGCGTTTAAAAACGCAATATGGGCGCGGTAGCATGCAGGTACGTTTTCTTATCGAGTAACACACGCCATGTCCGAAAATATCGAATACAAGCGGCCCGACGGCGGCACGGCCAGCGGCTTCTATGCCGAGCCGCAGAATAATGCGAATGCGCCGGGTATTGTGGTGATCCAGGAATGGTGGGGGCTCAACGACCAGATCAAGCGGGTCGGCCAGCAGTGGACGGACGCCGGCTATCGGGTGCTCGTGCCCGATCTCTATCACGGCGACAAGGCGCTGGATGAAAAAGAAGCCGAGCACAAGATGAACGAGCTCGACTTCGGTGATGCCGCGACCCAGGATATTCGCGGTGCGCTGCAATACCTCAAGGCCGATAGCGACAAGGTCGGCGTCATCGGTTTCTGCATGGGCGGCGTGCTAGCGGTGCTGTCGGCCATGCATAACGACGAAACCGATGCCGCGGTGTCCTGGTATGGCATTCCGCCGGACGAAGCCGGCGATCCGGCCTCGATTACCATCCCGTTGCAGTGTCATTTCGCCGAGCAGGACACCTTCTTCCCCATCGATCAGGCCGATGCCTTCGAGGACAAGCTCAAGGCGGCAAACGTGCCCTATGAAGCCTATCGCTATGATGCGCCGCATGCCTTCGGCAACGAAGACTGGGACTATTACGATCCCGAGGCCAGCAAGAAAGCCTGGCAACGCAGCATGACGTTTTTCGAACAGCATCTGAAAGCATAAAGCGCGATCGCAATGCGTCGAAAAGGCGGCCTGCGGGCCGTCTTTTTTTGCCTGGCCGGTAGGCGTGTGCGCGGCCGATCGCCAAACGGGCGTCGCGCCGCGCTAGGCGATCGGATCAAAAGCCGGCAAAGTGAGATCTTTTGCGCCGGAGAGGGCCTATGAGCGAAGCGGAACAAACCGTCGTCGTCGAACATGAAAGTAATCTGGCGCGGGTGTGCCTGAACCGGCCGCGCAAGCACAACGGCATGAATCTGGCCATGCTGGACGCGGTTAACGACGCCGCGAGCACCTTGGCCAAGGATCGCGATCTGCGTGCGATCGTCATTCAGGGCAATGGGCCCTCGTTCTGTGCCGGTCTGGATTTCGCCTCGGTGATGAAGTCGCCGCTGGCCGCGGCACCGGCGATGGCGCAACTGTTGCTGCCCTATGCCAATCGGTTTCAACGCTGGAGCCTGGCCTGGCGCGATATTGCCGTGCCCGTGATCGCGGCTATCCATGGCAACTGCTTTGGTGCCGGCATACAGCTGGCTTTGGGTGCGGACGTGCGTGTGGCCGCACCGGATGCGCGGTTTTCGATCATGGAAACCAAATGGGGCCTGGTTCCGGATATGGGCGGCGTGGCCCTGTTGCGCGAGCTGGTGCGTATCGACGTGGCCAAGCAACTGGTCATGAGTGCCAAGATCATCGGTGCTGACGAAGCCCATGCGCTGGGTCTGGTCACCCATATCGACGCCAATCCGGCCGAAGCCGCACGCGATATTGCGCTCGAGATGAGCGCCTACTCGCCCGATGCCGTTGCGGCCGGAAAATTCCTGTTGCAGGAAGCCTGGGGTGCCAGTGAATCGGCGGCCACCGCTGCCGAGCGGCGTTGGCAACGGCGACTGATCGGACGCGTGAATCAGCGCATCAGCATCGCGCGCAATGGCAAGGAACGCGACAAACCCTTCAAACGGCGCAGTATTTCCGGATGAGTTGGATCGCGTCGCTGGGGCTGGAAGCCAACCTGGGCCTGTTTGTACTGATCGCGGTCGTGATCGCCGTGGTCGGCACGCGCCTGACCCATATTGCCGACGATCTGGCCGACCGTACCGGCCTGGGCGAAGCGATCGCGGGTGCGGTATTGCTGGGGGCGGCGACGTCGCTGTCGGGTATCGTCGTATCGGTGACCGCCGCGCTCAAGGGCGAGCCGGAGCTGGCCATGAGCAATGCGCTGGGTGGTATCGCCGTACAGACGGTGTTTCTGGCGATCGCCGATGGGGTCTATCAGCGCGCCAATCTCGAACATGCCGCTGCCTCCACCGCCAATCTGGCCCAGAGCGCGTTGCTTATCTGTTTGTTGTCGCTATTGCTGGTCGCGCCCTATACGCCGGACTATACGATCGCCGGTATTCATCCGGCTACGCTGGTGTTGTTCGCCGGCTACGGCTTTGGTCTGCGCGTGGTCAACGATGCCCAGCAGCTGCGCATGTGGGCGCCGCGCGAAACCGGTGAAACCCGTGCAGACGAGCCCGACGACGACGCACTGGCGCGTTCACTGGTGTCGCTATGGCTGAGCTTTGCGGCGCTGGCCGCGCTGCTGGGCCTTAGCGGGTTCGTGCTCGAAACCGTGGCCAGCCGTATCGGCGCCCAGACCGGTCTCGGTGCGACCGCGGTGGGCGTGGTGCTCACCGCCATCTGTACCTCGTTGCCGGAACTGGTGACCTCGATCGCGGCGGTACGCCGTGGCGCACTGCAGCTGGCGGTGGGTGGCATCATCGGCGGTAATGCCTTCGATTGCCTGTTCGCGGGCGCGGCGGATATCGCCTACCGCGACGGCTCGATCTATCACGCCATCCCGCAACAGACGCTGCTCTGGATGGCGCTGTCGATTCTCATGACCGGCGTGCTGTTGCTGGGCCTCATCCGCCGCGAAAAGCGCGGGCTGGCCAATATCGGCTTCGAAAGTGCGGCGCTGGTCGTGCTCTATGGTTTCGGTATCGCGACCGCGGTCTTTGCCGTGTAGAGGTCGATTGATCCGGTAGACCAATCGATGATCTTTCGGGTTGAAAACAGCTGACCACGTCCGCTGTTTTGCTCCGGATTACGAGCTTTGATCGTCGGTGAAGACCGGCAGATGGCCAAGCGCGATGATCTCGTGCCAGCTTTCGCGCTCGCCTTCGGTGAGGATCGCGGCCTCGGCGGCCACGATCGCACCGGCGCGATCCATGATCGCCTGCATCGCCTTGAGCGTGGAGCCGGAGCTGATCACGTCGTCCAGCAGGATAATGCGTGCGCCGTCGACCAGGGCCCGGTCCTTGGCATCGAGAAACAGCGTCTGCGGTTCGCCGGTGGTGATCGACAGCGTTTCGGCCTTGAGCGCATCGCCCATATACGGCTTGTAGTTCTTGCGCAGCACGACGTAGGGCTTGCCGGTAGCCACCGACAGGGCATGCACCAGCGGGATCGATTTCGCCTCGGCGGTGACGAGCACGCTGTAGTCCACGGCATCGAGTTTTTTGGCGAGCGCGCGGCTGGCGGTTTCTACCAGTTCGGTGTCGCCGAGTACGTTGAGCACTGCGATGCGGGTTCCGCTGGAAACCTCGAACAGCGGAAGCTCGCGATGCAGGCCGGCGATATCGATGGCGTAGGTCTCGGTGCTGGGGGTCATGTCAAAGCCTTTGCGAACGAGCCAGCGCACGACGCACTGACCGTCGGGTAAACGTATGAAGGCCGTATTTTTGCACGACTGACAGGACCCTCGAAGCCTCGCAGGTAAGATTCATACTCCCGAAACATCGTTTCGAATGATAGATTCGAGCGCAGGCCGCTTATGTTGCCGGCATTTTTCTAGACCAGGAGTTCTTATGCAGACCCGAGCTGCCGTATTGCGCGAGATGTCCGCGCAGCGTCCGTACAGCGATTCCCAGCCGCTCAAGATCGAGACCTTCGAGCTCGATGACCCGCAGGCGGGGGAAGTGCTGATCAAGATCCATGCAGCCGGGCTGTGTCATTCCGACCTGTCTACCATCGACGGTAATCGCCCACGCCCCACGCCCATGGTGCTCGGCCACGAAGCCGCCGGCGAGATCATCGAAGTTGGGCCGAACGTGAAAGGCTTCGAGGTGGGCGATCACATCGTGTGTTCGTTCGTGCCCAGCTGCGGCCACTGCGAATACTGTGCCGACGGGCGCGCTGCGCTGTGTACACCGGGTGCGGTGGCCAATAATGCCGGCACGCTGCTCGATGACGGCATTCGTCTGAAAGAACAGGGCAACGATGTCTATCACCATCTGGGCGTATCCGGCTTTGCCGAATATGCGGTGGTGCGTACGGAATCGCTGGTCAAGATCGACAAGAACCTCGATTTCGAGATCGCGGCCATCTTCGGTTGTGCCGTGCTCACCGGCGTGGGCGCGATGGTGCATACCGCCGGTTTGCGTCTGGGCCAGACGGTACTCGTCGTGGGCCTGGGCGGGGTCGGTCTGTCGGCGGTACTTGGCGCGATCGCCGGTGGCGCCGCGCAGGTGATCGCCGCCGATATCGACGACGACAAGCTCGAACGTGCGCGTGAGCTGGGTGCCACCGCCACCGTGAATACCAAGGACGACGACGCGCTGGACAAGATCAAGGAATGGACGGGCGGCGGCGTGGATATCGCCGCGGAATTCGCCGGCGTGCAGCCGGCGCTCGAATTCGCGTTTGCCGCGACCGGCAAGGGAGGCAAGACGGTCACTGCGGGCTTGCCGCATCCGGATGTGCGTCTGCCGGTGTCGCCGACCCAACTGGTGGCCCAGGAACGCACACTCATGGGCTCGTATCTGGGCGGGCATGTGCCCAAGCTCGATATCCCCGAATACATTGCCCTCTATCAGGCCGGACGGCTGCCGGTCGATCGCCTGCTCACGCACCGGCTGACCCTCGACGAAATCAATACCGGCTTTGAACGCCTAGCCGCCGGCGAGGCCATTCGGCAGGTGATTGTGTTCTAGGGGGTGTCGTCACGGGCTTATCTCGTGTCGATAGGCCCTGGTTTGCGTCAGCCATCGTTCAGGCGCTTCGACTAGACTCGACAAGGTCATGAGCGGGGGCTGAAACGGCCTGCATGATGAGCCGCAAAGCCTTGTCGAAGCTTGCGTATTGCACTGATTCGATGCATTGTGCATTGACGAATTCAAAGGAGATCGAGCGATATGTTGAAGAAAACTGTCCTGTTCGTATTGTTTGCCGCGTTGTCCACGCTGGCGGTGGCCGCCCAGGCCAAGACGGTCGAAATCGAAGGCATGAACAGCCTGCGTTTCAGCCAGGAATCGATTACCGTCAAGCCGGGCGAAGAAGTGACCATCAAGCTGGTCAACAACAGCAAGCTGCCGGCAGCCGCCATGGCGCATAACTGGCTCCTGCTCAAGGCCGACGCCGATGCCGCCAAGGTCGACGAAGCCGCCATGAGCGCCAAGGCCAACGACTATGTGCCGGAAGACATGAGCGATCAGATCATCGCCCATACCGGTCTGGTCGGCGGTGGTGAATCCGACACCGTCACCTTCACCGCGCCGGAAGAGCCGGGTGATTACACCTATATCTGCACCTTCCCGGGCCATTTCCAGGCCGGCATGAAGGGCACGCTGACGGTCAAGGCCGAATAAGCGAACCGGCTTTTGCAAAGCCTCGGCCCTGTCGCGTTGCGGCAGGGCTTTTTTGTGTCTGGCGCATGAAAGCGTTGTGCGCAATCGACTTGATTTGATGCGCGAGGCCACCAAGTCTCGGGCATCACTCGATCTTTCGACCAAGGAAAACCATGGCTGTCGACAAGCTTCTTTCGCCGATCAATTTCGGCGCCGTCCAGCTGCCCAACCGCGTCATCATGGCGCCGCTCACCCGGGCTCGCTGTCGTGACCAGGTACCCGGCGACATGCAGCGCACCTATTATTCGCAGCGGGCCGGTGCGGGCATGATCATCTCCGAGGCTACCAATATCTCGGAATCCGCCCGGGGTTATGTATTTACGCCGAGTATCTTCACCGACGAACAGGAAGCCGGCTGGAAAGGCGTAGTGGATGCCGTTCACGACGCCGGCGGGCGTATGTGCCTGCAGTTGTGGCATGTCGGCCGGGTCGGCCATGAAATGGTGCACCCGGACGGGCGCAAGCCGGTTGCACCCAGCGCCATTCGCGGCGAAGGCGCAAAATCCTATGTCCAGTTCGAGGACGGCAGCGAAGGCCTGCAGGATTCCTCTACGCCACGCGCACTGGAAACCAAGGAAATCCCCGAAGTGGTGGAGGAATATCGTCAGGCTGCGATCCGCGCCAAGCGGGCCGGCTTCGATATGGTGGAAGTGCATGCCGCCAACGCCTATCTGCTCCAGCAGTTCATGGCCACTGGTGCCAACAAGCGTACCGATGCCTACGGTGGCTCCATCGAAAACCGGGCGCGTCTGCCGCTGGAAGTCGTGGATGCCGTGGTCGAGGTGATGGGCGCGGATCGCGTGGGCATTCGCATGTCGCCGTTCATCGAGATCTTCGGCCTGACCGACGACGAGCCCAAGGCGATGGCCTTCTACATGGCCGAACAGCTAAACAAGCGCGGTCTGGCCTATCTGCATATCAACGAGCCCGACTGGGCCGGCGGCGACATCAAGCTCACCGACGAATTCCGTCAGGCCATGCGCGAACGCTTTGCCGACGGCGCGCTCATCTTCTGTGGTCACTACACCGCGGAAAAGGCCGAAGCGCTGATCGAAAAGGGCCTCGGCGACGGTGCGGCCTTCGGTCGTCCCTATATCGCCAACCCGGACCTGGTCGAGCGATTCCGCGTCGGCGCCGAACTCAACAAGCCGGACGAAGCCACCTACTACGGCGGTGACGAAAAGGGCTATACCGATTATCCGTTCCTGAGCGAACAGAGTTGATCGGCTAGCGCATCCTGCTGTACCGAGCCGGCCGGTCTTATGATCGGCCGGCTTTTTTTGTGCGGTTGGTACGAGTACGGCATGGGCGGCTCCCGTTGTTGTTGGCGCCAGCGGTTTAGACAAACGGCTCGAGTCGAGATTGACGAAAACGTTGTTCCGGCGTGCGGGTATACCTGCGATATCTTGACCAGGTTGAACCAGCGAATCCGAGGAAGCCTTATGACGGAGTTTCGAAAAGCGACTTGCCATTGCGGGTCGGTTGAGCTTGAAATTCAATTCGACAACGGCCTGGAGAACCTCAGGCGATGTGATTGCTCGCTTTGCAGCCGAAAAGGCTATGTCATGGCCAGTGTGCCCACGACCCACGTCACCGTCGTCAAAGGCGAAGACGTACTTTCGGTCTATCGCTGGGGCACGCGGGTGGCCGAACATTTCTTCTGCAGCCTGTGCGGCGTTTATACCCACCACAAACGACGCAGCAACCCGTCGGAGTATGGGCTCAATATTGCCTGTATCGAGGGTGTGAACGCGCTGGCGTTCGACCCCGTGCCGATCGGTAATGGCCACATGAATCGTGCGCTGCCGCCGGTTTGAATCGGGCAGTCGGTTGCGGGCGTATTGCGTATGCCGCGATTACGCTATTCTCTATCCATGGTCGATACGAACTTAATATCGAAGGTCAAGGAACTCTCGCTCGCTGAGCGATTGGAGTTCATTGAGGCGGTCTGGGAAACGATTGGCACGGAAGAGGTGCCTGTGACAGCCGCCGAGCGATCGATACTGGACGCGCGTATCGCCGATGCTGAAGCTAATCCGGTTGACGAAAGTCCGTGGTCCGACGTTCGCGAGCGGCTCAACCGCCAGCTACCTTGATCTATAACGTCTATCTGCGTCGTGCTGCAGAACGCGATGTGGTTGAAGCGCAGCAGTGGTACGAACAGCAACAGGCTGGTTTGGCAGCCGAGTTCAACGCGGAATTTAACGCGCTAATGGACCGGCTTGCCGAGGCGCCGTTTCTTTACCCACAGAAATACCGCGGCGTACGGCGGGCAGTACTGCGCCGATTTCCGTTTCTGATTTGGTATCAGGTGCAAGAAAGCCGGATCACGATACTTGCTTGTACGCATGGCAAGGCAAATCCGATCAAACTACCTTCGCGGCTTCGCTGATGTGTTCTCTAGCATGGCGGTAAGCCGGGCAATCGATCTCGATCCAAGTGCTATAAAACGCAATAAAGCGCGAGCGGTATCACCGCCAGCGCAATCACATGCCCAACGGCCACGATCGCGGCGACCTGTTCCGGGGCGATCTCGAATTGTTCGGCGAGCATGTAGTTGAGTACCGCCGGAGGCAGGGCGCCGAACACGATCAGCAGGGCGGCCAGCGGCGGCTCGGGCTGGGTGATCAATACCCAGGGCACGGCCACGAGCAGGCCGGTGAGTGGGCACAGCAACCCGCCCCAGAAGCCGGCGACCCATTGACCCGGCGCGCCGTCGGCCAGGCGCACGCCGAGTGCGACCAGCATGAGCGGAATGGAGATTTCCCCGAGCATGCGAATACCGGGCTCGATCATCGCCGGGGCATGCCAGTCCATAACCATGCCGATCACGCCGGCGAAGGTAGCCACCAGGACCGGATTGGTGGCCAGACGCTTGATATGAATCGAATCGCCCAGCAACCACAGGCCGACGGTGAACTGCAGCAGGTTTTCGGTGACCAGCAGCACCACGGCCAGCGGCAGGGCGTCTTCGCCAAAGGCGAGAATGGCCAGTGGCAGGCCCAGATTGCCGCAGTTGTTGAACATGGCCGGGCCGATATAAACGGCCGGGTCGCGTTTGGTGACCCGTACCCAGGCCCAGGCGAGCAGGCCGGAGCCCAGCACGATGACCGTGGCGCCGAGGGCGGCCATGATGAAATCGTCCCCACCCTGCGAGCGCTCGGTGAGCGCATGAAAGATCAGCGCGGGCGTGAAGATGCTGATGTTGAGCCGGTTCGCGTCGCGCAGATCGGTCGGGCGCCGACGGCCGTAGGCATAGGCCAGGGCGATGATGCCGAATACCGGCACCGTGATCTCAAGAATACGAATCAGCACAGCGGCTCCCGATGGCGCGAGCGGCTATGCCCGGCCAGGTCACAAAGCGCGCCATTGTAGCTGTATTGCGCAATGACCGTTGTGCCATGGGCGCGGCCGCGATGCGTATACTCGCAACGGTTTTTCAAAGATGGGAGCAGGCCATGTTCATCGCCATGAACCGTTTCAAGATCAAGCCCGGCTGCGAGGAGGAGTTTCTTGCCATCTGGCGCGAACGCGACACCCATCTGCAGGATGTGCCCGGCTTCAAGCAGTTCAATCTGTTGCAGGGGCCGTCCAACGAGGAGCACACGTTGTTCGCTTCCCACTCCGAGTGGGAATCCCGCGAAGCGTTCGAGGCCTGGACCCAGAGCGAAGCCTTTCGCAAGGCGCATGCGAATGCCGGCGCGCGTCGCGATATCTATCTCGGCCCGCCCCAGTTCGAGGGGTTCGAGGTCAAGCTCTGATACCGGGCCAGCGCTTCGATGACGGCGTTGTCGACCCACCAGCGCGGCGTGCTTCGCGGCATGGCGGCCGGTGCCATCGTGGCGGTCGTCGTGGTGTGGGGCGGTGCGTTCGTCGATCTATTCGGCCCGTTCGACAACGACCTGGCCACGCGGTTGTCGATCGCCAGCGGGGCTTCGTTATTGCCGGCGCTGTGTCTGATGTTCGCGCTCGGACGTATCGCAAAGCATCGCTTCTTTCATGCGGCTGATATCGACGGGGCGGGGCTGAGCGAGGGTACGCCGCGCGTTCAGTTGTTGCGGGCGCTGGCCCAGAACACGCATGAGCAGGTAATGCTGGCCGTGGTGGCGTATTTCGCCTGGGTGCTGCTCATGCCCATCGGCACACTGTCGGCCGTGGTGCTCGCGGCCATCGTGTTCGTACTCGGCCGTATTCTGTTTTTCGCCGGCTATGCACGTGGCGCGCCCGCGCGCTCGTTGGGCTTTACCGCCTGTTTCTACCCGACGGCACTCATGCTGGCCACGGTGGCGGTGATGCGCGCTTCGCGGTGGCTATTCGGTTGAGCCAGGCCTTAGGGCTGTGATGGCGGCTCGGGCGGCGGCCCGCCCGGTCGTCGCCGCAGAAAACGGGCGAAACGCGGTAGGCCGGTCGCGGTTTCGCCGTTGTAGCGGTAGGTAATCCAGCTGCCGACCGGTGGCGGGTCGGCACGCTCCGCGTCGGTAAAGCCGCTGCCGATGGCAAATTCGCGACCATCGGGCGTGCGAACATCGAGTGAGCCCATCAGCCCTTCGAGCCGGCCCTGGCCGGGGTTGATGGCGGTCACCACCGCCTCGGCATCGTCATATGGCTTGAGCTTGAGCAGATCGTCGCTGCGCCCGGCGTGATAAAGCGCATCGCCCCGGTGCAGCATCAAGCCCTCGCCGCCACGGGCGAGCACCGCGTCCAGTGCCGTATCGAGCGCGGCCGGATCGTCCACTTTGAACTGACGAATCGCCACCACCCAGGGCTGGTCAATATCGGCCACGGTTTCGCGAATGGCGGGTACGCGGGCATCGAAGTTGCCCCCGTGTTCGGGCAGGTCGAACACGCGATAACTGATCTGGCGCCAGTCGCTATCCTGGGCGTCGTGCGTACGCACGATGCCGGAAACGCGCGCGAATTCGCCGTAGCCGATCCACAACTCGCCGTCCATGGGTGTGTCCGGCCAGCCGGCGGTAAACCATGCCGGCGCATCGATGCGCGTGCCGCCGCGGGTGATCAGTGCGTGGCCGGTCCAGTAGCCACGGACACCGTCGTATTTTTCGCTAACCCAGTAGTCGGCAACATCGGCCTGGCCGTCATAGCGCTCGGCGAGCGTGACGGGCGGCGGTTCGGCTCCAGCAAGCAGTCCGGCCCGTAGCGCCAGTGCCAGTGCCAGTGCCAGTAAAAGACCGGCCAGTAATCGCGTTCGGCATGTCAGGCTCGATTGCATCTTTCACCCCCGGCTCGACGCTAGCTGTGATCTTTCAGTAGGTTGTTCATCCGGGTCATTTGCCTTGAAGCTGA